>JBBRDN010000098.1:0-14951 GCA_038203875.1 Verrucomicrobiota bacterium
CGGTATCCACACGGACCTCTCCGGAACTGACGAACGTGAAACTGTTGAACAGGTTCGAGTTCACTCCACCCGACTTGATGAGCAGCCCGCCGGCCAGGTTGTAGAAGTAGGACTCGTAGTAGCTTTGGACGAATACCTGGCCGTCGGTCGTGAGATTGAAGACGGCGTTGGCCCGGTTGCTGATGGTGGCCTGCGTGCCCGCCGAGTAGCCATAGTTGTAGATCACGCCGGGACCGGCCCAATTGATGGCGCCGCCATTGTCCAGCACGGCTCCGGCGGAAAGCGTCTTGGTAGGCGCTCCGCTGATGTTCATCGTAGCGCCGGGACGGAGGATGTTGATGCCGCCCAACGCGCCGCTGGTCCAATTCCAGACGGCACCGCCGGACACCTGCAGGATGCTGGACCCAATGCTCCCTCCGAGATCCACCCCCGCCCGGCCGTAGACCTTGTTGGTGTCCCCGCTGGCAAGTGTGAGCGCGCCGCCCACCGGCACGGTCAACTGCTGGTGGTCCAAGCCGACCACGCGGCCGAAGCGTAGGCTGGCCACGGTGGCGTTGCCGTTGACCTGGACGCTGTAGTCGCCCGGCGCATTGACCACCACGTGGTCGGTGGAAAGCGGAACGCGGGCCGGCGTCCAGTTCGCTGCATCGAACCAGTTGCCGCTGGAGGGATACCGCCAATAGATGGTGGCGGGCGAACCCGTGTCGTAAAAGACCGAGATGGTATTCGTGGCGGCATCGCCAAACGCGTCGACCGCGCGGGCGGACACAAAATATTCGTGCTCGGTCAGCAAATCGGCCGGGGAAGGCCCGATGGGATAATAGAGCGTGGCCTGGCCCGGATGCCCGGGGAAGTCCGCTCCCAGCCAAAGGGGTGTGGTGGACCAGTCAGTTCCGCTCCAATACCAGCGCGTTGCTCCGCCGGCGTCGGACTCCCCGCCGTCATAGTAGAGCGCAACCTCGACCCGCTGGATGCCCACGCCGCTGTCCTCGATCGCAATCGCGGTGAAGTTGGTCAGGGTGTTTACGACGGAATTGTCCGCGAGGCTGAGGTTGACCTCCGGCGCGCGGACCACGGTCGCGCCCAGTTGGATTTCAGTGACGATGCTGGCCCCGTTTATGACCCGCACGATGAAGGTATGGCTTCCGTTGACGAGGTTGGTGCCGTCCGGCAGGTCTGACTGGAACCCGAGCGTGAAGCCGTTCTGCTGCGCGGCCGTCACGGTTACGTCGCGCGCGGTGGCGTTGGTTTCCCAGAGGTGGGAGGTGAAGTTCCACCAACGGCCGTCGGAGGCGCGTGTGATGAACAGGCTCGCGATGCTCAACTGGCTCCCACTCGGCCCCGGAAACGCCCTAATTGCCACGGGATGCTGGGCATCCAGTTTGGAGAAGGTCTGACCGCTGTAAGGAGGCACGACACCGGCGACATTCACCCATTCCACCAGCGGTCCGCTGTTCGGGCTGCGCGTATAGAGGTCGGCTGTCATCACAGGGCCGGGGTTCGAAATGTTGCTCACCGTGACGAAACTGTTGTAGCCGGGAGTTGTCCCAACGTTGTAGGCGAGGCTGGACGGCGCGGTGTTGGGGCCGAAGATGCGGTTGTTGGAAGACCCGGGAAATGGATCGCCGGCATCGCCCGTATTGCCCAGCGACGGGTTGCGATTGGTAACTTCCAAATTCCAGAGATTGTCCGCCTGGACGAGGGACACGACGTAGTTGCCCGAGTTCGTCTTGGCAGGGGATCCGCCGAGGCTTAGAGGATACCATTCCTGGGTGTTGCTGACCTTCACTTTGCCCTCGTCGATGTGCCAGATGAGCAGGCCGGCTGAGGGCAATGCGGCGTCGAAGCCGTTGGTCTGGCGGTTTTCCACGAGGTAATACTGCGGCCCCGCCAATCCGTCCTTCCAGAGCCGTGCGGCGAACGCGTTCGATGCGGCGCTCGGAAACTGAACGTTCTGGAAGTTGAGCGTGTAGTTGATCGGGGAGAGCCAGCCGAGCTTGGACTTGCACCAGGGATCGAAGTGCGCGGGGCAGTCGCCATTCCGGACGAGCCCGTTGTTCGAGCCGAAGCTCATGCCGCTCCATTTCCCGACCCCGAGGGTGGAGTAGTCCGAATCGTAGAGATCGGGCAATCCCAGGGCATGGCCGTGTTCGTGGACGAAGACGCCGATCGTCGTCGCGGCGCCGTCGCCGGCAAGCTCCGGCTGGATCACGTAATCGTCGATCACGATGCCGCCGGGACCAACGATTGGGCCGTTGGTTCCAAGCTGGTCCTTCAAGCTGGAGCGGTGCGACCAGATCGTGTTCGGACCGCCGCCGCTTTCCTCGCCGCGCCCAGCGTGGACGATGTTCACCACGTCGACCTTGCCATCGCCGTCCTGGTCGTAGGGCGCAAAGTTGTAGCCCGCCGCAATGGCGGCCTGGACCACGGAGCGGACGAACTGAGCGGCCCGGATGTCGACGGCGTTGGCGAAGGCCGGATTGGTCGCGCCGTAGAACGCGGTCGGGTTTGGGACGTTGACCCAGTTCTGCACGCCGCTCGGGCCGGCCGAGACGGTGAACTTGCCATAAGAGACTTCGCTAAAGTAGGTCGACATCGACCGCACCCCGGGACCGGTGGTGAACAGGATGTTGCTCAGCGTGACGGCGGACACGGTCGGGGTGGTGTCCGAAAAATTCCCCAACAGAACCGGCACAAATCCGGTGCCGCTCGTGCGTGCTGCCATCTGGCGCCGGGCGGATGCCTGCTTCACCGAAAGCGTGTTCAACCGCATCACGGAAGGCTTCGGCTGCCATGGGGCCGCCGGGGGAAGGTCAAGACCGACGCGCTGTCCACTCGAGACGACTCCTTCGGTGTCCGTGGGAGCGGAATACATCCAGAAGCCGCTCCCCGAATCGAGAACCACCGGCCGGCCTTCCACGGTCTCATACCAGTGGAACCATTCATCGCCCCGCACCCTCAGCGTGATCTCCGTGCCATCGGCTTGGCGGACCTTGAACGGAGTTGGGTCGGCGGGAACAGCCAGGGCATTGAACCCGAGCACAAGGGAGGCGACGGCAACAAGCACACGGAGCTGAAGAAAGTTTTTCATGTTGGTTTGACGAACGCAGGCCAAGACCACCGATGACGGTGAAACCGCAGGATACTCAGATGCCGAATGGCTACATAGCGCCCTCCGCCGTTTGCGCTATGGAAATTCCGTATAGATAAAACCAAATCGGCCGGCCCGTTTCAAGCGCGGTGTGGCGCAGCCGAGATGTCTGCCGCAAAATCCCAGCTGGGGATTCTGGCAAACAGCAGCGCTTGAGCCCGTCCTCGCGGAACACCGAATGTCGGAAAACACTCGGAGGGCCTGAACAAAAACGAGACGGGAGCCGTGCCGAGGCATTTCCGCCGCCGCAATGAACGCACGCGCATGGCTTCCTCATTGTTCCACACAAATCCCCCAATTGATTTTCAATGGGGAGAATCCCTACCGGACTGGGGCTTGCCATCGGCCGGCAAGTCCCGAGCGTCCGCGAGGCTCCGGGTGAAGGTTGGATCGGACTCAACCCCTTATGGGATCCGAACTGCACTCCGGCTTTTATTCGGGGCCCTCATCTCCTGCCCTCGTAATGAGGATTTCTGCCCGCGGAGAAGGCTGACCCGATTTTTCGGTCGATGGGCGCCTCCGGGACCGGCTCTCCCGCATCCTATTGAATCTGGCGCACCCGGTAGAACTTGAACGGCGAGTCGACCGGAGCCGCGACATCGTTGGTGCCGCCGTTACCGCCGATCAGGCCTCCGAGATTCACCCATGGGGCGCTGACGGTCGGGGCGGATTGGACCTGGTAGTTTGCCCCACTTCCTGAACTCCAGCTGACTTGGATGCCCGGCTGGACTGTTGCGGAGAGCATATTGGTCGTGCCCTGGACGACGGGCCCCGTGGAGACGGACACATCGTCAATCAAGGTCACCCAGTCGGCACCATTGTCGGCACCCATGGACTGGATCCATCCGATGGTCATCTGTGTTGCGCCCGATGGGGGAGTGAGCGTCGCCGAAACCTGGGTCCACGTCCTTCGCCATCATTGCGGAACCGAATGCGACGACGACCGACAACAGCGAGATGGCGATCCGCGGCCATCTTTGCCCGAAAAAATTGGATAGAGATTTCATGGGAGCGTGTGGGTGGTCTTACGGTGATTGATACTAGTTTGAATTGACGGAGGGTCAGCGGGCTGCGGCCACCGAGCCGATCAAAGCTCTGCTGAAGAACAGACCAGCGGGCACTCGGATTTACAGGTGACAAGGATTAAACTAGACGGCGCCCGAAGGTGTGCGACCGCTCATATCCAGGATCCATTTCGGGCGCTTTGCCAACACTCCCGCGCCAGTTCGGCAATCCGCCGTGATCGAGCTGTGACCCGAAAGAGGGTGCCGCAACAGAATCGAACCCCGTTGCACCACACATCGGGGTCTGGTTCGCTGAGGAATCAAGATCGCGATCATAGGCGGCGGTCCATCGGGCTTGCGGGCGGCCGAAGTGGCCGTGGCAGGCGGAGCTTCCGTGACCTTGTTCGACGCCAAAGCGTCGGTCGGTCGCAAGTTCCTCGTCGCGGGTCGCGGGGGCCTTAATCTTACCCACTCGGAAAACCAGGATCTTTTCGCCTCCCGCTACTCCGGTCCGGAGCAACCAACGAGATTCTGGTCAGACGGTCTCGCCGGCTTCAACTCCGAGGCGCTGCGGAAGTGGGCGGCTGATTTGGGGATCGAGACCTTCGCGGCGACGAGCGGTCGAGTTTACCCGCGCGAGATGAAGGCGGCGCCGCTGTTGCGCCGCTGGGTGCAGCGGCTGCGCGAATCCGGCGTGCGGTTCGCATTACGCCATCGCTGGATCGGGCTGCGGGCCGGAGCGCAGTGGTCGGTGGATTTTCAGACCGACGAAGAAACGCGGACCATTGAAGCGGACGCAGTGATCCTGGCGCTGGGCGGGGGTTCGTGGCCGGAAACGGGTTCGGATGGCGGCTGGGTTTCAACGCTCGGCGCGATGGGCGTTTCGGTCGCGCCTCTGGCGCCGGCCAATTGCGGCTGGGAAATCAAGTGGCCGGTCGAAGCAATTGCCCTGGCGGAAGGAAAGCCCTTGAAGAACATCACGGCCCGGGCCGGTGGAGCGACGGCCGTCGGAGAGCTTCTCGTGACTCGTTACGGCCTCGAAGGCGGTGTGATCTACCAGCTCGGAACCGCTCTGCGTGCGATGCCGGAACCCGAGATCGTCATTGATTTCAAACCCAGCTACTCTGCTGACGAGCTTGTCCGCAAGCTGGGGAACTGCGGGAAGAATTTTCTTCCGGAAGCACGTTCGCGGTGGCGCCTGTGCGACGCCGCCTATGCCGTTCTGTCGACGCTGCCGGACAACCAGTCGTTCACGTCGGCAGCGACTTTGGCGCAAATGGCCAAGAACTGCCCGATTCGCCTCACAGGACCTCGACCGATCGCCGAGGCGATTTCTTCCGCCGGTGGCGTTCGATGGAGGGAGTTGGATTCGCAGCTCATGCTTCGCCAGTTGCCCGGAGTCTTTGTCGCGGGCGAGATGATCGACTGGGAGGCTCCAACTGGCGGCTATTTGATGCAGGGATGCTTCGCGACGGGAACACGCGCCGCGCAGGGGGCTATCCAATGGCTGCGCGATCGCCAATAGGCCCTCCTCCATTGGCTCGAGGACGTCCGAACGGTTCAAACCGTTCCCCGCCTCGCCAAGGCATTTGCGAAAACGATCGGCATCAGGTTAACCTCCGACGTCTCCTCTGCCCCGTGCGTCCGTTCGAGCCGATTGAAGATTCGGCTGAATGTCCGGGCGCCGGAAAGAGTCGGCCTGCCGATGCGTTCTGCGAACAGCCAATCCAGTTCGAACCGTGATCCCTGGCCGGGATCGCTTGGATGGATTGTCGGCACGTTTCTTTGGATGATGGTCGGCTTGACTTCGAATGCGGTCGCGACCGATTTCGCCAAAGACATCAAGCCCCTGCTCCAGACGTATTGCTTCGATTGCCACGGCGAGAAGAAGCAGAAGGGCGAAGTCGACCTGTCCAAGTTCCCCGATGAAGCCGCGTTTTACCGGAATCCGAAGCTTTGGGAGAAAGTCCACGAACAGATCCACCTCGGCGAGATGCCGCCCAAGAACAAGAAGCAGCCAAGCGCGGAGGAGAAGGACCAGATGGAAGCCTGGATCAAGCAGGCTTTGGCCGGGATCGACGACACGAAGATCGAGAAGAACCCCGGCTATGTCGTGAGCCACCGGTTGAACCGGGTCGAATACAACAACACGGTCCGCGACTTGTTCGGCGTGACGAACCGGCCTGCGGACAAGTTCCCGTCGGACGGAGGAGGAGGAGGAGGATTTGATAACAACGCCCAGACACTTTTCATCCCGCCGATCCTGATGGAACGCTATCTGGCCGCGGCTTCCGAGGTTCTCGATGCCGCGGCCTCAAACCGGATCTTCATCGCGCAACCGGGGTTCTTCTCCGGCAAACGCGCCACGGCCCGTAAGATCATCGAGCATCATGCCTTTCGGGCATTCCGCCGCCCGGTATCCAAGGACGAAACGGACCGGTATCTGAAACTCTACGACCAGGAACTTGCCTTGGGCGAGCGGCACGAAGACGCGGTGAAACTGGCGCTCAAAGGCGTCCTCGTTTCGCCGAACTTCCTGTTCCGGACGGTGGAGAATCGCAGCACGACCCAACCCTTCAAGCTGGGTGACTGGGAGATCGCCACGCGCTTGAGCTACTTCCTCTGGTCGACGATGCCCGACGACCCGTTGTTCGAACTGGCCAAATCCGGAAGGCTCTCCGATCCGACGGTTGTCGCCGCGCAGGTTAAGCGGATGTTGGCGGATGTGAAAGCGTCTGCGTTGTCGGAGAACTTCAGCCAGCAATGGCTCGGGCTGCGAACTTTCAAGACATCCGCCCAGCCGGATCAGCGGCGTTTCCCCGAGTTTACGCCTGCATTGGCCGAGGCGATGCAGCAGGAGCCGGTGAAGTTCTTCCACAGCCTCGTGTCCGAAAATGGCAGCCTCCTGAAACTGATCGATGCTGACTACACATTCGCCAATGAGGAACTCGCCAAGATCTACGGTATCGAGGGCGTGACCGGCACCGAGTTCCAGCGGGTGAAACTGACCGACCGCAACCGCGGCGGCGTGCTCGGCATGGCGGCGATCCTAACAAAGACATCGTATCCTCTCCGAACCAGCCCGGTGCTTCGCGGCAAATGGGTGCTTGAGGAGATCCTCGGGACGCCACCGCCTCCACCGCCTCCGATCGTCCAGAGCCTGCCGCACGACGATAAGAAGACCGACGGCATGACGCTTCGCCAACGGTTGGAGAAGCACCGGTCCAAACCCGAATGCGCCTCGTGCCACAGCAGGCTGGATCCGCTGGGCTTCGGGCTGGAGAGCTTCGACGCGATAGGCCGTTGGCGGACCAAGATTGCCGGTGAACCGGTCGACGCTTCCGGCACCTTGCCCGGCGGACGCACGTTCTCCGGCCCCATCGAACTCAAGGGCATCCTTCTGGAACGACGCGAGCAGTTCATCAAAAACCTCACCGAACGGATGCTGTCCTATGCCCTTGGTCGCGGTTTGGAATTCTACGATACCCCCACCGTCCGGAAGATCACCGACGCCTTGGCCCACGACGATTTCAAGGCGCAGAGACTGGTCACCGAGGTCGTGATGAGCTATCCGTTCCAGAACAGAAAGGCCCCGTCGCACGACGTCGCAAGCAACTAACGAAGATCATGAAGAACTGGCAAATCTCCCGCCGCACAATGCTCAAGGGCGGTGGCGCGCTGCTCGCGCTGCCCTTGCTCGACGCGATGAAACCGGTCGCCGCCTTGGGCGCGGGAACTCTCGCCACGTCGTCGGCCAAGCAGCCCGTCCGCATGGCGGTGCTCTACATGGCGAACGGCGTGAATCCGCACCAATGGACCCCCAAGGGCGCCGGCGCGGACTTCGAGTTGGCGGAAGGAATGAAGCCGCTCGAGCCGCTCAAGAAGGACATCCTTGTTTTCACACAGCTCTGGAATGCCGGCAGCGATACCGGCGACGGGCATTACGTGAAGACCGGTGGGTTCCTCACCGGCCAAACCATCCAGCGCACGACCGGCAGCAATCTCCGGGCAGGCATCTCGATGGACCAGCTGGCCGCCGCTCGCGTGGGCAACATGACTCCCCTGCCCTCGCTCGAGCTTGGATTGGAGCCGCCCGCGACCGGGGTCGACGTGAACGTCGGTTACACCCAACTCTACGGAGCCCATATCGCGTGGAGCTCGCCGACGACGCCACTGGCCAAGGAGATCAATCCGCAGCTCGCCTTCGACCGCCTATTCCGATCGAACGTGGCGGAACGTCGCCGGGAAGCGATCCGGGACAAATCGGTCATCGATGCCGTTCTGGACGACGCCAATTCGCTGCGGAACCGTGTCGGGCAGGATGATCGCCGCAAGCTGGACGAATACTTGGACTCCGTCAGGTCCGTAGAAAAACGCATCGCCTTCGACGCTCGCCGCAAGAAGGAGGAGTCAGACGGCGACCCGCTCGTCCGCGCCGAGGTCGCAAAGCTCGGGAAACGCATCAACGACTACTACAACGACCCGGCCAAGGTCTCGGAACGCCGCGGCAACCACACGGAGCACACCCGCCTGATGCTCGACATCATGGCGCTCGGCTTCTGGACCGATTCCACGCGGGTGAGCACGTTCATGTTCGGCAACTCGGTTTCCGGGCGGAACTTCTCCTTCCTCGACGGCGTGAAAGGTGGACACCACCAGATCTCCCACCACGAGAACGACCCTGCGAAGCTGGAGGAATACAAGCGGATCAACGCGTGGCACGTCGCCCAATACGCCTACTTCCTCGAACGCCTCCGATCCCTGAAGGAGGGCGCAAGCAACGTCCTCGACAACTCGATGATCCTCTTCGGAGCCGGCATGCGCGACGGCAACGCCCACAGCCCGCGCAACCTCCCGATCATTCTAGGCGGCAGAGCCGGTGGCACGCTCGCCACGGGGCGTCACCTGACCTACGAAAAGAACACGCCGCTCTGTAATCTCTACGTCGGCATGCTCAATCGCATGGGTGCTCCGGTGGACCGCTTCGCGGACAGCACGGGTGAATTGAAGGGTCTCAGTGATCCGGAGTTCAAAGGCGTGGTCTCGTGACAGACTGAGCGACCGAGTATTGCAGGTCGATATCCGGTCGGCATCGAAAGCCTAAGTTAGTCTTGGCTAATTTTGCTTTGAACGCTTATGTCGCGGCATGACTCTTCAAAGGAAAGTTCAAGACGACCGGGTTCACATTTCCCGGATTCGATTCAAACCGTTTTCGACCGCACTTGTTTCCCTTCTGACGGGCCTGCTCGCGTCCGGATCCCAAGTTGTGTGTGCCTCCGATCCGGCGCCTGACAAGAGTTCGTTCCACTTCTTCAACCCAACTCCTCGCAGTCTCATGCGGGAATTGTCCACCGACCGACCTGACAAGACCGAGTCGGCCTATACGGTCGATGCCGGCCATTTCCAGATCGAGAGCGATCTCGTGACCTATAGCCACGACCACGACACGTCCGGCGGAGCCGATACCGTGGTGGATGCGTGGAGCTTTGCCGCGGCCAACTTCAAGGTCGGTCTTTGCAACAAGGTCGACTTGCAGGTCGTCGTAGAAAGCTACAACCGCGTCCGCACAAAGGATCGCATCGCGAGCACGGTCCTGCGCCAGTCAGGCTTCGGCGACATTACCACGCGGCTCAAATATAATGTCTGGGGCAATGACGGCGGGGAAACCGCCTTCGCCCTGATGCCTTGGGCAAAGTTCCCGTCGAACCAGGACAATCTGGCCAACAACGCCGTCGAAGCCGGCCTGATCCTTCCCTTCAACGGCAGTCTTCCGGGCCGTTGGAGTTTCGGCGTCATGACCGAAGTTGATTTCATCCAGAATTCCTCCGACACCGACTACCATGCCGAGTTCGTCAACAGCCTGACCTTCAGCCGCGATATTTGGGGCAAGCTCGGAGGCTACATCGAGTTCTGGTCCCTTGTGAGCGGTGAACCGGGTGCCCCGTGGATCGGAACGGTGGATCTGGGCCTTACCTACGGCTTGACCGACAACATCCAGTTCGACGCCGGAATCAACATCGGCATCACCCGTTCGGCCGAGGATTTAAATCCCTTTGTCGGCGTCACGGTCCGGTTCTGATCCGGCGGTAGACGGCATCTTTCCTTCAAGGGCAGGCCGGCTTGGACCGATCACCCCGCTGAAGCAGATGCCCGCCACCGCCGAAGAACCAGCTCCGGAGTCCGCCGCCTCCGTGGAGACCACTCCCGTCGCGGAGGGCGTTTCCACGGTCGTGGACGCAGTCGAGAGCGACCGCAGCGCGCTGGTCCGGAAGACTTTTAGGGGGATCGATCAGGGGATGCGCAGCCAGGAAACGGCTTCGATCACCCAGGTGGTGGAACTGATCCGGGAGATGGCGGTGAAGGTCGAGTCACTGTCGGTCCATCAGGTCGGGGAAATCCTTTCCCGCGATCTCACGACCACTACCAAGCTGATCAAGATCGCGTGCACCGTGGGCTACAATCCCGACGGGGCGGAGATCACGACGATCAACCAGGCCATCGCGACCGTCGGCTACGACCGCGTCCGCAACATGGCGATTTCCCTGCTGCTCTTGCAGAACGCAAACCGGCGATGGAGCACTGACGATTTCGACGAGATCGCGTGCATCACGCTTACGAGCGCCTTGATGTCCGAGACGATCATGGAGACGCGCAAGTCCCATAATCCGGAACACGCGTTCGTCGCCGCGGCGTTGCGGAGCTACGGCCGCCTGCTGCTCGCGTCGTTCTTTCCGGATGAATACGGCGCGGCCATGACGGCCGGTGAAACCGAGGGCTACGAAACCGCGCTCCGAAGGGCCTTCGGAATGTCGGCCCTGGACCTCGCCCGGGAGCTGCTCCAGCGCGCGGGCTTGCCGCCGGCACTGCTCCGGTTCATCGAGGCGATTCCCGACAGCAGGTTTTCGGCGGAACAACTTTCGCGGGACGACCAGCAGCTCATGCTGGTCGACTTCAGCGTGAAACTCTGCGAACTCCTCTCCCGACTGAAAACGCAGGAGCACTTCCAGACCGGATACCAGGAGCTCATGGAGCGTTACGGCAGGTGCCTCCACTACACGAAGGAGGACATGCTGGCCCTGCTCGAGGCGACGCTTTCCAAGGTGGATTCCTACAAACGGCAGCTCGCCAGTCCGCTCTTCGGCAACCGGATCGTCACGAACATCCGCGCCTACGTCGAACAGCTGCCGCTGACCTTGCAGCCCTCTACCAATCGCTCGGGGCTGTCGAAGCGCTCTCCTCTGAACGCAAGTTTCACCTGTGGCCAGAACGCCGAGCGCCTGCTGCGGGCAGGGTTGAAGGAGCTTGAACCCGTCGTTCTTTCCAAGCATCCGGACCACGCCGTCGCCTGGGAACAAGTGACCCGGCTGCTCGCCCAGGCTCTCGAGCTGGACGACACGCTCCTGCTGGTCCAGCCACCGTCTTCCCCGGCCTTCCAGGCGGAATACGGTTTCGGCCAGCAGGTCGCCGCGATCCGTCCGAATGCCATTCTCGATCCCTCTACCAAAAGCATCTTCACGGTGGCCATCACGAGGGCCCAAGACGTCGTCATCCAGAACCCGAACGACCAGGCCATCCAGCCGTTCATCCCCGGCTGGCTGAAACCCTATGCCATGGGCGGAATCATCCTCCTGCCGATTGGCGACCATGAAGGCACCTTCGCGATCCTGATGGGTCTTGCCCGGGCCAAACACTCCCTCGCCCTTAGTCCAAAGACGATGGATCACCTTCGGACGCTGAAAACGCTTCTGAGCGCCCTTCGTCCAAAGACGGATCCACACCCGACGGCGAAGTGAACGGATCGATCGCGAAGGGTCCCAGAACGGCGCTCGCCATCCGGGCCGGCACCGAACTGATCGGCCCATCCGTCCACGGCTGGCGTTGGTGTCGCTTTGCCAACAGGGCCGGGAATCTTCAAACCGTTAAGCCCACCTGCCATAAAGCCGATGGCCTACCTGACGCACCATGTCTGCCGCTCCCAATGAATCCGCCCCGGCCGCTGCGCCTGCCCCCCCCGGGGCTTCGGTGGATTCACCCCCTGTCCCGCCTATGCCGACTTGGTTGGAGGAGAAGGAGGCGATCGCGCGGACGGCGCTCTACGAACAGACGCTCGTCCGGATCGACCAGGGACTGAAGGCAAGCGAAACCGCCTCGATCACCCAGGTGCTTGAGCTGATCCGGGAATTGTCGCTCAACGTCGATTCCATCTCCGTCCACCAGGTCGCCCGGATCATCTCGCGCGACCTGACCCTGACCACGAAGATCATCAAGGTGGCATGCTCGGTCGCCTATAATCCCGACGGCGGGGACATCAACACCATCAGCCAGGCGATCTCCAGCGTCGGCTACCTTCGCGTCCGCAACATCGCCGTCGCCCTTCTCCTGCTGAAGAACGCCAACCGCCGGTTCAGCGCGGACGACTTCGACGAGGTCGCCTGCATCACCCTGATCAGCGCGCTGATGTCGGAAGCGATCATGGAAAACCGGAAATCCCACAACCCCGAGCACACGTTCGTTTGCGCCGCCCTTCGCAACTACGGGCGTCTGGTGCTCGCGTCGTTCTTCCCGGAGGAATACCGCGAGGCGATGAAGTTCGGCGAGTCAAAGGGGTTCGAGCCGGCCATCCGGTGGATCTTCGGGATGAACTCGCTCGAGATCTCGAAGGACATCCTGCGCCGGGCGAAACTCCCGCAATCGCTGCTCCGCTTCATTGCCGCCGTCCCCGAAGCCACGTTTACGGCGGAGGAACTGTCGCGTGACGACCAGCAGCTGATGCTCATCGATTTCACAGTGAAGTTCTGCGAGATGCTTTCTCGCTTGAACAGCCAGGAGCAGTTCGCAGCGGCCTACGGCGAGTTGATGGAACGCTACGGACGTATCTTGAAATTCACCCGCGACGACGTGAAGGCGTTCCTTGAGGCCACCATGGTCAAGGTGGATTCCTACAAGCGACAGCTGGCCAGCCCGCTGTTCTCGCACCGGATCGTCGCGAACATCGAGGCTTTCCTCGAAGACCGTCCGTTCGTCCTTCAGCCCACCGCAACGCCCCTCGCGAAGAGGAAGCTCGGACCGGTCAACGACACCTTTACCTGCGGACTCGACGCCGAACGCTCCCTCCGCGTCGGCCTCCAGGAGCTCACCTCGGCCATCAACGCCCCGGCGGCCGATCGCGATGCGATCTGGAAAGAGGCCACGCGGCTCCTATGCCGGGCGCTCGAATTGGACGACACGCTGCTGCTCATCCAGCCGACAGGTTCCCCGGCCTTCCAGGCGGAATACGGTTTCGGGCATCAGGCTGAAGCCCTCCGGACCCACGGCCTCATCGATCGCTCGAACAAGACGATCTTCACCGTCTGCGTCACGCGGGCACAGGACGTCATCATCCAGAACCCGAACGACAACGCCATCCAGCCGTTCATTCCCGATTGGCTGAAACCCCACGCCAAAGGCGGCATCATCCTTCTGCCGGTGACGGACAAGGAAGGGACTTTTGCCGTTCTCATGGGCCTCGCCCGGGCCAAACATTCCCTCCATCTCGGCCCTAAGACCCTAGATCACCTGCGCGTCCTGAAAGGGCTTCTGGGCCGGCTTCGTCCAGTCCCGGACGGGGACTTACCGGCTTAAACCGATTCCCTGGGCGCATGGCCAAACCCACGGCTCATTGCGCCGCCGTCGAAGGAGATTCTTGTCCCCATCGCACGCGCCCGACCGGCCTTCAACGACCTGTGGGCTTGCACCGTCGATTCCCGCCCGATTGAGTCTGGGGAATGTTCCATGGATCCAGATTCTTGGCCGCAGTGACGATGCTTTCGGCTGCACTAGCCGGCTGCAGCAAAAAACAAGACGCACCTCCTGCCGCAAAAAGCGGCGGCATGGCCGTTCAGGTTGTCGCCGTGCCAGCTACCCAGCGGCCGGTTTCCGAAAGCATCTCGCTCGTCGGCTCCATCGCTCCAAACGAGATGGTCGACATAAAGGCGGAGGTCGATGGCCTCGTCACCACGATCAACTTCTCCGAGGGCGGCCGGGTCGAGAAGGACCAGTTGCTGGTAGCCCTCGACCAGACACGTTTCGTCGCGCAGTTGGCCGAGGCGGAGGCGAATCTCAAATTGGCCAGCACAACGTTCGATCGCACCAAGCAGCTGTTTTCGGACAAGCTCATTTCCCAACAGGAATACGACCAATCGTCCGCCGTCTACGCCTCGAACGAAGCCGGAGTCAACCTGCGCCGACGCGATCTCAGGAACGCCAAGATCACCGCGCCGTTCAGCGGAATCGCCACCGCCCGCATGATCAGTCCCGGCCAAGTCATCAGCCGGGCCACACCGCTCACCACCGTGGTCGACATCGACATCGTAAAGGTCGAAGTGAACGTCCCGGAGCGTTACCTGGGCCAGCTGAAGAACGGTCAGAAGATCGCGTTCAAGGTTGCTGCGTTCCCCAAGGACCAGTTCACCGGCGAAGTGTTCTTCATCTCGCCGCAGCTCGAGACGACGACACGGACCGCGTTGATCAAGGCGCGCATCGAGAACCGCGATGGAAAACTCCGCGGCGGCATGTTCGCCAACCTCGAACTCTCGCTGCAGCTCCGCGAATCGGCGCTCCTGATTCCCGAGCCGGCGATCGTCAACAACGCCGACGTCACGATGGTCTTTGCGATCACGACGAATGGAACCGCCGTGATGAAGCCGGTGAAGATCGGCATCCGCATCGCTGGCCGTGCCGAGGTTCTGAGCGGGCTGTCTCCCGGCGAAATGGTTGTCGTTGAAGGCACCCAGAAGCTCAGGCCCGGCGCCACGGTC
>JBBRDN010000099.1:0-14779 GCA_038203875.1 Verrucomicrobiota bacterium
GAACTGCTCCACCTCGGAGGCGAGCTGGGCGAGGATCTTCTTGATGACGGCGGTTTTGTTCACGGCTGGCTTGTCGAAACGGGCCGTGATCGAACCGCAGGAACAGGTCGGATGCAACCTTGGGAAATGATTCTTCCGGCAGGCTCACTTGGCCGGAACCGGGACGACGAAATCCTTCGCCGTCACCTGCCCGTCCTTGATCTCGATCTCGGTGACGACGCCATCCGAGACGCCGTGGCTCTTCGGATGGTAGGCGACCAGGACGTAGCGTCCGGGAGGAAGTCCGTTGATGGCGAAACGCCCTTCGCCGTCCGTCACGGCGAAGAACGGATTCGAGAAGACTCCAACCCATGCGACCATCCAGGGATGCACGTCGCAGCGGAACTGAATAGCCACTTCGGGGCTCGAGAAGCTCATGTCCATCGTATGACCCTGGGTCGGTTGGGCGAAGTTCTTGCCCTTATTGTTCTTCGCCCGGGTCGAATTGATGTTGTGGAGCACCGGGTCCGAGTTCCGGACGGTGAAGGTCTGTCCGGCCATCACTCCGAGGATGTAGGGATGGTATTCGCAGAGAATCTGGTCGAGCAGCGGCTTGTCGGGAGGCGCTTCAAAGGTGCGTCCGTCCACACCGGTCCCGGACTTGATGTAGACGAAGACGTCGGCCAACCCGCTGTTCCCACCGACGACATATTGTCGGCTCTTGATCTCGTAGGCCTCGGTATTTCCGCACATCCGTTCCTTCATCGGCTGGACCGCTGGCGGCGGCGGCGTGCCTTGGAGGAAGACGGTGCCAACGAGATTGGCCGAGCCCGCTTGAGTCGAACCTAGTTTCACCGCATAGGCCCCTGCGAGAACGCTGACGGCATTCGTCACCGGCGGTGGTGTCACGGCGGAGGCGATCATGGCGGCGGTTCCATCCGAAACCGCGCCCCGGAAGACGACATTGGTCGCACCGGCCAATGAGTGGCCAGCGGCGGCGTTGGTCTTCTCGACGACGGCCAGCATCCAGTTGTTGGTGCCGGGTAGAGCTGCCGCACCCGCAGAGGGCGCGGGCACACCTGAAGCAGCGGGGGACGGCGGCGTGGGTTCCGCTTTGCGGCCCCAGATGCCGTAGACCTGGAGTCCGACCATCGCCGCCAATAGGACCGCCATCACGCTGAGGATCACCGTGACCTTGGACTTGGGTTCGCTCATGGATTGTTCCTTTGAAACTCCGACCCGCTGGAAAAGTTGTGAGGCTTTTTTTTTCAAACGGCTGCGGGAGTCCAAGTTTGATGCTCCCACGCCGAGGGTTCTTCACGAAATCTTTGCGATGCACCCGGTCTTTCGCCCCTTCAGGGCGCAGTTCCAGTCAAAGGTTACCGGGCAGCGTCACCAACGAACACTATCGCGTGGCATTCGCGCCGGTGCGGCGGGTCAGCTCGTAGGTGAAGGTCTGCTTCTCGCGGGGCTTGAGCGTGCGGAGGAACTTCACCTTGGTGCTGTCCATCTTGTCGCTCGCATCCGTGGTCTCCATCGACCAATCGCCCGCGAAGTTGCGGCGGATGTCGACCGTGACGTCGATGGCCCGGGAGTTCTGCACGGTGAACTCCCACGTCTCCTTCAGCGTCGAGCCGATGACGCGGCCGTCGTTGTTGAAGCGCAGGTCGGTCTTCTCCCAGTTGGTCATGACGGGACGGACGAGCACTTCGGGATCGGGTCCAAGGACGAGCTCCACGTCTTCGTTGATCGGAATGTATTTCACCCGCGTCGCACCGACGAAGTGGAGCAGGCCGTCTTTCTCCGCCTGCCGAAAAGCCTTCACCTCGCCATCGGGCAGAGGCACCTGGCCAAGCTTGCTCCTCGCGTCGTTCTTAAACTTGTAGTGGCGCACGACGTCGTTGCCGAAGCGTTCCTTCTCGAACTTGTAGAGCGACTCGATGGGAACTCCGGCGGCTTGGAACGAGGGCAGTCGTTTGCTCCAGCCGTTGGGAACCGTGTCGCGGCCCTCGATGGTGAAGAGGAAGTATTCGGACAGTTCCTCCTTCACAACCTCCTTGGCCCGTTCCATCCGGTCCTCGGCCAGCGCGACACCGGCGGCCATGGCCCGGCTGAGCATCCGCCGCGGCTCCAGCATGGGCGCGGGCGCGGACATCGGAATCGCGGTCGGTTGTCCCGGCCTGCCCTGTTGGGCGAGCACGGCGATCTCGTCGACAAGTTTGATGGTGCCGACGAGCAGGCGAATCTGGGCGTTCTCGTAGTCTTCGCCGGAGTGGTTCGTCACACGGACATTGCCGGACAGCGTGGCCGTCTTCTCGTCGCCCGCAGCTTCGAGCACATAGTCGGCGGACCACTTCAGGCCGCTGGTGAAGTAGCGGATCTCGACGACGACTTCGCCCGCGACCTCGGACTGAATGCGCCATTCGAGCGTGTTCGCCAGGCGCGGAGGAAAGCTCACATCGACGAGCTCGATCTTATCGGCGGAAGTCAGCGGCCGGAACTCGACCGAGGTTGGATCGATCAGGGTGTTGGCCCAGCTGAACTCGAGTTTGTTGAGACCCTTACGGAAGGTGAGATTCCGGGTTTCCTTCACCAACGTCAGATCGACGGAGTTGTAGATCGTCAACTGCACCGTATCGCGTCCGGGCAACGAGACGACGTTGAGCCGGGCTGAAGCGGGGACGACGAGCGCGGGAAGGAGGGCGAGAAAGAGGATGATGCGTTTCATGGTGTGGGTCCTCATGGATCAGTAGGTCTGCGGTTCGTTGCCCTGCACGTTCAGGCGCTGGAGCTTGAAGGTGACGATGGTCTTGTTCGTGCCGCCGGTTTCCTTGGCCAAGATCAGCGGCAACTCAAAGGTGAACGCGTCCTTCTTCACGATGGGATGGCTGGTCTGGACCATCTTCCAATAGCCGGGAAAGTGCTGCGTGATGACCAGGTCGACGGGCTGCTTCTTGAAGTTCTCGATCTCCAGGCGGAACTCCTCGTCGGTGTCCCAGAGAACCTCCTGGTTGTTCCGGTCGCGACGGATGTTGGTTTTGTCGTTCTTGGTCTGGCGCTGGGTGACCTTCACGTCGCGGCTCTGGCCGATGTTGAGCCGGGCTTCGCGATCGACCGGCGTCAACGCCAGCACGTCTTCGCCGGTGAACGCGACACCGTCCGAAACCTGTTCGCCGGGAGCGGCCGGCTGATCCTTGGTCTTCAGGAAAATCCGGGCCTTGCCGGAGGTGAGCGTGTAGCCACCGAGCTTTTGCGGGGCGCCATTCGTAGTCACGTAGACCAATGGCAGGCCGATGGTTTGTTTCTGATACTCCGGATCCCACGGCTGGGCTTTGGAATCCCACGTCAGCAGTTTGCGGATCGGCACGGCGTCGTTCTTGGCGAACTGCATCTCCAACACTTCTTCGTGCGCGATGCTCTTCTTGAAGGCCACGCCGTAGCCGAGACCGACCTCGGCATCGGACAAGTCTTCCCCAGAGTCGTTGCGCAGGCGGAGGTAGCTGCGGAGCGCCAACGATTTTTCGTCGGGTTCGGCCACGGCCTTGTAGACCACCTCGCGGGTGAGTCCATGGAGAAGGTAGGAGATGCGGAAGCGCTCCTCCTTTGCGGCGGGGCTGTTCACGGACCAGACGAGCGCGTTTTCGTTCGGCGGGAAACTGGTGTTGAGCACGGCGACGTTGGTGTTGCCGATGATCCGGACCTGGATGGTGTCGGCGTCGATCGACACGCCGCGCCAAGCGAAATCGATCTGGTTGACGCCTTTCTGCAACGGGATGACGCGCTCCTCCTCGACGAGCGTGAAGTCGGGATGCGCGAGCGACACGACGGTGCGCGCCCGGTCGGGGAGCGCGACGAGTTTGACGCGTGCCTCGGCGGACAACGCGGCCAGGCAGATG
The DNA here is from genome assembly GCA_038203875.1 of Verrucomicrobiota bacterium. Lineage (GTDB taxonomy): Bacteria > Verrucomicrobiota > Verrucomicrobiia > Limisphaerales > CANJSG01 > CANJSG01. The sequence continues at coordinate 3,876 of JBBRDN010000099.1, forward strand.
GCGGCCACGGCGGGAGCAAGTTGGCGGATTTTCATGGGATTCGAATGGAGGTGGACGAAGACAGTGGAATCACGGTGGGCGCTAAGCGCCGGACAGGCAACGCCTGAACCGGACGGGGCGGCAGACTTCGAAGCAGTCGGTTCCATTAGGAGTGAGACGGAGGAACGCGTGGAATGCTCCCGATGTTCGGGGCGTTTGACTTGGAATTTCACGGCTCCTAGATTCCCCTCGATGTTCGCAGGCAGCACTACGGCTGACGCCTCCGCTCCCGCGTCGAAGGCGACAGGGGCGTGGCAGCAGATCACCAAGGACGCCGACCCGTTTCTCGAAGCGGTCGCGACGTCCCTGCGTGCCCAAGTGGGGGAGTTCGAGCCGCACATCGCCGACTACGTCAGGTTCGCGCTGGAAGCCCAGGGAAAACAGCTTCGTCCGCTTCTCGTGGCCTTGAGCGCGGGATGCTTTGGCAAACCGACCGGCGACCATGTCAAGATCGCCGTCATCATCGAGATGGTGCACCTGGCGACGCTGGTCCACGACGACATCATGGACGGAGCCGAGATCCGGCGCGGCAGGCCGACGTTGGCAGCGCGCTGGGGCAGCGAAATCTCCGTGCTCGTGGGCGACTGCCTGTTCGCCCACGCGCTGAAGCTGGCCTCGGAATTTCCCACCACGCAGGTCTGCCGTGCGGTGTCCATCGCAACCAACACGGTCTGCGCCGGCGAGATCCTTCAGACCCAGAAACGACGGGATTTCACCGTCACGCGCGCGGAATACTTCAAGATGCTTGCCATGAAGACCGGCGAACTCTTCGGCCTCGCCTGCGACCTCGGCGGCCATGTGGGAGGAGCCAATCTGGTCCAACAGGCGGCCCTGCGGCAATATGGCATGGCGCTCGGCACGGCCTATCAGGTCTACGACGACTGCGTGGATCTCTTCAGCACCGAAGGCGTCGCCGGCAAGTCATTGGGAACCGATCTCGCCAAAGGCAAACTGACGCTCCCGATCTTCGTTGCCCTTGAGCGCTCGTCCGACATCGAGGCGGCCGAACTGCAGAAACAGCTACTCGCCTGGAAGCCCGATATGTTTTCAGGTGTCCTCGCCCTGGCCAAGCGACACAAAGTCTCCGGAGAATGCCGTAAGGTCATCGACACTTTCCTGCTCGAAGCCGATCGGGCGCTGCAGGCATTGCCTCCCTCGGTTGGGCGGACCGGCTTGGAACACCTCGGGGTTTTCCTTTCCGAGCAAACTTCCAAGCTGATCGGTTGAGCCAGGAACTTGCCTGCTGACAAGCCGGCACGTGATCGGCAGGCTCCGCCGCCGGATGTCGCAGGAGACCAACAACGCTTCAAATACGGACCCGGCCGCTGGTCCGCCCGACAGCGAACTTGTGCGCCGCGCGCAGCAGGAAGACCTGGCCGCATACGACCTCTTGATCCGTCGTTATCAGGAGCGGATCTACGCCACCCTCTACAACATGACGTCCAACCATGAGGACGCGAACGACATGACCCAGGAGACGTTCATCAAGGCCTACAAGGCTTTGAAGTCTTTCAAGGGTGATTCCAGCTTCTTCACGTGGATTTACCGGATAGGGGTCAACAAGACGATCAACTTCCTGAAACAGAGGAAGAACCGTTCGGCCATGAGCCTGAATGACGTCGACTTCAACGCCGAACACGATCCGGATCTGGTCGCGCTCGTGTCCGACAAGACGCCATCCCGCGACGCCGGGCTCACTGAACTTCAGGAGCGTTTGAACGCGGCCATGCTGAAGCTGTCAGAACCCCACAGACTGGTGGTGACGCTGCACGACATTCAGGGCCTGCCGCACGAAGAGATCGCCAAGATCATGGAGTGCAATGTGGGAACCGTCCGTTCCCGGCTCTTCTATGCGAGGCAGCAGCTCCAAGCGTTGTTATCCGATTTTCTGAAGTAGCCATGAACGTCGAAGACCCAAACGATCCTAAGTTTGATCTCATCCGCCGAGCCCTCGCGCTCAAACGCCACGAGATCCCCCCGCCCCGTTACTTCAACGAACTGCCGGGGAAAATCCTGTCACGACTGGGCGAAACCGAGGCCGCCGAACCGGTTTCCTTGTTTGAGAAGATCCGCCAAACGTTTGTCCTGCGGCCGATGCTCGCGACGGGAGCTGGAATGGCTGCCGGCATGTTCGTCCTCGGGATCGTCGCGATCACGCTTCTGCCGACTGGCAACGACATGCCGGCCAACTCGGTGGCCCTCGTCCCCGCCCCAGCCGACTTGAACCAGTTTGATCCAAAAATTCAGGGCCAGCCCGTGAATGCCATGGCCGAACTGACTCCGGTCTCAACGAATTCCCCGACGGACCAACCAAAGAGCATCTTCGACTCGTTCAAGATCGACACGGCTCCAGCCTCGGCACCCATCCAGCCTCGCTGATACGGGACTCGAAACCGTGTCAAAAAAAACGGCCCGGCTCACTCCGGGCCGTCGTCATTTCCAGAACCCGTCGCTTCACAGGCGCCGCTTAAACATGAAAGTGGTGTCGTCCTTTGACACATAGAGGACATCACCCGCGATCAGGGTGGGGTAATCCAGAAACTTCGGAACGCCCATCGCAGTTGTTCCATTCAGAATACGGAACAGGTAGGTGGAGCCCTCCTTCGTCCAAACGGCCTCGTTGATCTTCGGGTTGGGCGACCCGTCGCTCGTGGACAACCGGGCCTTGCCTCCACCGAACATCGTCACCTCGGCAGACGGAAAGTAGGCGGAAATCACGGAGCGGATCCGGGCCATTTCCTTGGTCGTCAGGGTCGAGTTCTTCCTCCGCACTTCATTGAGGCTGTCGTCGGGCGAGTGCACCCAGACGCCGATGACGGATTCCTCGGAGAAAAGCGGGGATGTCCCGGTCTTGAGGTATTGGACCAAGTCCGTGGTGTCGCCCGTGAGTTTGCCAGCGATCTGCTTCACGAAATCGATCTTCGCCACCATCGACACGACTTTCGGATTCGACATCAAGTCGCCCAACGACGACTTCTTGGCAAACAAGGCGGACGCTTCGGCGTCACTGGAGACCTGCGTGATCTCGGGGCTCTCCGACAGTTTCGTCAGGTCGGGATACAAGTGGATCCGAAGATAGATCCCCGGGCTGTTCAGAACCGAAGCCAACAGGTCGGCACCGGAGTAATACCCCTTCGGAGCAGCTCCGAATCCGGCCAATACCTTGTCGAATCCCGTGTCCCTAGCCCCACGGCCCACCGCATTCGCGATCCGGATGGGGACGTTTCCAGTATCGGAATCGGGCAATTGAAGCGTGGCATAGCTCGCCACGTAGAATGGCGTCAGCACAGCGATCGTATAGATCATGCCGTTGACCGCCCCCACCGCCGCGCCGACACGGGTGGAAAGGCGTTCGAACGCAACCTGCCCCAAATGGCTTTCCGAATACCTGAAATGGTTTTCCACCTTGGCGTTCAAAGCCGCCGCAATGCCTTTGGCCGCGGCCGAGATGATCAGAAAAACCACCAACGGGGAGACGAACGGGAGCACGAACGGATGCTCCAATCCAAGGAAACGCAGGATCGGTTGGAAGAATTCGCCGATCGGCGCCGCCAGAAACAGCGCAACCACCAGTCCGACCATCGAGACCGCCGCGCGCAAGGCCCCGCGGTAGAATCCGGTCGCTGCGGCCATCAGGACAAACAGCAAAGCAATTAACCAGACGAGCATGGCGGGACGCTAGTGGGTCCCCCGCCGAAATCACGCGGAAAAACCTCAGCGCCGTTTGTCGCTGCGGCGCTGGGGACCGCGCGCGGAACTGGCACCGGGACGACCCGGGCGCGCAGGACGGGCGGGCTTTCCGGGCCGCACGACGCGGGCCGGCTTTGCGGGCCGGGCTGGACGCGCGATGGGCGGACGGTCTCCCACCGGCTTGGCCTCCTTCGCGACCGCCTTGCCGCTCCAACCGTGGAACGGAACATAGGCTTTCCGTTTCGCGGCGGCAGCAGCCCCAGGCGCCCGAGTGCGATCGCGCTTGGCCTCGATGGTCTTTGGTCGGTCCTTCGGGATCAGGTTGATGGCGCAGCCCTCGAAACCGTGGGCCTTCCGAATCTGGTCGCCGAGATACTTGCGGTAGACGGGTGTGAACAAATCCGCGTTGTTCACGAAGAGCAGGAAGGTCGGCGGCGATTCCTTGACCTGCGTCGAGTAGAAGAACTTCAGGCGGTGCCCGTGTGAACTGACCGGTTGCTGCTTCTCGACGGCCGCCTGGATGGTCCGGTTCAGGATCGCGGTGGGAACCTTCTGCTTGAGGTTGGCCGCTACGAAACGCATCGCCTCCAGCAACCGGTCCAGATGAAAGCCCGACTTGGCAGACGTGAAGATGACCGGCGCGTAGTCGAGGAAGAACATCTTCTCCTGCACCCAGGCGGCGAAGTCCGACAAGGTCGTCATCTTTTCATCGGTCGAGCGGGAAACCTTCTTGGCGAGACGCTGCTGGACCACGACTTCGCGGGCCTTGCGGACGGTCTGCTCCATCAGGTCCCACTTGTTGACGACGATGATGCAGGCCTTGCGGAGCTCCTCGATTTTGCCAGCGACCTTCTTATCCTGGGTTGTGATCCCGGCCTCGGCATCCATGACGAAAATCGCAAGATCGCAGCGTTCGATCGATTCGTCCGTGCGCTGCACGCTGTAGAGTTCGACGGCGTCGCTGACGCGCGCCCTCTGGCGGACACCGGCGGTATCAATGAGCAGATAGCGCTGGCGAACGCCGTCCGTCTCGACGTCGAACGGCACATCGACCGCGTCGCGGGTCGTGCCGGGAATCTCACTGACGATGACGCGTTCCGACTTGGTCAGCGCGTTGATGATCGACGATTTGCCCACGTTGGGACGACCGACAATGGCGATCTTCAGCGGGGGCTCGGCTGCTTCCGGACGGTTCTCCACGACCGGCTCATAAGCCGGCAGGCGCAGCAACGCTTCGGCCATGAGTTCGTTGATACCCGTGCCGTGGATGGCCGTGACGGGAAAAACTTTTTCGAAGCCAAGGGCGGAAAACTCCCCCGTGCCAAGATCGGCGCGGTGGTTGTCGACCTTGTTGACGGCGATCAGGACGATCTTCTTGGATGCGCGGAGCCGATCGGCCACTTCCCGGTCCAGCGGCACGATGCCCTCCTGCACGTTGACCACGAAGATGATCACGCTCGCGGCGTCGATGGCCAGGCCGACCTGGTCGACCGTGGCCTTCTGGATCACGTCCTCGCTCTTCTCGCGGCGGAGCAGCCCGATGCCGCCGGTGTCCACGAGCGTGAACGGCCGACCAAGCCATTCGGCTTCGGCGGTGACGCGGTCCCGCGTCACGCCGGGCTGGTCATGGACGATCGCGATGCGGCGACCCGCGATGCGGTTGAAAAGGGCGGATTTGCCGACATTCGGGCGACCGACGATGGCGATGAGCGCAGACATTGCCGACAGCATGGACAATCCGGTCTCGGGAAGGAAGAACTCGCTACGACCCTTCGGCTTCAGGGGCGGGCGGCGCGTCCTTCACGACCCGCACCCGGGTGACCCGCGGGCCGTCCATCTGCTCGACACGGATGGTGAAGAACGCAAGCCGGACTTCCTCTCCGAGTTTCGGGAAGGCCCCGAGCTTATGGGTCAACCATCCGCTGGTCGTCGTGACATCTTCGGCCTCCAACGGTTCGCCCACGAGGTCGGCAAGATCGTGGAGAGGCATGGCTCCATCGGCTTCCCACTCGCGCTCGTTGACCTGCTGGAGCAGCGGTTTCTCGTGGTCGAACTCGTCCTGGATCTGGCCAACGACGATCTCCAGAACATTCTCCAACGTGACAAGCCCCACGGTGCCGCCGTATTCGTCGACGACGATGGCGAGGTGGGTTTTCTGTTCGAGGAACCGCCGGAGAAGCGTCTCCAAACGGGCCGTCTCAGGGACATAGATCAGCGTCCGCGCGACCGGAGAAAGGTCGGCTCCCGTAATCGCCTTCATTCGCGACGCCCAGATGTCTTTCGCGTGGACGACGCCCAACGTCTTGTCGAGGTCGCCGCCGTCGCAGAGGGGGAAACGGCTGAACCGCGTCCGTTCCGCGACCGCCAGGCACTCAGCCATGCTTGAGTGGGTGTTCAGGCCCGTAATCTCCGACCGGGGCCGCATCACATCGCGGACCTTGCGATGCCGCAGATCCATGGCGTTGAGCACGAGGTCGCGACCATAGGCCGAGCCACCGGAACGCTGCTGGGATGCGCTCACCAGCAACCTTACCTCGTCTTCCGAGTGGGCCTCCTCCATTTCGCCACTGGTCATTCCAAACAACTTCAAGAGTCGGCCGGCGGAAACATTCAGCAGCCACACGAACGGATAGGTCAGGCGATAGAACCAGACCAGCGGTTGCGCGGTCCAAAGCGCGACAATGAGCGAGTAACGGATCGCCATGGCTTTGGGCGCAAGTTCGCCCACCACGATCAGGAGGTAGGAGTTCACGAAAAACCCGAAACCCAGCGCGACGGCGCCCTGGACCTTCTCCGAATGCACGCCGGTCAGAGTGAAGAGAGGGGATAAGACTTCCGAGAAGATGGGTTCCGCCACGGCGCCCATGCCGAGGCCGGCCAGCGTGATGCCCAACTGGGTCGCACCAAGGTAGAGCTCAATGTTCTCAACGATGTGAAGGGCCGCCAGAGCACGGCGGTTGCCTTTCGCGATCAGCGGATTTAGCTGCGTGGCCCGGACCCGGATCAGCGCGAGCTCGGCAATGACAAAAAAGCCGGTGAAGAGGATCAGACCCGCCACGAGCATCACCTGCGCGATGAGCGGAAGCTCGCCGATGGAGGCCAGCAGCATCACAGCGTCACCTCCCCGAAGATGCTCCGGATCACGTCGCGCGACACCAGCACGCCCGCTTCGGTTCCGTCGTTGGCCATGACGATCGCCATGCGGCGGCCTGCGCGCTGCATCCGGCCCAGCGCCTCGTCGACGCGGAGATCCTGCGGCAGGAACAACGCGGGCTGGAGGAAGTCCGAAGCCGGCTGCGCCGCATCGACGTTGTCCCGGAAAATGATCGCCGAAATATCCACGATTCCGACACAACGCAGCACCCCGTTGTCCCGCGTCCGGAGCGGGATCCGCGACAGCTGCAGTTCCCGGCAAAGCCTCAGGATCTCTCCGACGGGCGTCGTCGGAGCGGCGGTCGTGACCTTGTCGAACGGCAGCGTGAGATGCCCCACCGTGCGGCTCTGGAGGTCCAGCACCCGGTTGACCATCGTGCGTTCGTCCGAGGAAAGCAGGTTGCCGGAATCCTGCATCAGGAAGCGCAGTTCGTCGCGGTTACCGAAGATGTGCCCTTGATAACGTCGCCCGCCCGTCCAGCGCAGGAGCATCGATGCGACCCCATCCGCCAGCCAGACCAGCGGGCGAAGCGTCCAGTGAACCACACGGAAAACCCGGGCGAAGAGCAGGCAAAGCCGGTTCGGATACTTCCTGAACAACTGCTTCGGTAGCAGCTCGATCAGACCGTAAAAGGCAAACGCCAGTCCCGCAAAGGCAACAGCCGCCACCAGATAGCGACCCGGCAACTGTTCCGCGAGGACCACCGCCAGAAGCCCGAACAGGACGAAGTTGGAAAGCGTGTTGCCCACCAGCAGCGTCGCCAGGAAATCCTCCGACCGATCGAGATACCCCAACAGCAATGCGGCGCTCCGGTTGCCTTTGCGCTTCAGCTGTCGGATGCGCAAACGACTGAGCGAATGCACTCCCGCTTCCATGCCGGACATCAGAAACGACAGCGCCGCCGTCGCCAAAAGGACGAAGATGAGGGTTGGTCCGACTTCCATGGTCAGCCTTTCCCGGCGGGTTCGACCAGGAGCTCGCGCACGCGCCGTTCGTCGACGGATGTCGCCGTCAGTTTGAGACCGCGGAAGACCGCCGACTCGCCCGCTTTCGGCACGGCTTCGATCTGGCGCATCAGGAGACCGCCCATCGTGTCGACGTCCTCCACTTCGCCAATGGCCGGATGCTCCCGATGGAAATCGTCGATGCGCATCGCGCCGTTCACGCGCCAACGGCCTGGACCGATCCGCTCCATCACGAAGCCCTGCACTGTCTGCTCTGCGCGGAAACGCCCCACCACCTCGGCGAGGATGTCCTCCATCGAAACGATCCCCGCCGTCCCGCCATATTCGTCCAGCACCAGCGCCACACCACGGCGTTGCCGTTGGAGGGCCTGGAGCAACTGGAGCAGGTTCATCGACTCCGGCACTGACGCTGGAATCTCGATGAGATCGATCATGTCGGTGTTCGGATCCAACAGGAGCCGGCGGGCGTTGAGGATGCCGACAACGTTGTCATTGGCCCGGTCGTAGATGGGCAAGTAACGCCTCTTGAGCTTCCGGGCTTGGATCGCCATTTCCTCAAGGCTGGCTTCGTCGGAAACCGTCTCCATCCTGGATCTCGGCTGCATCACGTCGCCCGCCGTGCGGCGATCAAGCCCCACGATCTGGAGAATAATTTCGCGCTCTCCCGCGGCCAACGTTCCCTGCTGGAAAGCCAGTTCAACAAGTTCCTGATACTCGTCGTCCGTCATGCCCGGCAGCGCCTTGATGCTGCTTCGCGCGAGCAGTCCAAGGAGGTTTTCGTTCAACCGCTGCATGACCCGGCGGACAGGCCGCGACAACTGTTGAACGAGCAAAAGTGAACCGGCCAAAGCCGTGGCAAAACGCTCCGGCGCACGGACGGCCAAAGTCTTCGGGGCAATTTCACATCCGAGGAGCGTGATCAGAAACGTCACACCCGCCGCAGCGAACATGTTCCAGCCCTCGCCCAACGCCAGCCACAGGGAAGCCGCGACCAGCGCCGCATTGGCGAGGGTGTTTCCCAGGACGATGGTGGCGAGGAGATCGTCCGGTTCGGAGAGGAGCTTCTGCAGGACGAGACCGGATTCCGGCCGACGCTCCGCCAACTGCCGGAGCTGCCACTTGCTCAACGAGAACAGGGCCGTCTCCGCCAAGGCGAAAAAGAAGCTGATCGCGGCAAAAACCACGAGCCCAGCCAATACGACCAAAGGCGTCACGCCGGAGAGTATGGAAACCCGCGCCTTACGGGAGCAAACCAAAGGTGGCAGGTTCTTTGCCCGCCACCTTCAAGCCGGGGCGATGGGGCATCCGGCCAGAAACCGGAACCTGTGGGTCAATGCCCATGCCGGTGATGGAGGTCGGGAAAGTGCGGATGCGAATGGGTGATCGGCTCGTGGCGGTGGGGATGGCTGTGCGGCTCACCCGGAGGTTCTTCTCCTGTGTGCGTGTGCTGGTGGTGTTCGTCGTGCGTGTGCAGATGGTCATGCTCCATCGCCTCGTGAGTGTGGGCGTGATCGTGCTTCTCGGTGAGATGCAGCCAGACACCCCCGCCCATCAGGACAGAAGCCGCGATCAGGCCCGTGGTGAACGATTCACCCAGCAAGACGATGGAGACCAGCGCGCCGACGAAAGGCGCGAGCGAGAAGTAGGCCCCGGTCCTCGCTGTGCCGAGATGGCGTAGGGCAAGGACAAAGAACGTCAGACTGACGCCATAGCCCAGGAGGCCGATGACGGTGGAGGCCAGAAGGGTTCCGGTGGATGGAAGCTTCGCGCCCAGCAACAGGCCCAGCGCGACGTTGACGCTCCCGGCGCACAGGCCCTTGACCATGGCGATCTGCACCGGGTCGGCGGCGGATACCTTCCGTGTCAGATTGTTGTCCAACGCCCAAGCCAGACACGCACCGACGACAGCCAACGAACCCCACGGCACACCCGCAACCGGCTTCCCCACCCAGGACAGGACTGCGGCTCCCAGGGAAATCAGGGCCATGCCCCATGCGATGCGGGCATCGAAGTTCTCCTTGAAGACGAACCACGCGAGCAGCGCGGTGAACACGCCTTCCAGATTTAGGAGCAGCGAGGCGGACGAGGCCGGGGTCAGACGTAGCCCGACCATGAGCAGCAGAGGCCCGATGACGCCGCCGCACAGGATTGCACCCGCGAGCCACGGCGCATCCTTCCGGGTCAACGACGCTTCCTTGCCCGCCTTGTTGCGGCTCCGCGAAGCCAGCAGCCGATACAGCGCCAGCCCAAGACCAGAACCGAGGTAGAGCAGGCCCGCCAGCAACCACGGCTCGACCTGCGGCAGCAACTTCTTGGCGAAGGGTGTGCTCGCGCCAAAGAGCGCGGCGGCTCCCAAGGCGTAGGCAACACCGGTTGGTGCGGATCGTTCTCTCATGGCTCTTCGACAGTGGACACTGGCCGGACGGTTTTTCGTTCCGCCCAAGCATACAGCACCGGCAACAACACCAGCGTCAGAAAGGTGGAACTCAGGATGCCACCGATGACCACTGTGGCCAAGGGGCGTTGGACCTCCGCTCCCGCTCCTGTCGCGATGACCATCGGCACGAAGCCAAGGCTGGCGACGGCTGCGGTCATCAGCACGGGACGCAGGCGGGTGAGCGAACCTTCGATGACGGATGCCAGAAGTTCGCGCCCCTCCTCACGGAGCTGGTTGAAGTAACTCACCAGCACGACGCCGTTGAGGACGGCGACCCCGGTAAGCGCGATGAAGCCGACTGCAGCCGTGATGCTGAACGGCATTCCCCGCAGCCAGAGCGCGGCCACGCCGCCGGTCACGGCCAACGGGATGCCGGAATAGACGACCAGCGCCTGCCGCAGCGAACCGAACGCGAGGAAGATGAGCACGAAGATGAGCACTAGCGCGGCGGGCACGACGACCATGAGCCGTTGGCGGGCCTCGACGAGGTTCTTGAACTGGCCGCCGAACTCCACGATGTAGCCCTCCGGCAGCTTCACCTGGGTGGCGATGCGGCTCTCGGCATCATGCACGAAGCTTTCCACGTCGCGGTCTTTGAGGTTGATCATCAAAGCGGAGC
>JBBRDN010000100.1:0-14701 GCA_038203875.1 Verrucomicrobiota bacterium
CATCCAAGCCAAGTCCCTAGAACGATGGCCACATGAATGTCCCACAGCCTTGACACGTCGGTCCACTACCGCGATTCATTCGCCCCAAACCCCCGCCATGAAAACCAGCGTCCAATCCCTTCTCGTCGCCGCCGGACTTCTCGCCACGTCGAACAGCCCGCTCCTTTCGCAGGACTGGTCCCATTGGCGCGGGCCGGACTTCAACGGCTCCTCCACCGCCAAGGGCTTGCCGGTCACGTTCTCCAAGACGGAGAACATCAAGTGGACCGCGCCGATGCCCGGGCCTTCCGCCGCCACCCCCATCGTTCTCGGCGACCGCGTTTTCGTCAGCTCGACGGACAAGGCGACCAAGACCGTCGTCGCACTCTGCCTCGACCGGAAGACGGGCAAAGAACTTTGGAAACAGGAAGTCGGCGTGGGCTTCAACCGGGACAACAACAGCAACTACGCCTCGCCTTCGCCCACCACCGACGGCGAACGCGTCTACTTCTTCTACGGCAACGGCGACCTCGCCGTCTTCACCCTCGACGGACAAAAGGTCTGGCAACGCAATCTGGAGAAGGATTACGGCCAGTTCGCCATGCAGTGGACTTTCTCCAGCAGCCCGACGGTCCACAAAGGAATCCTCTACCAGCAGATCCTCCAACGGAATGTGCCGGTGAACGGCCGGGGCAAGACCGACGGGCCGATCGAAAGTTTTCTCCTCGGGCTCGATCCGAAAACGGGCAAGGAGATCTTCAAGGTTGTCCGCCCGTCGGAAGCTAAACAGGAATCGCTCGAGGCATTCTCCACGCCGATCCCCTACACCCATGCTGGACGCGAGGAGATCCTCATCTCCGGCGGCGACATGCTCAGCGGACACGATCCCAAGTCCGGCAAGGAACTCTGGCGTTGGGGCACGTGGAATCCCACCCGCATCGGCCACTGGCGGCTCGTCCCATCACCCGTCGCCGCAGAAGGCGTCGTGCTCGGCTGCGGACCGAAAGGCGCGCCCGTCTTCGCCATCAAGCTCGGCGGCAACGGCGATCTCGGGGAGGAGGGCATCCAGTGGAACAGCGAATCACACCGAGAAATCACGACCGACGTGCCCACACCGCTCTACTACGTCGGCCTCTTCTACGTGCTGAACGGCGGCAAGAAATCCATCAGCGCCGTCGATCCGAAAACGGGAACCCCCGTCTGGACAGGACAATTCGACAGCACCCAGGTGTTCGAGAGCACGCCGACCGGCGCCGACGGCAAGATCTACTGCATGAACCATCGCGGCGACGTCTACGTGATCGCGGCCGGCAAGGAAGGCTTCAAGATCCTGCACAAGGCCGAGATGGGCGACGAAGAAGACCGGCGCCTCCGCCCCTCGATCGTTCCCTCCGGCGGCAATCTCTTCATCCGAACAGGTGGAACGCTGTATTGCGTGGGGAAGTGAACTGCCCGAGACCGTTGGCGACCCCATAGCTCGGGGAGCTATTCTGTCTGAACGGTTCCTTGATTGGATGTTGGCTGTTCTCAATCCCGTGTTCAGCGTTTCTGCGCCATGCCGTCTCCCCTGCCCTACAAGATCGCCACGCTGATCTACGCCTTCAACGAAGCCGACGACATCCTGCTGCTCGAACGCGCACAGCAACCGAATCTCGGACTTTGGAGCCCGTTCGGCGGCAAGCTGAAGATCGAGACCGGCGAATCACCATGGGCCTGCGCCTGCCGCGAAGCGGACGAGGAAGCCGGTCTCAAGCTGGCTCCTCGCGATCTGAATCTCACCGGCATCGTCAGCGAACACGGCTACCTCGGTTCGGCCCACTGGCTGATGTTTCTCTTCGAGGTGAAGCCGCGCCTGCGCGACCTGCCGCCGCCGCATCGGGAAGGACGTTTCGAGTTCGTCCCGCGTGGCCGATTGGACCAGCTTCCCCTGCCCTCCACCGACCGCGAACAGATCTGGCCGCTATTCTGGCAACATCGCGGCGGCTTCTTCTCCGCGCACTGCGTCTGCCACGCTGACGGTTCAACGACATGGACGATCGAAGAATCCAAGCCGGTCATCCCGCTGAAGTCCCCGCTCGAAGTGCCACTCTGAGCCACCGGGACCTCGCGCGTGACATCACCCCGCCAACTGCTCCTCCGTTGCTACCGCCTAGGTGTGCTTGGAGCCATTGCGTGGCTGGTGCATTGGCAGATTGGCTGGCTGGAATCTCGCCGGCTGTCTCCGTTCTCGATCGAGACGGCTCAAGGGCATTTCGCCGGTGCAACCTCGATCCGCCTGACGGATCCCGTCCGCGGATTGAACACGGTGTTCAACGCCGCCCGTGAACCGCTGGGAACCTTGCTCACCACGTCGCCCGAAACTGACGACATCGTCGGCTACTCGGGACCGAACAACCTGCTCGTCGCGTTGAACCCGGACGGGGCCGTCAGGGCCGTGGAACTCCTCCGCTCCGGCGACACACCCGAGCATGTCGAAAAAGTCCTGCGCGATCCGGACTTTCTCCACGCGTTCATCGGTTGGCGGCCCAGCGAGGACGCCGCGCCGAGGGTGGAGGCGGTCGCGGGCGCCACGCTCACAAGCTTCGCCGTGGCCGAGAGTCTCCAGCGGCGACTCGCCGGTGCGGCCATCTCGCTCCGGTTTCCGGAGCCGGTCACGGTCGCCGAAGCGGCCACCCTGATCACCAATACGGTGCGCCTCGAACCCGACGGACGCCGCCTCCGCGCCCTCGATTCGCAGGGGCGTCTGCTCGGGTTCGCTGTCCGCACATCGCCCGAGGCGGACAACGTCGCCGGCTATCGCGGCCCGACCGAACTTCTCGTCGCGCTCTCGCCCGATGGACGCACGGTGTCGGGGCTCAAGATCCGTCGGACCTACGACACGGCATCCTACGTCGACCGCATCCGCGAAGATGAATCGTATCTCAATTCGTTCGTCGGCCGGACCACCGACGCGCTCGCGACACTGGATTTTCGGGCGGCGAAGATCGAAGGCGTGAGCGGCGCCACGGAAACCAGCTTCGCCATCGCCGAAGGACTGAAGCGGCGTTTCCAGACCACTGACACGGGCCCGGCCAAGCCAGGATTACCCTTGATGCGAAAGCGCGACTGGGCGCTCGCCGGCGTAATCGCTGCCAGTCTGCTGATGGCGTTCACGTCGCTCCGGGGTAATCGTTGGATTCGCATAACCTGGCAGGCCGTGCTCATCGGCTACGTCGGCCTGGCGTCGGGCGACATTCTTTCACTGGCGCTGTTCGGAAGCTGGCTGAACCACGGCGTCACGCTGCACGCGGCGCCGGGACTCGTGTTCCTCGCCGCCGCGGCGGTGTTCGTTCCGTGGGCCAGCAGGCGACAGGTCTACTGCCATCACCTCTGCCCGCACGGCGCGGCCCAGCAGTGGATGGGCGCGCTCGGCCACCGGATCTTGAAACGGAGTCGCGATTCAAATGCCGCAAGACCGTCGGGCCCGTCGAAGTGGACTCCCAGGTTGGAACGATTGCCGGCGCTGCTGTTGGCTGGCGCGTTGCTGGCCATGGTGGTGGGCGTGCCAGTGCGGCTATCGGCGCTGGAACCCTTCGATTCGTGGATCTGGAAAACGGCCGGCTGGGCGAGCATCGCCATCGCGATCGTAGGCTTGGGCGCGGCGTTCTTCGTTCCCCAGGCCTACTGCCGGTTCGGCTGTCCGACGGGTGCGCTGCTCCGATTCGTTCGCTCGAACGGATCGGCGGATCATTGGGGCCGACGCGATTGGGCGGCTCTGGGTTGCCTCGGCCTGGCGCTGGCGGGCATGGGGGCAACGCGCCAGCGCGAAGGTGGGATCCCGGCGGCGGAACCGATCGCCTTCTCCGGGCAGACGATGGGGACGACGTGGACCGTGAAGCTGCGCGGTTCGGTTCCCGACCACGCCGCGTTGAAACGGGTGATCGCCGACACGTTCGAATCAGCGGAGTCGCTGACATCCCATTGGCGAACGAATACCCCGGTCGCGCTGTTCAATCGAACCAACTCCACCAAACCGATCTCCGCACCTCCTGAACTCGTGCAACTCGTCCGTTGGTCGGAGGAGATCAGCCGCCAGAGCGACGGCGCATTCGACATCACGGTGGGACCACTCGTGCGGGCTTGGGGCTTCGGTCCGGCTCCGCGCCGGAGCGAGCCACCAACGCAGGCCGAGCTCGACGCGATCGCTCCGGGCATCGGCTGGCAAAAGCTTCAAACGGAACCGACCGGGCTTCGGAAGCTTCATCCAACCATCGAGCTGGATCTCTCCGCCATCGTGCCCGGATGGGCGATTGATCGGGTGGCGGGGGCCCTGCGCGAACGCGGCTTCCGCGATTTCCTCATCGAGTCGGGCGGCGAGCTTCGGGCCTCGGGAAGCTGGGCCATCGCGATCGAGCACCCGCGTCGGGCCCATATCTTGCGCGACCAATCGATCGGCACGTCCGGGACCTACCGGCAAACTTGGCGCGCCGGGGACCGCGAGTATTCGCACCTCCTCGATCCCCGCACGCTCCGGCCGATCACGCACACGACCGTCAGCGTCAGCGTCCTCCACGCCGACTGCGCTCACGCAGACGCCTGGGCGGCCGCACTGAACGTGCTCGGGGTCGAGCAAGGCCTGCCGCTGGCGGAGAAGCTTGGATTGGCGGCGCAGTTCGTGGTGGCGGAACCGGGCAAACGGTCACGGGTCGTCCAGAGCAGCGCCTGGCCGGGGCGGTGAGAAAGGAAACCGGACCTTCCTTCGAAGGTCTACTTCCCCAACTGCCGCACCATCGCCTCAAACTCGCGGATGATTGCGTTGATCAGCTCCGAACGCGGGCCGGACCAGATGACACCGATGGTAACCGGCTCGAAGTCCTTGAGGACGATCCGCCTGATGGCGGGATCGGTCTTCACGCCGGGCACTTCCACGCCCACACCGATGCCGAATCCGGAGGCGACGTAGGTCTCGACGAGGTTGAGCGAATTGACGACGTGGCTCGGAATCCAGTCCACGGACAGTTTCAGCAGGCCCATCTGGAAGTGCCGGGCGACCGCTTCGGCGGCTGACATGCAGATCAGCGTCTCCTCTATCTTGTCGGCCTTCCAGAGATCGTCCGCGCTCTTGATCCGGCTGTCTTTTGGAACCAGCAACGCCAGGGGCAATCGGATGATCTGGTGGGAATCGATTCCGGCCGGGATCCGGCCGTCGAGAACCGTGATCGCGAGGTCGATCTCCTGGCGACGAAGCCAATCGAGCAGCTGGGGCTCGATGCCTTCATGCATGCTGACCCGGAGGCCGGGCATCTTTTTCCTCAGCGACCGGAGCACCTCGGGAAAGTGGTGACGCAGAACCGTGCCGGACGCGCCGAGGCGGATGAACTGGTTGGCGGTGCCGCGGATCTCGTCGCCGACCCGCTCGATATTGCCAAGAAAGGGTTCGATGAAGCCGTAGAGCTTTTGGCCCGCCGGAGTCAGCTTGAAGGGGCGCCGTTCGAAGAGCTTCGTGCCGAGCGAATCCTCCAACTGCAGGATCTGCGCGCTGACGGCCGGTTGCTGGATGCCGTAGGGTATCTGCCGGACGGCTTCGCTGATGCCCCCATGCCGGGCAACGTAGTAGAACAGCTCGATGTGGTGGAGGTTCAACATAGCGGTAGTCCGAGAATGGGACGCGCCGCGATTTCCCGCAAGGCGGCTGCGGGGACCGGGTGGACGCGGCAAGCCGGCTGCTAATCAGTTCTCAGTGAACTGGACAGACCGACAAAGATCGCCTGCTATCTGGCCGTGAAGAACCTCAACCCATCCAAGCAGGCCATGCCGCTCGCTCGGTTGAGGAGGGCGAGATCGATCGTATCCGAGCAATCCGGAACCATGCTGTAAGAAAAGGACCACCTGTCCCGAAATGACCACCGAGCAAACAAACAAACCGAACAATCTCCTCGAGGGATATGTGCCGGACAATTTCTTCGACGAGATGGTATCCGGAACCGGGGAGGTCCGGCCGCACTACAAGCGCTTCCAGGAACTCTTCGCCGGCATGACGCTCAAGGAGTTCACCCAGCGCTGCCAATCGGTCGACCTGGCGTTCCTCCGCCAAGGCGTGACCTTTAACGTCTACGGGGATTCCCAGGGGACGGAGAAGATCTTCCCGTTCGACCTGATGCCACGGATCATCCCGGCCAGCGAATGGGCAATGCTGGAACGCGGGTTGGTCCAACGGATCACGGCGCTCAACCTGTTCCTCCACGACATCTACCACGAACAGAAGATCGTGATGGACGGCGTCATCCCGGCGTCCTACATCCTTTCCGGAAAGCATTTCCGCCGGGAGTTCACCAATTTCCAGGTTCCGAAGGACATCTACATCCACGTCTGCGGCACGGACTTGATCCGCGGTGGCAAGGGCGAGTGGATGGTTCTCGAAGACAACGGCCGCTGCCCGTCCGGCGTGAGCTACGTGCTGGAGAACCGCCGCGCCCTGAAGCGTTCTTTCCCAGGAATGTTCGAGCACATCGGCATCCGACCGGTTGAGCAGTATGCGGAGGAACTGTTGAAGTCCCTACAATACATCGCACCCGCCGGCGTGGCCGATCCGACGATCGTCCTGCTGACTCCGGGAGCCTACAACAGCGCCTACTTCGAGCATACCTATCTGGCCCGTCAGATGGGCATCGAGATCGTAGAAGGCCGAGATCTGGTCGTCCGCGACACGCGGGTGTTCATGCGCACGACGAAGGGCCTGCAACCCGTCCATGTGATCTACCGGCGCATCGACGACGACTTCCTTGATCCGACCGTTTTCCGCCGCGACTCGATGCTCGGTGTCCCGGGCCTGATCCGGGCCTATCGCGCCGGTAATGTCTCTCTGGCCAACTCGGTCGGCACCGGAATCGCCGACGACAAGGTGATGTATTACTTCGTGCCCCGCATGATTAAGTATTACTTGGATCAGGATCCGATCATCCCGAACGTGCCGACCTACCTGGCCAGCGAGGAGGCGGACAAGAAATACATGCTTGAGCACCTTCCCGAGCTCGTCGTGAAGGCCGCCAACGAATCCGGTGGTTACGGGATGCTCATGGGTCCAAAGGCGTCGAAGGAGGAGATCGAGAAGTTCCGCGTCGCCATCGAGGCCGATCCCCGAAACTACGTCGGCCAGCCGATGATCTCCCTGTCTCGGCACCCGACCCATGTCGACAACGGCTTCGAAGGCCGCCACATCGACCTTCGCCCCTACATCGTCTACGGAGAAAAGATCAGCATCGTGCCCGGCGGATTGACCCGGGTGGCGCTTCGCAAAGGCTCGCTCGTCGTCAATTCCTCGCAGGGCGGCGGCAGCAAGGACACATGGGTCCTTTACGGCGACGAATGATTCCCCGAAGCGCAGCCAGACAACCGACCGCTCCATTCCAATAATCCCCTCAAATGCTCTCCCGAGTCGCAAACTGCCTCTTCTGGATGTCTCGCTACATCGAGCGTTCCGAGAACATCGCGCGCATCGTCGACGTCAACCTCCAGCTCCTGCTCGACTTCCGGGACCTGGACGAACACCGCCTGTCGGAACACTGGCTGCCCATTGTCCAGGCCACCGGCGACGAGGAGGCTTTCTTCAAAGTCCATGGCAAAGCCACCGGGCACACCGTCACGGAGTTCCTCGTCTTCCAGCCGGACAACCCGAACTCGATCGTCTCGTCCATTTCCGACGCGCGTGAGAACGCCCGCATGGTGCGCGACCAGATCACGAGCGAGTTCTGGGAGGAGCTCAACCGCCTCTACCTCTTCGTCCGTTCACGACAGGCGCGAGACCTCTGGAATTCCAGCCCGTTCGACTTCTTCCAGGAGATCAAGGCCACGTCCCTGCGGCTCCAGGGAATGGCCGACGCCACCCTCATGCGGAATGAAGGCTGGCTCTTCATGCAGCTCGGCAAATACATCGAACGCGCTGACAAGACCTCCCGAATCCTCGATGTCCGCTACCAGACTTTGCCGGAGCGGGGTTTGCCCAAGTCCATCAGCCAGGAAGAGGTCCTGGAATGGTCCGCCATCCTCAACTCCTGCAGCGCATGGGACGCCTACAAGTCGATCCACGGCGCAGAGGTCCATCCGAAGCTCGTCGCCGAATTCCTCCTTCTCTCAGAGGACTTCCCCCGCTCCTTCGAGGTCTGCATCGCGCAGTTCAACCATTCCCTGCGGAAGATCTCCGGCGTCCCCGAAGGCCGCTTCAGCAACGAGGCCGAACGCCTCACGGGCCGTCTGTTGGCCGAGGTCCAGTTCTGCACCATCGACGAGGTCTTCGAACGCGGACTGCACCAGTATCTCGATGATCTCCAGCTCAAGCTGAACGCCATCGGCGCGGCCATCTTCACCGCCTACTTCTTCCAATCGATCAAGACCATGGACGAGGAAATCTTCGTCCAGCAGGAGGAGCAGCAGCAACAAAAGCGCTTTGCGCCAATGACGAAGCCAGAAGGCCAAAATCCGAAGTCGACCAAAGCTGTCGGACCGCATTTCCCATTCGGTATTCGGCCTTAGTCTTTCGTCATTCCCCTTCCTAAACATGTCGATCCACGTCGCGCTCCACCACAAGTCCCACTACACCTACGACAAGCCGGTCGGACATGGACCGCATGTCGTCCGCTTGAGGCCGGCGCCGCATTGCCGGACAAAGATCCTCAGCTATTCGCAGAAGATCACGGGCGGCGAACACTTCATCAACTGGCAGCAAGATCCCTTCGCCAACTGGAACGCCCGCCTCGTCTTCCCCGACAAGATGAAGGAGTTCTGCGTCGAGGTGGAGGTCGTGGCCGAGATGGCGGTCTACAACCCGTTCGATTTCTTCCTCGAGGACAGCGCCCAGATTTACCCCTTCGCCTACGACGATTCGCTCAAGAAGGAGCTCGCCCCCTTCATGGAGCTGCCGGCTCCCACGCCGCTCCTGCTCAATCTGGTGGACGACCTAAGCGCGGCGTATCTGCTCAAGGGCGCGCGCACGAATGATTTTCTAGTCGAGGTCAACCAGCGCATCCAGCAGGCCATCAAATACACCATCCGGCTCGAACCGGGCGTGCAGTCGCCCGAGGAAACGCTGGCCAAGGCGAGCGGCTCGTGCCGCGATTCCGGCTGGCTGCTGGTGCAGATCCTCCGATCGATGGGTTTGGCCGCGCGCTTCGTCAGCGGCTACCTCATCCAGCTCGCGCCCGACCTGAAATCGCTCGACGGCCCCAGCGGCACGGAGGTGGATTTCACCGACCTGCACGCGTGGTGCGAGGTCTACCTGCCGGGCGGCGGATGGATCGGTCTCGACCCCACCTCCGGCCTGCTTGCCGGCGAGGGCCACATCCCCCTCTCCTGCACGCCGGAGCCGAGCAGCGCCGCGCCCGTGACCGGCGCGGTGGACAAGTGCGAGTCAAAGCTGCTCCACGAGATGAAGGTGACGCGCGTCTACGAGTCACCGCGCGTCACCAAGCCCTACACCGAGGAGCAATGGGCCGAAATCGAGAAGCTCGGCCACGCCATCGACGCCGACCTGACCAAGAACGACGTCCGCCTCACGATGGGCGGCGAACCGACGTTCATCTCCATCGACGACCCGGACGGTCCCGAATGGAACTTCACCGCCACTTCGCAGAAGAAGCGCAACCTCTCCGACACCCTGCTCAAACGGCTCCGGGGCAAGTTCGCCCCCGGGTCGCTCGTCCACTACGGCCAAGGCAAATGGTATCCCGGCGAATCGCTTCCGCGCTGGGCCTTCGGCTGCTACTGGCGCAAGGACGGCCAGCCCATCTGGCAGCGGGACAGCCTCATCGCCCAGGAGTCCGCGAACTACAAGCACGGCACCGGGCATTCCGCCAAGTTCATTGAAGCCCTCAGCACCCGCCTCGGCGCGGATCCGAAGTGGATCATCCCCGGCTTCGAGGACCCCTACCACCACGTGTGGAAGGAGCGCCGCCTCCCCGCCAACATCGATCCGCACAAGGCCGACTTGAAGGACGAAGAGGAGCGCTTGCGCCTCGCGAAGATTCTGGAGCAAGGGCTCGACAGCATCGTCGGCCACGCGCTCCCAATCCAACGCGCCTGGAACAGCCACGCCCCTGTCTGGGTCAGCGGCCCCTGGTTTTTACGCTCCGAAAGGATGTATCTCGCACCCGGCGACTCCCCAATGGGCCTGCGGCTTCCGCTCGATTCCCTGCCTTGGGTGACCAAATCGGACTATCCCTACATCAACGAACTCGACCCGACGGCGGTGCGTCCTCCATTGCCGTCGCCGGACGAGTTTCGCCAACGCTATCTGCGCACGGAAACGCCCGAGCGCCGTCATGCCGCCGCACTCCGCCAGCGCGGGCAAACTGCGGACGACGCCAGGAAACAGGCGCTCCGCGACGACACGACACGTCAGCCGAAGACCGGCGAATCCGCCTCATGGATTGTCCGCACCGCGCTTTGCGTCGAACCCCGCAATGGCAAGCTGCACGTCTTCATGCCGCCGGTCGCCACGCTGGAGGACTATCTGGAAATCGTCGCGGCCGTCGAAGACACGGCCGAGCAGCTCCAGACGCCCGTCGCCATCGAGGGCTACACGCCGCCACGCGATTCGCGTCTCAATGTCCTGAAGGTGACGCCCGATCCGGGAGTCATCGAGGTCAACCTGCACCCCAGCAAGTCATGGGACGAACTCGTGGACCGCACCACGGTGCTCTACGAGGAAGCACGCCAGACCCGGCTCGGAACGGAGAAATTTATGGTGGACGGTCGCCACACCGGCACCGGCGGCGGCAACCACATCCTCATCGGTGCGGAAACCCCGACCGACTCGCCGGTTCTCCGCCGGCCAGACCTGCTGCGCTCGCTCATCGCCTACTGGCAGAACCACCCTTCCCTCAGCTGGCTCTTCAGCGGTCTGTTTATCGGCCCGACTTCGCAGGCCCCGCGCGTCGACGAATCCCGCAACGATTCGCTTTACGAACTGGAGGTCGCTTTCAAGGAGCTTGATCGGCAGACTGGTTTCTCCGGCGGCAGGAACGTTCCCCCGTGGTTGTCGGACCGCCTGTTCCGAAATCTGCTGACCGACTCCACCGGCAACACCCACCGGGCCGAGTTCAGCATCGACAAGCTCTACTCGCCCGACGGCAGCGCCGGTCGGCTCGGGCTGGTCGAGATGCGAGCGTTCGAGATGCCACCCCATGCGCGCATGAGCCTCGCCCAACACCTGCTCTTGCGCGGTCTTGTCAGCAAGTTCTGGAAGGAACCCTACACGAACAACCTCGTCCGCTGGGGCACCGACATCCATGACCGTTGGATGCTCCCGCATTTCTGCGAGACCGACTTCAAGGACGTCGTTCGCGACCTGCGCGACTCGGGCTATCCGTTCGAGCTCGACTGGTTCGCACCGCACTTCGAGTTCCGTTTCCCGCGCATCGGCGACTTCCAGCAACGTGACGTCCACGTCGAACTCCGCACCGCGCTCGAGCCGTGGCACGTCCTCGGCGAAGAAGGAGCGGCCGGCGGGGCTGTTCGCTATGTCGACAGCTCGCTCGAACGGTTGCAGGTGAAGGCCCGCGGCCTCGTCGGCGACCGCTTTGCGCTCACGGTTAATGGCCGCCGCGTCCCGCTTCACTCCACCGGCACCAACGGCGAAGCTGTCGCGGGCGTCCGCTATCGCGCGTGGCAGCCTCCCAACTGCCTTCAGCCCACCATCGGCGTCCACGCACCGCTCGTGTTCGATCTCTACGACACCTGGAACAAACGCTCGCTCGGCGGCTGCCAATACCACGTGGCCCATCCCGGCGGACTCAGCCCCGACACGTTTCCGGTCAACAGCTACGAGGCCGAGAGCCGTCGTCTGTCGCGGTTCTTCACACAGGGCGCGACCCAAAGTCAGTTCGTCCCGCCGCCGGAGCAGCCGAACACCGATCTACCGTTCACACTCGATCTGCGTGGCTGATTCCCAGCAGCAGTCGAATGACGGAACTGGCCTCCCGAAGCCGGATCCGATAGTCACTCCGCGACGCATGACGGCCAAGCCCGCCGACATTTCAACGGAATCAGCCACTGCCAGGCTCCTCGAAGGATACGCCCCGGAATCGGGGGTCTTTGACGAGCTAATGGACCGTGATGGCGAGCTCAAGCCCGCTTACATCCCGCTGCTCGATGCGCTGGGCCGCCTTTCCGGCGACGATCTCCAACGCCGCTGGGAAACAGGCCGGCGAATCATCCACGAACAGGGCATCACCTATAACGTCTACGGCGATCCGCGCGGCATGGAACGGCCGTGGCAGCTGGATCCGATACCCTTCGTCATCGGCCATCAGGAATGGCGTTCCCTGGAAAAGGCGCTTATCCAACGGGCCACGCTCATCGACAAGGTCCTCGCCGATTGCTACGGCGCGCAGACCTTGATCCGCAGCGGCTGGCTGCCGCCGGCCTTGGTCTTCGGACAGCCGGATTTTCTGCGGCCATGCCACGGACTGCGCCCACCGAACGACACGTTCCTTCATCTTTACGCCGCCGATCTCGCCCGCTCGCCTGACGGGCAATGGTGGGTCATCTCGGACCGCACGCAGATCCCGACGGGCGCAGGCTACGCCCTGGCCAATCGCCTGGTCACATCGCGCGTTCTGCCTGAACCGTTCCGCGACTGTCATGTGCAACGGCTCGCCGGATTCTTCCGCGCGCTGCAGGGAACGCTCGCGGGAATGGCTTCGCGGCGGATGGACAATCCGCGCGTCGTCCTGCTGACACCCGGACCCTACAACGAAACCTATTTCGAACAGTCCTGGCTTGCCCGATATCTTGGCTACGCCTTGGTCGAAGGCCAGGATCTCACGGTCCGCGACGACCGCGTGTTCCTGAAGACGCTCAGCGGCTTGGAGCCTGTCGACGTCATTCTCCGCCGCGTCGACGACGAATTCTGCGATCCGCTGGATCTGCGCAACGACTCGATGCTGGGCGTCCCCGGATTGGTCGAAGCGCTCCGCGCGGGCAATGTTTCCGTAGCCAACGCTCTCGGCACCGGCATCCTGCAAAGCCCGGCGTTCCTTTCCTTCCTTCCGGGTCTGTCGCGCCAGATCCTCGGCGAAGATCTCAAGCTGCCGTCAGTCGCGACCTGGTGGTGCGGCCAGAAATCGGCCCAGTCCTACGTCCTGGAAAACCTGGACGATCTGTTCGTCAAACCGGCTTTCCGAACCCACCTCAAGGGAAGCGATCCGGAACGACGCCTCGAGGGCGCCGAACGGGAGGCCTTGAAGAAACAGATCCGGTTTCAACCGCACCTGTTCGTCGGACAGGAGCGCGTTCGTTTCGCCACGGCGCCGTCCTGGAACGGCGAATCCCTTTCGGCTCGGCCCGTCGGGCTTCGGGTTTATCTCGTCGCGACCAAGGACGGCTATCAGGTGATGCCAGGTGGACTGACCCGTCTCGCGCCGAGCGCGAACGGCCGTTTCATCTCGATGCAGAAGGGCGGTTCCAGCAAGGACACGTGGATCCTGAGCGAAGAGCCGGTCGACGAAATGACTTTGCTGCAGAGCTCCAGCCAGGAAGTCGAATTCCGGCGCGTCGGGAACAACCTGCCGAGCCGCATGGCCGACATTTTCTTCTGGCTCGGCCGGTATTCCGAACGTTGCGACGCCACTGCCCGATTGCTCAGGAGCACCCTGCTCCGCTTCAATCCGGAGAGCGCCGGTAGCGCCGCGCCTTTGCTGGAGCCTCTCCTGATCACGCTCTTCAAACAGGGACAGATCGGCGCCCTGGAGGACCAACCGGAACTCCGCAGCAACCCGGCCGCGCTGGAAGCGGAACTCCTCGCGGCGATATTCGATCCCGAACGTCGCAGTTCGCTCCGGGGCATCACCGACAATCTCCAGCGGCTCGCGATGGTGATCCGCGACCGCACCTCGAACGACCTCTGGCGTTCCGTAAGCCAGCTCGGCGAAAAGCTCGCCACTCCGACCGCAAACCTGGCCCTGCTGGCCGGCGACGCCGTGGGCGTGATCAACCAGCTCCTTCTCGGCATCGCGGCGTTTCACGGTCTCGCCCGCGAAAACATGACCCGCGCGCAGGGCTGGCGTTTCCTCGACATTGGAATGCGGATCGAGCGCACGATCTACCTCTGCAACTTCCTCGATTCCGCCCTGCGCAGCCCGGAGGCGGACAACCCGAGCGTGCTCGAAGCCGTGCTCGAAGTGGCCGACAGCACGATCACCTTCCGCAGCCGCTACAACCTCATGCCGAACATCGCGGCGGTTTACGACCTTGTGATGCTCGACGACACCAACCCGCGTTCGCTCCGGTTCCAGCTCGACCAGATGTCCAAGCATGTCGAACGGCTGCCGCAGCAGAAGGACAACGCGCTTCCGAGCGAGACCCAGCGCGTGCTGCTGCAATGCCTGACCCGTCTTCGCCTGATGGACCCACGCCCGCTGAGCCGGCAGACCGGCGACTGGCACGACAGCGAAGTCGGCGCCGTGCTGCAGGACGTCATCAACGCGATGCCGAAGCTGTCCGACGCCATCGCCGTGAACTACTTCGCCCACTCGGCCATTTCCCGTGCAGGAGGCGCATGAACTACATCATCACCCACACGACGGTTTATGAATACTCCGAGGCGGTCACGGTCTCGCACCATGCGGCCCGTCTGAAACCACGCATGACGGAGGTTCAGAACCGGCACGACTTCACCCTGCGAATCCTCCCCGAGCCCACCGTCTGGAACCGGCGGACCGACTACTTCGGCAATCGCGTCGCCTTCTTC
>JBBRDN010000101.1:0-14551 GCA_038203875.1 Verrucomicrobiota bacterium
CAGCCGACTGGATTGGAAAACTTCCTCCTGGAGCCAACAAGGACCAAGCAATCGGGGCCTACTCCGTCGCCTTGGCTGAAACCGATCCCGCGGCCGCCATCCGTTGGGCCGAGATGCTCCCCGAAGGGGATGCGAGGAACAACAGGACCTATGCGGTCGCAAAGCGTTGGCTGGACCTAAACGCGGCCGCCGCCCGCAGCTGGATTGAAAAATCGCCTTTGTCCGACAACCAGAAGAACAACCTTCTCGCGCCGCCAAAACCCTGATCGGTCCAACCATTGAAACGAGAAAAGGGCGGCTGGATTTCTCCAGCCGCCCTTCTGCTTGAATCTTGTCTCAGCTCAAACGAGCTGGATCTTGTCACCGACTTTCAACGTGACGATGGCCTTCTTCCACTTGGGAGTGCGGCCCCGGGCGGGTGTCGATTTCCGGCGGAGCTTGCCCCTCACATGAAGGGTATTGACGCGGACAACCTTGACCTTGAAGAGCTCTTCCACGGCCTGCTTGATCTGGGGCTTGTCGGCCTTCGGATCGCACATGAGCGTGTATTTGTTGAGCTTCTCGGACTGGCGGGTGCCCTTCTCCGTGATGCGGACGGTCTTGATGATGTCGAAGGAATTCATGGCTGGTTACTCCCTGGTGAGACGTTCCTCTACCTTGGCGAAGGCGGCCTTCGAGAAAACGATCTTGTCGTTCTTCAGGACGTCGTAGGTGTTGAGCAGATCCGCCGTGATCAGGTCGACGTAGGGAATGTTGCGGGATGCGGCGAACAACGTCTTGTTCTGGGCCTCGCAGACGAGCGTGACGGTCCCGTCCAAGTTCAAATCCTTGAGGATTGCCACGACTTCCTTCGTCTTGGGCGCGGTCACGGACAGGTTCTCGACGATGATGACCTCGCCAGACTTGATCCGCTCGCTCAGGGCTTTGCGGAAGGCGAGCTTCTTGGTCTTTACGTTGACCTTCTTGGAGAAGTCACGCGGTTTAGGTCCGAACACGACACCGCCGCCACGCCATAGAGGCGAACGGAAGGAGCCCGCGCGGGCTCGGCCGGTGCCTTTCTGCCGCCACGGCTTCTTGTTGGAGCCGGCGACATCGCCGACCGTCTTGGTGCACGCGGTGCCTGCACGTTGGGCGGCCCGTTGGGCGGTCACGGTGTCGTGAACCGCCTGGGTTCCGATGCCGTTGAGAATAACCTCGAACTTGACTTCGTGTTCGCCGGTGGTCTTGCCCTTGAGATCGATAATGGAGAGCTTCATGGCTTACTATTTCTTGGCTGCGGCCTTGGCTCCACCCTTCGCAGTCTTGGCCGGTCCAGCAAGTGCGATGAGACCCGCCCGACGTTTTGCACGTTCCGAACCCTTCGGAAGTTTTTTCGCCTCGCGGATGATGACGTAATCGTTTTCGGCGCCAGGGATGGCTCCCTTGATGAGAAGGATGTTGTCCTCTTCGAGAACCCCGACGACCTCGAGGTTCTGGGTCGTGCGCTGCACCTGACCCATGTGACCGGGCATCTTCATGCCGCGCATGACGGTTCCGGGAAACAGGCGCTGACCGATTGCGCCGCCACGGCGATGCCAACCCTTGGCACCGTGGGTGGAGTCACCACCGCGGAATCCGTGCCGTTTCACGACACCTTCGAAGCCCCGGCCCTTGGTGACCCCGATCGCATCGATGAAGTCGCCTTTGGCGAACAGCGTCGCGCCGACGACATCACCCGGCTTCACACTGACCGAGAAGTCGCGGACCTCACGGATGCGCTTCACGGGCTTGCCGTTGAATTTTGCAAGGTGGCCCGTCAATGGCTTGTTGATGCGCTGAGCTTTCTGGTCGTCGAATCCAAGCTGGACGGCGTTGTAACCGTCGGACTCGACGGTCTTGCATTGGAGAACGTAGTTGGGGCCCGCCTTCACGACCGTCACTGGGACGGCGACGCCTTTGTCGTTGTAGACTCGCGTGTGGCCAAGTTTTTTTCCGATGAGTGCGATCATGGCGTTAGATCTTGATGGTGATGTCGACACCCGCCGGGAGGTTCAATTTTTTGAGCTCATCGACTGTCTTGGCGGTGGGGTCGATGATGTCGAGCAGGCGCTTGTGGGTGCGTTGCTCGAAGGTTTCCTGGGACTTTTTATCCGCATGCGGCGAACGCAGGACGGTGAAACGCTCAACGCGCGTCGGCAGGGGGATTGGGCCGGCGACTCGGGCACCTGTGCGCTTCACGGTCTCTACGATCTCGTGGGCGGACTGGTCTATTACCCGATGATCGAAGGCCTTCAAACGGATACGGATTCGTTGTCCAGGCATAAGTCAAAGAACAAGGGTTATGGTTTAGCTACGGGCGGCAGGACGAGCCTTCGCAGTGTCCAGAATCTGATTCAAGACACTATTGGGCACCTGCTCGAAGTTTAGGGGCTCCATCGAGTAGGACGCACGTCCTTTCGAAAGGGAACGGATGGCAGTCGCGTAGCCGAACATTTCGGCGAGTGGCACGTTGGCGTTGAGGACCGTTTGGCCCATCTTCGCCTCGACCCCTTGGATCACGCCGCGACGACGATTGATGTCACCAAGAAGATCACCCTGATATTCGTCCGGGGTGGTCACTTCGACCTTCATGATCGGCTCGAGGACAATCGGGTTCGCTTTCTTGAAGGCGTCTTTCAGCGCGAAGATGCCGGCCATCTTGAATGCAAGCTCGTTTGAATCGACTTCGTGGAACGATCCGTCCGTGACGTTGACCTTGATATCGATCACTTGGAAGCCCGCGTAGACGCCGCTCTTGATCGCTTCTTCGATGCCATGAATCACCGCAGGGATATATTCCTTCGGGATCGCTCCGCCGACAACCTTGTTGTTTACCTCGACGCCCTTGCCCTTTTCGTTGGGCTCGACGGTGATGCAAGCATGTCCGTATTGGCCGCGCCCTCCAGACTGACGGATGAACTTGCCCTCGCCCTCGGCGGAGGCGGTGATCGTTTCGCGATAAGCGATCTGTGGAGCACCCGTATTGGCCTCGACCTTGAACTCACGTTTCAGTCGATCGACGATGATTTCCAGATGCAACTCGCCCATTCCCGCTATAATGAGCTGAGCAGTCTCCTCGTTCGTAAAACACCGGAACGTGGGATCCTCTTCGGCCAGCCGCTGCAGGCCTTGGGACATCTTGTCTTGGTCCTGCTTGGTCTTCGGTTCGACGGCCATGCTGATGACCGGCTCGGGGAACGTTGGCGGCTCCAGGGCCACATCAAAGTCCTCATTGCAGATGGTGTCGCCCGTCGTGATGTTGCGCAAGCCGACTAGCGCGGCGATGTCGCCGGCATAGACCTCGTCGATGTCCTTGCGTTCGCTGCCTTGGATGACCATAAGGCGGCTGACCCGTTCGCGACGGCGCGTGCGAGGATTGTAGATCGTGTCGCCTTTCTTCAGATGGCCGGAATAGACTCGGAAGAAAACCAGCTTACCCGCGTAGGGATCGGTCCACAGCTTGAATGCCAGCGAACAAAATTTCTGGTTGTCATCAGTCGGAACCTTGACCACTCCCCCAGCCACGGGGTCGAGTCCTTCGGCAGGCGGGATGTCTAGAGGGCTCGGCAGATAGTCGAGCACGGCGTCCACCAATACCTGCACGCCTTTTTTCTTGAACGCCGAACCGCAAAGGACGGGTATCAACTCGATCTTGCAGGTCAGCCGCCGGATCGCCGCCTTAAGAACCACAGCGCTGATCGGTTTCTCATCGAGGACGAGGTTGGCGATCTCGTCGTCCTTATTGGAGACGGCGTCGATCAACTCCGCCAGCGCGGCCTTGGCGCGCGCCTGATGTTCGGCCGGAATTTCCGAGACCTCGTAGTTCAGTCCTTCGTTGGCCTCGGTCGGACCCCAGTTCACCGCCTTCTGGTTGACCACGTCGATCACTCCCTCAAATCCCCCTGTTATCGGCTTATTGTCGGCCTCGGTCGGGCCGGCGCCGAGGGGCAGGAAGATCGGGAAAGCATAGGCGCGCAGCTTGGTGCGCATGTCGTTCAACGCGTTTTCAAAATTCGCGCCGATGCGATCCATCTTGTTGACGAACGCGATTCGTGGAACGTGGTATTTGGTTGCCTGACGCCAGACGGTTTCAGATTGCGGCTGCACGCCCGCAACAGCGCAGAAGACGGCAACCGCGCCGTCGAGCACGCGCATGGAACGTTCGACTTCCGCGGTGAAATCGACGTGGCCCGGCGTATCGATGATGTTGACGCGATGCGGCACGTCTTTGAACGCCTTGTAAATTAATTCTTCACCCGGCTTCGCGCATTTCTGCGTCCAGAAGCAGGTCACAGCCGCCGACGTGATGGTGATACCACGCTCTTTCTCCTGCTCCATCCAGTCGGTGACGGTGTTGCCGTCGTCAACGTCACCGATCTTATGAATCAGGCCAGTGTAGAAGAGAATTCGCTCCGTAGTGGTGGTCTTGCCGGCGTCAATATGCGCGGCAATTCCAATATTACGGGTCCGCTCCAACGTGTATTGGCGGTTGGGCGAATTGAGCTGTGTGTTGTCGGCCATCTTCTTGAGACTAAAAACGCCCCGCGGCGCCTAAGCGACCGGGGCGTGTTCGTTATTGACGGGTTTTACCAGCGAAAGTGAGCGAACGCCTTGTTGGCCTGTGCCATCTTGTGCACCTCGTCCCGCTTGCGGATCGCGTTGCCCTGGCCCTGATAGGCTTCAAGGATTTCGGCAGCCAGTGCTTCGCGCATCGGGATACCCTTCCGGGCATCTGCGAAGTCAACCAACCAGCGCATCGCGAGCGACGCCTGACGGTCACCAGGAACCTCCATCGGGACCTGATAAGTCGCACCGCCGACCCGTCTAGGCTTAACCTCAAGACGGGGCTTGGCGTTGTCGACGGCACGCTGGAGAACTTCCAAGGGGCTGACGTTCGGAGTCTTCTCTGCAAGACCAACGAATGCCTGATAGACGATACGTTCGGCAACAGAACGCTGACCCCACTGCATGACTGTATTGATGAGACGCGTGACGAGTGTGCTGTTGAACCGGTTATCCGGAAGCACCGACCGCTTATCTGCTTGACGACGACGTGACATAGAAATGAATGCTGATTACTTCTTAGCGACGACCACTTTCGGGCGCTTCACACCATATTTGGAACGGCTGACCCGGCGCTTCTCAACTCCGGCGGCATCAAGTGCACCACGAACGATGTGGTATCGAACACCGGGAAGATCCTTCACACGACCACCCCGGACCAGAACGATCGAATGTTCCTGGAGGTTATGACCTTCATCCGGAATATAGGCGATGATCTCAAAGCCGTTGGTAAGGCGGATCTTGGCGACTTTCCGCATTGCCGAGTTCGGCTTCTTCGGCGTGCGGGTCATCACCTGGAGACACACACCCCGACGGAATGGCGATGATTCCAAAGCGGGCGATTTGGACTTTGTGCGGACTTTGGAGCGTCCTTTGCGAACAAGCTGATTGATGGTCGGCATTTACAAATGCTTTCTGGTTATCCGCGTCGCGGCTTGGCGAAATGGGAGGCGGAAGATAACAAACGAGATCTTCGGGGCAATAAGTTAATTTGGATTTTCGAGAATCCAGTGATTTGGATCGGCTTAACCGGCAAGTGGTGACATTTCGTCGGCCTGTTCGGCAGGCGCTTCCGGGATGGGTTCGACAAGCGGAACCAAAGCAACATTTCTGTGTCCCTGATAGCCGGTTCCCGCAGGAATGATGTGCCCCATGATGACGTTCTCCTTGAAGCCACGGAGAATGTCCGTCTTGCCCATCGTGGCGGCATCAGTAAGGACACGGGTTGTGTCCTGGAAGGAAGCCGCGCTCAGGAACGACTCCGTTTCCAAGGATGCCTTGGTGATTCCCAAAAGGACGGGCATCGCTTCCGCTGGCTTGCCACCCATTTGTTCCACGCGGTTGTTTTCGTCCTCGAAGACAACCTTGTCGATCTGTTCGCCCCACAGGAACTGGGTATCGCCCGGCTCGGTGATCCGGACTTTGCGCAGCATCTGGCGAACGATGATTTCGATGTGCTTGTCGTTGATGGTCACGCCCTGGAGTCGGTAGACCTCCTGCACTTCGTTGACCATGTGTTCCTGAAGCTCCTGCGGCCCGAGGATCTCGAGGATTTCGTGCGGGTCCATGGGGCCTTCGGTCAACTGCTGGCCCTTCTTGACGAAGTCACCCTTGAACACAACCACGTGTTTTCCGATCGGGATGAGATGCTCCTCTTCGGCAGCCGTCACTGGATCCTTGATTACGATGCATCGTTTGCCGCGAACACTGGGTCCGAAATCAACTACACCATCGATTTTCGAAATCTCCGCAGCATCCTTCGGCCGTCGGGCTTCGAACAATTCAGCGACACGGGGAAGACCACCGGTAATGTCCTTGGTCTTGGAACTCTTGCGCGGTGTCTTGGCCAGCAGCGTTCCGGCGACGATCTTATCGCCTTCGTTGATGGCGATATGCGCTCCCGAAGGAATCGCGTATTGGGCGGTCGGATCCCCATGCTCATCTAGAACGATGACCTGCGGATGGAGATCTTCCTTATGGTCGATGATGACCATCGATTCCTGCCCCGTGGTCTCGTCAAGCTCCTGCTTCATCGTGACCCCTTCTATGATGTCATGAAACCGGACCCGCCCCGCTTTCTCGGAAAGAATCGGAACGTTGTAGGGATCCCACTGGGCAAGTGTTTCGCCCTTCTTGATCTGACCTCCGTTGCCAATCGCCAGAACTGAGCCGATGACGATGTTGTGGCTCTCGAGTTCACGGCCATCTTCGGTGAAGACGGCGAGCGATCCGTTCTTGTTCAGAACGATGTTGCTACCGTCCTGGAGCTCCACATAGCGGATGTCGTCGCTGTAGCGGACGATGCCGTCATGTTTGACCTTGATGATCGGGTTCTTGGAGACACCAGCGGCGACACCACCCGTATGGAAGGTGCGCATCGTGAGCTGCGTGCCCGGTTCGCCGATCGACTGGGCGGCAACAATTCCCGTCGCTTCACCGAGTTTGACCAAAAGGCCGGTCGCCAAGTTGCGTCCGTAGCAAAGTGCGCAGATGCCCTGTTTGGTTTCGCAGGTCAACACGGACCTGATTTTGACGCTTTCCACGCCCGAGTTGTCGATGATCTTGGCCTTGACCTCGTCCAGCTCTTCGCCGGCCTTGACCAAATATTTCTTCGGGTTCGAAGGATCTTGGATCCCCTCGGAACTCACACGGCCAACGATCCGGTCGGCCAGCTTCACGACTGCTTCCTCCCCCTCGTAGATGGCCTGGACCCAGATGCCGTTGGTCGTTCCGCAATCGACTGCCTGGACAATGACGTCCTGCGCCACGTCGACCAGCTTTCGGGTCATGTAACCAGAGTCGGCCGTCTTGAGCGCTGTATCGGCGAGTCCCTTACGGGCGCCGTGCGTCGAGATGAAATATTCGAGAACCGTGAGGCCTTCGCGGAAGTTCGAGAGAATGGGCTTCTCGATGATCGATCCGTCCGGCTTCGCCATCAGACCACGGAGCCCGGCAAGCTGACGAACCTGCTGCTTGTTGCCCCGGGCGCCTGAATCAACCATCAGCGAGATCGGGTTGTATTCTTTCTTGCCCTGGTTCGCCTCGAAAGTCTTGAGCATGACGCCCGAGATCTTGTCGGTGCAGACTGTCCAGATATCGATGACCTTGTTGTAGCGCTCCAAGTTGGTGATCACACCCTTCTTGTATTGCTTCTCGATGTCCGAGATTTGTTTTAAGGCTGCCTCGATTTCCTGATCCTTCTCCTTCGGGATGATCATGTCATCGATTCCAATCGAACATCCGGAATGGGTCGCTTCGCGGAAGCCCATTTCCTTGAGCCGATCGAGCATCTCCACGGTCTTTTCCTGTCCACAGGTCTTGTAACAGTTGCCGATCAGGTTGCCGAGTTCTCCCTTGCCGACGACGCGGTTGGGAAATCCGAGCTCAGCCGGCCAAATCTCGGAGAACACGACCCGACCAACCGTGGTTTCGATCATCTTGGCGTCTTTGTTGCCATAGATGGTTTTGTGGCCGAAGTCCGGGTTCTTGAGGAGCACACGGTCATGGAGCTTCAGGGCACCGTCATGGTGCGCGAAGATCGCCTCGGACTTCGTGCCAAACAGCATCAGACGATCGGATTCTTTCTTCTGCTTCCGGGGTTCGGCCGTCAGGTAATAGCAGCCAAGGGTGATGTCCTGCGTCGGGGTCATCACGGGTTTTCCGCTCGAAGGGGAAAAGATGTTGTTGGTCGCCAGCATGAGCAGCCGGGCCTCCAATTGTGCTTCGACCGACAAGGGCACATGAACTGCCATCTGATCACCGTCGAAGTCCGCGTTGTAGGCGGTGCAGACCAGCGGATGGATGCGGATGGCCTCGCCTTCGATCAACGTTGGCTCGAATGCCTGGATCGATAGCCGATGGAGCGTTGGAGCGCGATTGAGGAGGACGGCATGGCCCTTGGTGACCTCTTCCAATATGTCCCAAACCTCGGGGGTCTGGCGTTCGATCATCTTCTTCGCCGACCTGACGGTGTGGACATAACCACGCTCCTTCAGCTTGCGGATGATGAACGGTTCGAACAAGACCAATGCCATCTTCTTGGGAAGACCGCACTGGTGGAGCTTGAGCTCCGGCCCGATGACGATGACGGAACGTCCGGAGTAATCGACGCGTTTGCCCAGCAAGTTCTGGCGGAAACGGCCAGACTTGCCCTTGAGCATGTCGGAGAGCGATTTGAGGGAACGGTTGCCCGCGCCGGTCACGGCCCGGCCATGGCGACCATTGTCGAACAAAGCATCCACAGCCTCCTGGAGCATTCGCTTCTCGTTCCGGATGATGACCTCGGGGGTCTTCAGCTGGAGGAGGTTCTTCAACCGGTTGTTCCGGTTGATGACGCGGCGATACAGGTCGTTCAGATCGGACGTGGCAAAACGTCCGCCTTCGAGGGGCACCAAAGGACGAAGATCGGGAGGGATCACGGGCAAGACCGTGAGGATCATCCATTCAGGGTGAACCTTGGTCGCCAAAAACGAGCTCAAGAGCCGGATGCGCTTCGAATACTTTTTCTTGTTCTGCTTGCTCTTGGTCTCGGTCATCGCCTGCTGGAGCTTCTCGACCTCGCGAGCCAGGTCGACATGGGCAAGCGCGTCACGGACGGCCTCGGCGCCCATCTTGGCGATGAAGGCGTCGGCCCCGTAGGTTTCTTTGGCCTCGCGGAACTCGGTCTCGGTAAGGAGCTGGTTGACCAGCAGCGGAGTCGTGCCCGGGTCGATGACCATGTAGTCCTCGTAGTAGATGACGCGCTCGAGGTCGCGGGCGCTGACGTCGACAACGAGACCAAGACGGCTCGGCATGCACTTGAAGAACCAGATGTGCGAGACCGGAACGGAAAGCTCGATATGGCCCATGCGCTCGCGTCGAACGCGGGCAAGAGTCACCTCGACGCCGCATCGGTCGCAAACAACCCCGCGGTGCTTGATCCGCTTGTATTTTCCGCACGAGCATTCCCAGTCCTTTACGGGACCGAAGATGCGCTCGCAGAAAAGGCCGCCCTTCTCGGGCTTAAACGTGCGGTAGTTGATGGTCTCGGGGTTCTTGACCTCGCCTTTCGACCAAGCCCGGATGGATTCCGGCGAGGCGATCGAGATGGAGACGTGGTCCACCTGATTCACCTTGTCGAGCCCGAGCAATTCCCGCGTCGCTTCCTTCGTGCTGATCATAGGGTCTAGACTGCTAATTATCCGATCACAATTTCCGGTCGAGGTCAGCCGAGGGCAATGGTGCCCGGCTGTTCAGGCTGGCCGACGGGGTTGTTGTAACCAACCCGCACATCGAGACCCAGCGACTGCATTTCCTTAACCAACACGTTGAACGATTCCGGCACGCCGGCTTCGAGAGTGTTGTCGCCCTTGACGATTGATTCGTAGATCCGGGTCCTGCCCTGCACATCGTCCGATTTGACGGTGAGCAACTCCTGCAGGGTGTAGGCAGCGCCATACGCTTCCATGGCCCAAACTTCCATCTCGCCGAAACGCTGGCCGCCATACTGCGCCTTGCCGCCCAGCGGTTGCTGGGTGACGAGCGAGTAGGGACCGACGGCACGGGCGTGGATCTTGTCCGCAACCAAGTGGCCCAGCTTCAGCATGTAGATGTAGCCGACGACCACTTCCTGGTCGAAGCACTCACCGGTGCGTCCGTCGAACAGCGTGGCTTTTCCGTTCTCCCCAATGAGAGTGATCTCCCCGGCCTTCTTCTGCATTTCGATCACTTCCTTTAGGTAGCCGCGGATATCCTTTTCGGGGATACCATCGAACACCGGCGTCGCGATCTTGATGCCAAGAAGCTTGCACGCCCAACCCAAGTGGGTTTCGAGGAGCTGCCCGACGTTCATGCGCGAAGGCACGCCCAGCGGGTTCAGCACGATCTGGACAGGGGTTCCGTCGGCGAGGAACGGCATATCCTCCTCTGGAACGATCTTGGCGACGACACCCTTGTTGCCGTGGCGCCCGGCCATCTTGTCACCGACCGACAGCTTGCGCTTCGAAGCGATGTAGACCTTGACCTGCTTCACGATGCCGGAGTCGGTTTCTTCACCGGATTCCGCACGCTCGATCTCCTCGTCATACTGCATCTGGAGATCATCGAACTTCTTCTTAAACTGACCGATGATTTCGTTGATCTTGTTACGGATCGGCGACGGGTCGATCTCGATGCGATCATAGACGCCCGCCAGCTTGCGGAGCAGAGTCTTGGTGATCTTGCGGTTCGCCGGGATGATGATTTCACCGGTTTCGCTGTTGACGACGTCGAGAGGAATCTTCTCGCCGAGCAGGATGTTCGACAGCGCTTCCGTGAGCTGCTCGCGCAGTTCGTCGGCCTTACGCTTGTGCTCGTCCTGGACTTCCTTGGCCTGTCGTTTCACTTCCCCGCCACCAGCGGAAGATGAACCGGAAGGAGTTGGGCGGACATCGCGATCGGAATCCTTTTTGGAGGAGACCTTGACGTCCATGACAATGCCATAGGTGCCGGAAGGAACCTTGAGAGAGGTGTCCTTCACGTCGGCCGCCTTCTCGCCGAAAATGGCGCGGAGGAGACGTTCTTCCGGGGCCAACTCGGTCTCCGACTTCGGAGTGATCTTGCCGACGAGGATGTCGCCGGGCTTGACCTCCGCTCCGATCCGAATGACGCCATCCGGTCCGAGGTTGCGCAGGGCCTCATCCCCAAGATTCGGGATGTCCCGAGTGATTTCCTCTGGCCCAAGCTTCGTGTCCCGGGCGCTGACCTCGAACTCGTCGATGTGGATCGAGGTGAAAATATCGTCCTTCGAGATCTTTTCGGAGATCAGGATCGCGTCTTCGAAGTTGTAGCCGTTCCACGGCATAAACGCGCAGAGGATGTTCCGTCCCAGCGCGAGTTCTCCGCCCTGGGTGCAGGGTCCGTCGGCGATGATCTGTCCCTTTTTGACGGAGTCGCCGCGGGAGACGAGCGACTTCTGATTGATGCATGTCGCGGCGTTCGACCGCATGAACTTCCGGAGCTGATAGATGTAGACCCCGTCCTCCGGTGAGTGCTTCAGGCGTTTCTTCGATTCCGGCACTTTCCCGTCCGCTGTGATGATGATCTGATTGCCCGAGACCGAGGCGACTTTGCCCGCCTCTTCAGCCACCAGAACCGCACGGGAATCCCGGGCAACACGGTCTTCGAGACCAGTCGCAACGAACGGCGCCTCTGTCACCAACAGGGGCACGGCTTGCCGCTGCATGTTCGAACCCATCAAGGCGCGATTCGCATCGTCGTGCTCCAAGAACGGGATCAACGAGGCGGCGACGGAGACGAGCTGCTTAGGCGAAACGTCCATGTAGTCGACCGCCGCAGGTTCGACGTCGATGAAGTCGCCCTTGCGACGGCACGTCACACGGTCGCTCTTGAAGTGGCCCTTGTCGTCGATCACGGCGTTGGCCTGCGCGACGGTGAACTGCTCTTCGCGATCAGCGGTGAGATAATCGAGCTGGGTTGTCACCTTGCCATTCTCGACCTTCCGATACGGCGTTTCGATAAACCCGAAGTCGTTGACCCGTGCGAATGTCGCCAACGACGCGATTAGACCGATGTTGGGCCCTTCAGGCGTTTCAATTGGGCAAATACGACCGTAGTGCGACGGGTGAACGTCGCGCACTTCGAAACCGGCACGATCTCGCGAGAGACCGCCTGGCCCGAGTGCGGAAAGACGGCGCTTGTGGGTCAGCTCGGCCAGAGGATTGATCTGATCCATGAACTGGCTCAACTGGGAGCGTCCGAAAAAGTCGCGGATGACCGCGGATAGTGCTTTCGGATTGATCAGTTTTTGAGGGGTCATCTGCTCCATGCTCTGATCGAACAGGGTCATGCGCTCTTTCACCAAGCGCTCGGTCCGGGCCAACCCGACACGGCATTGGTTGGCAAGAAGCTCGCCCACTGTCCGGATGCGGCGGCTGCCAAGGTGATCTATGTCGTCCAACGATCCGCCGCCCTTTTTTAGGATGAGCAAATACTTGGTCGCCTCGACAAGGTCGTTTGCCGTGAGAATGCGAGATTCGTTACTCTTAAGGCCAAGCTTCTGGCATATCTTGTAACGGCCGACGCGTCCCAAATCATAGCGCTTCGGATCAAAGAACAGACGCTTGATCAATGCCTTGGCATTGGCCGCCGTCGGAGGATCGCCAGGCCGGAGACGCCGATAGATGTCCTTGAGCGCCTCGTCGGCGTTCTTGGTCGGATCCTTCTTCATGCACTTGATGACGATGCCGTCATCAGTGCTGGTATCGACGACCCGGATCTTGGTGACACCGAGGTCGCCGATCTGCTTCACAACCGCCTTGGACAAAGGCTCGAATGCCCGGGCAACAACGATGCCCTTGTCGGGGTCAACCGCATCTTCCACCAGAACCTTGTTCTGGATGTCTTCGAGCTTCTCCGCTTCCTTGATGGACACGGATTCAACGTTGTAGAAAAGCTGGAGCACCTCGCCGTCCAGACCGATTTTGGTCAGGTCCGTCTTGGAACCGCCCTCGACATTCAGGGCCATCAAGGCCCGGAACAATGTCGTGGTTAGGAATTTTCTCCGACGTTTTTTGCGGTCGAGGTAGACGTAAAGGAGGTCGCTCATATCGAATTGCGCTTCATACCAGGAACCGCGGTCTGGAATGATCCGGAACGAGAAAAGTTTCTTGCCGTTTGGGTGGATGGTCTCTTCGAAAGCGAGACCGGGTGAACGATGCAACTGGCTGACGATGACGCGTTCAGCGCCGTTGATGACAAATGTTCCTTGGGGGGTCATGAGCGGCAACTCGCCCATGAAGACCTTCTCTTCTTTGCCGCCCTTAGTCTCCTCCTTGAGCATGAACGTGACATGCAAGGGAGCCCCGTAGGTGATGCCTTCCCGGAGGCAATCCAGCCAGTCGATCTTGGGGTCACCGATCTCGTAGCTTACAAAATCCAGAACGCACTTCCCGTCGTAGCTTTCGATCGGGAAAACCTCGGTGAACACCGCCTGCAGACCGGTGTTCTTACGACGCGAGGGAGCCACTTCCCTTTGGAGAAAATCCTTATATGAGATGGTCTGAAGTTCGATCAGGTTGGGAGGCGCGATGACCTCTTTGATCTTCCCGAAATTGAGTCGCTCAGACGTTTTGGATGGCATTGCTATAGCTTTAGTTGTTGGTCAGACGCCCTCGTCATGACCCCATCATCCTACAAATGACACAAGGCTGGAGACCCGCTCGTGCAGGTAACTCCGCCTGTTACAATATCCTGATGTGTCAAATCGGACTTGGATGATCTTCGATTTCCAGCTGATTGTCTCTGTTGGAACGGGCCTCGGAGATGGCAGAACTGCTGCCATCTCCGAGGTTTGCAGAATCTGATTACTTGACCTCGACCTTGGCACCGGCCTCTTCGAGCTTCTTCTTAGCAGCATCGGAATCCGCCTTGTTGGCACCTTCGAGGATCGGCTTCGGAGCACCTTCGACGAGAGCTTTGGCTTCGGCGAGCCCGAGACCGGCCTTGAGCTCACGGACCGCCTTGATGACGGAAATCTTCTTGTCGGCGGGAGCCGAAACGAGGATCACGTCGAACGTATCCTTGGCGGCGGCAGCCGGAGCGGCAGCAGCACCGGCAGGACCCGCGGCGGCGGCGGCGGGAGCAGCGGCTGTGACGCCCCACTTCTCCTCGAGCTTCTTAACTAGGTCAGCGGCTTCCATTACGGTGAGGGAGCTGAGCTGATCAACGATTGTAGAGATATCGGCCATGTTTTCTTTCAGTCTCGTCGCGAACCGCGGCTGCGGTCATTTCAGGCTCCAGCCAGGAACCCGACGATTTACTTTGTTGTTTCTGTTGGTCTCCGTTCTGAGTCGTGATTGACACAGATCGAAATTGGTTGTGCTACTCGGACTTCTCGGACTTGGCCTTAATGACACGCGCCAGCTGGCTTCCGGGAGTATTGATAACAGCCACAAGTTTTTGCGCAGGGGCGTTGAGAACTCCGAGAATCTTG
>JBBRDN010000102.1:0-14526 GCA_038203875.1 Verrucomicrobiota bacterium
CACAAGAAGCGCACTTGGCAGAAGTAGCCCCTTCGGTTCCCAAAAGATTTTTGCACGACAATGCAGCCCGCGGTTTGCGGGCTGCATTTTCTTTGGGCACACTGCCCTCCAATGAACGTGCGGACGCCGATAATCTCCGGACTCCTTGGACTGCTGGTCGGTCTGACGGCCTGCTCGACCCCTCCAACGCAGCCAAGCACCGGCCAATCCAAAGCCACCAACGGAACCGCAACCGCCAAGACGGTTCCGTCGTCATCGAAGAAAGCCGAAGCGTTCGCGCGATTTGCAGCCGGGATCAGCCGCGACCTGAACGCCGAACCGGACGAAGCGCTGGATGAGTTCGAGAAATCCGCCGCCTTGGATCCATCGAACGAAACGCTGACGATCGAACTCGCCCAGCGGTATCTCCAGCAGCGCAAACCGCAGCGTGTTGCTACAATCCTGTCGAAGAGCTCCATCCGGCCGAACACCTCGGCCAAGATCTTCAGCCTGCTCGGGCGGGCCTACCTTTTCTCCGGCGCCACGAACGACGCCATTGTCGCCAGCCAAAAGTCGCTCCAGCGAGACCCACTCCTGATGGAGGGATACCAGAACCTAGCTGAGATCTACTTCCGGTCGGGCTCGATCAGCAACTCCCTCGCAACCATCAACCAGGCGGCCGGCCAAACGAATGCAGACGCCGCCTTCTTGGCCGGCGTTGCAGATCTCTACTCGGATTATCTCCGCGTCGCCCCCAAGGAGACGAACGTGGTCTACCCAAAGATACGTTCCACGTTGCGGCGCGCGCTTGATCTCGGGACCGAGAGCCCCTTGATCCTTACCCGGATCGCGGACCTTTCACTCCTGGTGAACGAACAGGACCAGGCGGCTGCGATCTACGAAGATCTGGTGGAGTCGCTCGACGAAACGCCGCTCCTCCGGGACGCGATCCGCGAAAAGTTGGCGAACTTCTATCTCCGCAAGGGCGACAAGGAAAACGCCCGCGCCCAACTCCAGTTCATCGTCCGAGACAATCCCACCCGCTACCAGCAGGCCTACTAC
Source organism: Verrucomicrobiota bacterium (assembly GCA_038203875.1). Lineage (GTDB taxonomy): Bacteria > Verrucomicrobiota > Verrucomicrobiia > Limisphaerales > CANJSG01 > CANJSG01. Next base: position 1,042 of record JBBRDN010000102.1, read on the forward strand.
ACGCTGGGCGTGATGGCCTACGAGGCGAAGGAGTTCGCCAAGGCCGCCGACCATTTCAAGAACGTGCTCCTGCTCAATCCGAACTTCGAGCAGGCCTACTACGATCTTTCCGGCATGCTCCTCGGCACGCAAAAACCGCGCGAGGCCCTCAAAGTGCTCGATCAGGCACGGACCCGGTTCCCGCGAAGCTTCTCCGTCGACTACCTGACGTCGATGGCCTACAGCCAATTGAAGGACCACACGAATGCCGTAAAATTCCTCACGTCCGCCGAGCTCCAGGCGAAGACCGGGGACAAGCGCCGTCTCACCGGCGGGTTTTATTTCCAGCTCGGTGCCGCACTCGAGCGCATCAAGGATTTCGCCAAGGCGGAGGAATACATGCTCAGGTCCTTGGAACTCGAACCAGAGGCGGCCGAGACTCTGAACTATCTCGGCTACATGTGGGCGGATCGCGGGGAGAAACTCGAGCGGGCCAGGGAGATGATCGAGAAGGCCCTGAAGCTCCAACCGGACAGCGCCGCATATCTCGACAGCCACGCGTGGGTTCTCTTCAAGATTGGCAAACCAAATGAGGCCTTGAAGCCGATGCTCCGCGCCATCGAACTGACCGACGAACCAGATGCCACGCTCTTCGACCATCTCGGCGACATCCAGTTCGCCAGCGGCAACCGCACCGCCGCCCGCAAGGCCTGGGAACGTTCCTTGGAGATCGAACCAAGCGACGACATCCGGAAGAAACTGAAGGACCTGACAGGATCTTGATTCGTCACCCGCCCCAACGATGATCCGCTTCCATCACCACTACACGGTCGAAGAAGCACGGGCGCTCCTTCCACAGATTCGCGCTTGGTTGGCCAAGCTCGATTTGTTGCACGCCCAGCTCCACTCCGCGGATCGGGCCATCGATTCCATCCTGGCGTCAGGGGCGGATGCCGGCGGAACGACCGTCAACGACCGGGTCCGTCTTGAACTGGAGCGTTCGCAGGTCATGGAAGAATTCACCGAGCGGAGCCTGATTCTCCGCGATTACGAACGCGGCAAGGTCGACTTCCCGTCGATCCGCGAAGGCCGGGAGGTTTTCCTTTGCTGGGAGCGGGCCGAAACATCGGTCGAATACTGGCGGGAACTCGAAGGCGACGACGACGGCCGGATCAGTGTTTGACGGGATTGCGCTTCTTTCGTGGGACTGAAAACCGTTCCCACCCGGTAGTTCCGTCCATTTCGCACGAAAGCGGCCCAAGTTTTCCTCGGGCCTTACTCCCCACGCGCTTCAGGACACCCGTGTCCAATCCACATCTGGAATCGCTGTTCCGAAATCTGGCACGTCCGCTGCGTGTCTCATTTGCATGAAGATGAATATGAAGTCGCTCCTCCTCGCCATCACCGCTCTGGCCGCTCTGGGCGCCGCTGCCCATGCGGAGGATGTAAAGGTAAAGATCGTGACCGCCAACGGCCACTCCGTGGATGCAAAAGGCGAAGCCGTCACCGTCGGACGCGAGCTCAAGGCGCTGGATGTCATCGAAACCACGGACAGTTCGTCGGTCGATGTGATGATTTTCAAGGACGGCGCCCCGGGCTCGATCCTCCGCGTCACCCCGAACAGCCGGATGACCGTCGTCAGCCTCAGTCAGCTGACCAAAGACGATGAGACGACCCTGAACTTCGAAATCTCCGTCCAGAAAGCGGATGCGACCAAGGCCGCTACCATCGCGTCGCGCTGAAAATCTGTTGGCGTAGGGTTGAAGGCCGCCCGGAAGCGAAAGCATCCGGGCGGTTCTTCCGTTTCTGGGTGGTCCATTCGGAGGATCGAAAATCTTTGAACGGTCCCGCCAAGGTATTGTCCTAGAATGCCGGGAATCTTGACACCTGCTGTAAGGTCTCGACCCTGTCCAACCAAACATGATCAGCGTTAAGAATCTGACCAAGGCATTCGGCCCCAAGCTGGCGGTGAACGACGTTTCGTTCACCGTGCAGAAAGGCGAGGTCCTCGGCTTCCTCGGGCCGAACGGAGCCGGCAAATCGACCACCATGCGGATGATCACCGGCTTCACGCCGCCGACCAGCGGTTCCGTGACCATCGGAGGACACGACATCGGGGACGCACCGATCCCTGCCAAGCGCCTCCTGGGTTACCTTCCCGAAAGCGCGCCGTCGTATGCGGACATGACGGTGACGAGTTTTCTCAATTTTATCGCGGAACTCCGGGGACTCTCCGGCGCCGCCCGCAAGCAGGCCGTCGACCGCGTGATCGACATGTGTTTCCTCGGCAGCGTCGTCCACCAAAGCGTCGACACGCTCTCCAAGGGCTACAAACACCGCGTCTGTTTTGCCCAGTCGATCATCCATGATCCCGAGGTCCTCATCATGGACGAACCAACCGACGGTCTTGATCCCAATCAGAAGCACGAGATCCGGCAGCTCATCAAACGGATGGGTGAGACCAAGGCCATCGTCTTCTCAACGCACATTCTAGAAGAGGTCGAAGCCGTCTGCTCGCGCGCCATCATCATCGACCGAGGTCGCATCGTGGCGAATGGCACCCCGGCGGAACTCAAGTCCCGCTCCGAGAACGCGGGTGTCGTCCACGTCCGAATTGCCGGCGACGTTTCCGGTGGAATCGCCGGAAAACTTGGCGGACTTCCGTTGGCCAACAAGGTGGCGCCCCTCGCCAACACGGCGGGCAAGTCGGCTTTCCGCATCACCCCGAAAGGCTCGGCCGCGAATGGCGATCTAGCCGCCTCGGTCTTCGACCTGGCCCGCCGCGAAAACTGGAAAATCGAGGAACTCCACACCGACGAAGGCCGGTTGGACGAGGTCTTCCGCAACATCACCCTTTCTGAAACGTCGAAATGAATTCCTGGTCACACATCAAGACGATCGCGAAGCGTGAAATGACCGGCTACTTCTCGTCGCCCGTTGCCTACGTCTTCATCGTCATCTTCCTGCTGCTGGCGGGATTCTTCACCTTCATGGCCAGCCCGTTCTTCGATCGCGGCCAGGCCTCGTTGCAGGACTTCTTCGTCTGGCATCCATGGCTCTTTCTCTTCCTCGTTCCGGCCGTGGGCATGCGCCTGTGGTCTGAGGAGTATCGCATGGGCACGCTGGAGCTGCTCCTGACCATGCCCATCACGACGTGGCAGGCCATCGTCGGGAAGTTCCTCGCCAGTTGGCTTTTCCTCGGACTTGGCCTCGTCCTGACGGTGCCATTGTGGATCACGGTCAATTATCTGGGAACTCCGGACAACGGGACCATCTTCTGCGGCTACGTCGGAAGTTTCCTGATGGCCGGAGCCTATCTCGCCATCGCGACGATGACCTCCGCCATGAGCCGCAACCAAGTCGTCAGTTTCATCGTCGCCGTGGTCTTGTGCCTTTTCCTGATCCTCTGCGGATTCCCGCCCGTGACCAATCTCCTCGTGCGCTGGGCCAGCCCCGGCTTCGTGGATTTCGTGACCTCGTTCAGCGTCATGACGCACTTCCAGAACGCGCAGCGCGGTGTCATCGACAGCCGCAACCTCCTCTACTTCGTCTCCGTCATCGGATTCTCGCTCTTCACCACCGGCGTCATCATCCGCAGCCAGCGGGCCGGTTGAACTCCTTCTTTTCCCAGCGATGAAAAACAAACGTCTCGAAACCGTCCTCTATTCGGCCGGCGGCGTCCTCGCCCTGTTCGCCGTGATCGTCGCGGTCAACTTCATCGGTTCGCGGGCCAAGTTCCGCGTCGACCTGACCGCCGACAAGGCGTTCACCCTTTCGGAGGGCACCAAGGCCGTCCTTCGCAAACTCGACACCCCGGTCCAGGTGCGGCTCTACGTTTCCCAGAAGGACAACGCGATGCCGGTCGTGCTGAAGAACTACGCCTCGCGCGTCGAAGACCTGCTCAACGAATACAGCCAGATCTCCGGCGGCAAACTTGAGGTCACCAAGATGGATCCCGAGCCGGATTCGGACGGCGAGGACTCCGCCAAGCTCGACGGCGTCGAGCCCCAGACGCTGCCCACCGGCGACCGCCTCTACCTTGGCATCGCCATCAACATGCTCGACCAGAAGGTCGCCCTGCCCTTCCTCAGCCCGGACCGCGAGCGCCTCCTCGAATACGACCTGACCCGCGCCATCTCCATCGTCGGCAACCCGACGAAGCCGGTCATCGGCCTGATGAGCGGATTGCCCGTCAACGGCGGCGTCAACCCGGCGATGATGCGCATGGGCCAGATGCAGCCGCAGGAACCGTGGATCTTCGTCAGCGAACTCAAGCGCGATTTCACCGTGAAGCCGGTCGAGATGACGGCCGACAAGATCGACGACGACATCAAGGTTCTCGTCGTCTTCCATCCCAAGGACATCACCGATGCCGCCCAGTTCGCCCTCGACCAGTTCGTGCTGCGCGGCGGCAAGCTGATCGCCTTCGTCGATCCGAGCCCCGTCTTCGACAAGAATCCGCAGGCCGCCTCCAACCCGATGTTCGCCAACATGCCCGGCAGCAAGTCGTCGCTCGACAAGTTGTTCGCCGCCTGGGGCGTCTCCTTCGATTCTTCCAAGGTCCTCGCCGACATGACCTACAAGACCAAGAACCGCGGGGGCGACCAACCCGCAGTCCTGCGCTTCACCTCCGACGCGATGAACAAGGACGACGTGGCCACGTCGCAGATCGACGACCTCGTCATGCTCCTTGCAGGAACCTTCTCCGGCACCCCCAAGGACGGCCTCAAGCAGACTGTCCTCATCCATTCCTCGCCGAATTCGATGTTGGCCGACGGCTTCATGGCGGCAATGTCCGGCGAACAGATCGGCAAGGACTTCAAGCCTGAGAACAAGGAATTCGCCATCGCCATCCAGCTCGCCGGCAAGTTCAAGACCGCCTTTCCCGACGGCCAACCAGGTGCCGGCACCAATGCCCCCGCCTCGACCGCGCTGAAGGAGTCCACCACCGACACGCAGGTCATCCTCGTCGGCGATACGGACATGATGAACGACCAGATCGTCGCCGATATCCAGGAGTTCATGGGCCAGCGCATCGTCACCCCGCGCTTCGGCAACCTGAACCTCATCCAGAGCTTCGTGGAGAAGCTGTCGGGCGACAACAACCTCATCTCCATCCGCAGCCGGGCAACGATGAACCGGCCTTTCACCCGCATCCGCGAGATGGAGTCGCGCGCGCAGGAACAGTATCGCGGCAAGATCAAGGCCCTCGAAGACGGCCTCGCAGAAGCCCAGAAGAAGTTGAACGATCTCCAGGCAAAGAAGGACGCCAACCAGCGGTTCATCCTCTCGCCCGAGCAGAAGGTCGAACTCGACAAGTTCCGCAAGGAGCAGGCCCGGGCCAACAAGGACCTGAAGAAGGTCCGCCGAGACCTGAACCTCGAGCGCGACTCGCTCGAGAACAGGCTCAAGTGGACGAACATCCTCGGCATGCCAGCTGTCGTGACCGTCTTCGGAATGGCCCTCGCCGTCGCCAAACGCAAACGCACCGCCGCGAAATGAAACGCAAGCAATTCGTCATCCTCATCGCCGCCCTCGTCGTGATCGGCGGTGCCGCCCTGTTTCTCAACAAGCGCAACGAAAGCTCATGGAACAAATCCGCTGAAGGTTCCGGCGGGAAGATCCTTGGAGACTTCGACGTGAACGCCGTCGCGGCGATCTCAATCCAGCAGCACACCAACACCCTGACGCTCGTCCGGAGCAACGAAACATGGACTGTCCGCGAACGCGGCGGTTACCCGGCCAACTTCTCGGACATCGCAGATTCACTGACAAAGTTGGCCGACATGAAGGCCATCCGCACGATCCCCGTCGGCGCGTCGCAGCGCCACAAGCTGGAACTGGGCGAGCCTTCCACCGGCACGAACTCCGGGACCCTGGTCGAGTTGAAGGATGCCTCGGGCAAGGCCATGAAGTCGGTTCTCCTCGGCAAGCGATACACCAAACAGAGCGGTCAGGCGTCCCCCTTCGGCGACGAAGGCTTCCCGGCCGGCCGTTACGTTCTCAGCCTACCTGCTGGCGACCGGGTCGCGATTGTTTCGGACGCGCTCAACAGCCTCGATCCGAAAGCGTCAGCCTGGCTGAACAAGGACTTCTTCAAAATCGAGAAGGTCAAGAGCATCGCCGTTGTCTCCACCATCTCTTCGAACTCGTGGTCCATCAGCCGGTCCTCAGAAACGAATGACTGGATCCTCGCCGACGCCAAGCCCACCGAGAAACTTGATGCCTCCAAAGTCTCCGGGTCGGCCAACGCGCTTTCGATGCCCAGCTTCACCGACGTCGTCGCCGGCGGCTCGAAGTCGGATCTCGGTTTGGACAAGCCGACGACGGTTAGCATCGCGACGTTCGAAGGCTTCACCTACGAACTTCAGATCGGCAAAGCAGCAGACGAAAACTACCCGTTGAACGTAGCCGTCGCCGGTTCCTTCACCCAGACCCGGACTGCGGGCAAGGACGAGAAACCTGAGGACAAGGAGAAGCTCGACAAGGAATTCAAGGAGTCGCTCGCCAAGCTCGAGGAACGACTTAAAGCCGAGAAGAAGGTCAACGGCTGGCCCTACCTGATCTCCAAGTGGACTCTCGATCCCCTGCTCCGCGACCGCTCCCAACTGCTCGTCGAGGAGAAGAAGGAAGAGCCGCCGAAAGAAGCCAAGTGATCCAGACGGGGCTTCCCGAGCTGCCTACCTGAGCCGCTCCTTGAGTCCCGAATTTCGCTGGCTGCCGCGCGAGATTGCGTCCTTCAACACCGTCGGACCCGCGATCACCGTCACGTGTTTCCGGGCGCGGGTGAGCCCGGTGTAGACCAACTCCCGGGAGCATACGGGGGTGTCCACCGATGGTAGAATCAGCAGAATCTCGTCGAACTCCGAGCCCTGGCTCTTGTGCACCGTCATGGCGAAGGCGGTTTCGTGAGCCGGCAACCGTCCCGGCGCGATCGCCCTCGGACCGTCTGGACCAGCGAACCAGATCTGCAACGCACCGGCTTCATCCTCCCAGGCAACACCGAGGTCGCCGTTGAACAAGTTCAACTGGGGAGCGTTTGCGGTAATCAAGATTGGCCGGCCCCGATACCACGATTGTCCCCGCAGGCGAAGCTTCCGGGCTTCCAGCATCCGCTCAATCGCATCGTTTACCGCATTCCGGCCGAACGGCCCCTTTTTGATTGCGCAGAGAATCTGGAACCGCCCCACCGCCTCCAAAGCTTCACCCGGTTGCGCCGCAACCCAGCGAGCGCGCAACGATTGGATGAACGCCAGCTCAAGGATCTCCTCCAACTCGGCAGCCTTGTGGGCTTTCTCCCAACGCACCGAGTCGTTCGGACCAAACCCGGAAAGCGCGTCCATGGAGCCGGCTGCGTCCCCGCGTCGGACAAGACCGCTCAGCGTCTCGATTGCGTTGCCGGAGCCGAAGCGGAAGTTTGTCTGAAGTTCCACCGCGGAATCTCCCGCAGCACCGGACGACTCCGGCCGGGTTCCCGTCACCTCTTGGATCATCGAGGCGAACTTGTCTGAGAAACGATTGAGGCCAGCCGCCTCGCACAGATCTCCAAGGACGTAGCCCGCTTCTACGGAGGCCAATTGGTCCCTGTCGCCGAGGAGCACCAGACGTGCGTCCGGCCTCAAGGCCGCCACAAGCCGACCCATCATCGCCAGGTCCACCATGCTCGCCTCATCGACAACGACAACGTCCGCCGGCAGCGGATTGGCGGGTCCGAAGCGGAAACGCTTTCCGTCCCCGGACGCTCCCAGCAGGCGATGCAGGGTCGCCGCCGCGAAAGGCTCGCCTTGATCACATCCAAGCCCACTAAGAGTCGAAGTGATCGACTCACTCAAGCGCGCGGCTGCCTTGCCGGTCGGTGCGCCGAGGGCGACGCGTTGGCCGGGTTGGAACCGGCGGATCGCAGCGAGAAGCACGGCCGCAGTTCTCGTCTTACCGGTCCCAGGACCTCCCGAAACCACCAACAACGGCCGAGCCAATCCTGCCACCACCGCCACCGCCTGCCAGTCGATCCCAGCCCCGCCGCAAAGACCGCACCGACGCAGAAACGCTCCGACCTGCAGCGCGTCGATCTCCAATGAGGCAGCATTCATCCTCGCCTTCAACGCCTCCGCAACTGCACCTTCACTGATGAACATCCGCCGTAGGTAGACGCGATCTTCATCCACGATCAGCGGCAAGGTCTGGCCACGGATCCCGGCAACGCCCGACCTAAGCAAAGCGTCTCGCTCAAGAGAGTCTTGCAACACGACGCAGGCATGCCCTTCGGATTCGGCGACGACCAGAGACTCGACCGTCGTTCGAACGAGATTCTTGTGCGCCTCGGCCAATCCCGACAGGAACTCGCCCAACGGTCCCGCCAACTGCGGCAACTCTGTCTTCGCAGCTCCCGCCTTCACGGTTGCCCTCCCTGTTCGAGCGCATTCTCGATAGCGTCCAGAATATCGTCACCCGGCCGATCGAAGAACCAACCCTGACCTGGAACGGCGGGCTCGACGCCACGGAGGAACGAGTAGAACACACCGCCCCAGAATTCGTCGACGTCCTGGCGAGCCAAGCGGAGCCGGAGAAACCTCCGCAACGCGACGGCATAGAGGTGATACTGGAGCACGTAGAATCCCCCTCGCATGGCTTTGCCAATAGTGTCCGCGTCGTAGGCTCCGGCGTTCGCTCCGAGCCAGTTGGTTTTCCAATCGATGAGATAGAACCGGCCACCATGCTCGATCACCGCGTCGACGTAGCCATGAAGGAATCCGTCGCTCTCCCCGAATCCCAGGTCCCCCACCCGGCTTGGCCAGTCCTTCACCGGCACGGAGGAGGTGTGCTTGGCAAATACACGTTGCAGCGCTGGAACGCTGAACCCTTTTGTCGGCAAGAAAAATTCCAGTTCGTTGATTCGCTGAGCCGGGGAAATCTTCGACAACGAAAACTCCCCGTCGATCGAACGCAACCTGGAGGCCACGAGTCGGCCCAGCAGGCAAAGCACGGTCGTGTTCCATGTCGTAGGATCGAGGCGATGCACCGAAAGTTTTGTATCCACGACGGCCGCCCAAGCATCAGGCCCTTCCGTGAAATCGATGCTCTCCAGGATCTCATGGATGCACGTCCCGAGACCCGTCCCGCGCGGCAGCTTGGCGAATTCGTCGGCCACACCATCTTCCGCCGAAGCCGACACCAACTCGATCGCATCACGATCAGGCGCTTCATCCGCCGCACCGGCGATGAGCCCGGAGTAGCTCTGGATTCCCCATGCATCGAAACCGGTCCGCCGGAAAATCTGTGCGGCGCCGACCTGCTCGGCTCGCTGGTTCCAGCGGCCGCCTTCATCCGAAACAAGCGGAAGCCGGTCAAACACCCGGATCGCTCCTCCTGAACCCGCTGCGAACTCCTGCAGTTCCCGGGTCATCACCGCGCGGGGCATCGTGGCCAGCCGTCCCCTCAGGGCCTCCCAATCCGCCGACACCCCGGAGCTCGCTCGACCATGAAGAAACCAACCAAGAGCCGATGACTCGATGCCGTTTACCGGGCCTGTCAGCAGATAGCACCGGTTCTTGGCGCGGGTGAGCGCAACGTAGAGCAGCCGCAGATGCTCCTGCAGAGTTTCGGCATCAGCTGCAGCCCTACGCGTGGAAGCCTCGTAGCCGTTCAAGTCGATCAAGGGTGCTTTGCCTGACCGCCGCACGACCAATGGATCCTTCTGCCGATTCCTTGATGGCTCGACGCTCCGCCAAAGGAACGCGCAGAAGACGATCGGATACTCCAGTCCTTTGCTCTTGTGCACCGTGACCAATCGCACCGCGCTGTCATCGCTTTCCAACCGCATCTCGGACTCCTCCGACGCCCGTCCGCTCGCTTCACGCTGTTCGGTCAACCATCGCAACAGGCCGGAGCCACTGCGCCCGTCCTGTTCCGCCGCCTGCAGAAGCTCTCCAAGGTGAAGCAGGTTCGTGAGGCGTCGTTCACCGTCGGGCAGCGACATCATTCGGCCTCGGACGCCTTCCCCGTCGAGCCAACTTCGGAACGCGGCGGCGAACCCGCTCGTCTGCCAACGTTTCACATGACGGCTGAAACTTTCCGACACCGCCGCCCCGAAGCCCGTGTCGGTATCCATCTTCAGAAAATATTCCACCACGAAACCCATCGCGGGCGTGGCCAGAAGAAGCCGGAGCCGCCCGTCGGAATGCGGTGCCTCCAACGCGGAAATCAGGCGCTTCAGCGTCGTCACTTCCTCGGACGCAAAGACGCTTTCAGCCGCCTGCAACACACTAGGAATGCCGCGGGAACGCAGTTCGACCTGCATCGCGATGGCCTGGTAGTTCTGTGGAACCAGGATCGCGATGTCGCGTGGCCGCACACGTTGGCCACCGATTTGCACAGATGGATCCCCCAGCAAACGTTCGATCTCGGCGAGCATCGCTTCCTGGGCCTGACGGCCGGCTGACTCCTTGGAGAGCCCAACCTCGTCGTCATCCTCCCCGACAACCCATACTTCAAACGGCGCAGCCCCCGAAGGATCAACCAAAGCCTTTTCATCGGCGCGAGCTGACGCGTCGACGGGTTCGAACGCGATCGCCTCATTCGCGAATGGAGACGCGTGGGATCCGAAGAACCGGTTCACGGCCGATACCAGACCGGTCTCGGAACGCCAGTTCGTGCCCAAAGTCCGCCGGCTGTCCGCCGGAACAGACGCGCGGGCGGTGATGTAGGTCGCGACATCGGCTCCCCGGAAACCGTAGATCGCCTGCTTCGGATCGCCGATCAGCCGCAGCCGATGGTCGCCCTGGCTATCAGAGAACAGCGTCCGGAAGATTCGCCACTGTAGGAGATCTGTGTCCTGGAACTCGTCGATCAACGCCGCTCGATAGGTTCGTCCAAGCGTCACAGCGAGTTGACCACCCGATGCTCCCGTCAGCGCGGCATCAGTTCGTCGCAGCAGATCGTCGAACGTCTGGGTCTTTGAGCGCCGCTGCCGAATCGCAAGGTCGTCCTTCAGGCTAGTCACGAACGCCGACTGCAATGAACGTCCCAAGCCCGCCCTCGCTTTGAGGAAATCTTCTACCAGCGAAAAGAACTTCCTGTCCGGCGCGGCTTTCCCCTTGCCCAAGCACTCCTCGACCTTGGTCCACGAGAGCTCTCCGAGATCATCCACCAAATCGGAACTCCACGACTCTGCGGCGAGCAATCGGTCGAAGACGGCGACTACCTGGTCGCGATAGTCGTCCTTGTTGTAGGGCGTGTTGAACCACGCGTTCTTTCGCCCTCCTCCAAACAGCGACAGCACCGTTTCCCGATGGGCGCTCCAAAAATCGAGCAACTCTCGACGCCGCCGCACTGCCTCGAGTCCCGCTCCATCATCGGCTAATGGTTCCGTATCGAACTCAACGTGCGCCTGAACCGCCCGGGCCGCCTTCAACAACAACTCCGGCGTCAGCAATTCGACCAATCCGCAGGCGATCAACTCGGGCGTCGCTCCGGCAACTTCGGCGCGGATGAAATCAAGCGCCGCTTGACGCACCAACTCCGAAGTGTCCGTTGCCAACGCGGCATCGAACAGCCCGCCCGTCTCGAAAGCCCGCTCATTTAGGACCCGCTGGCAAAACCCGTGAATGGTGAAAATCGCAGCCTGATCGAACAGCGTCAGTGCGTCCTGCAATCTCCGGATCGATTCCGCCGTCGCTTCATCGCCCGCGAAACGAGCCAGCAAGGTGGCCTCAAGCGGATCACACGGGGCACCCGTTTCGAAGGCTTCGAGCGCCGATCGGAGCCGCGAACGGATTCGCTCCCGAAGTTCATCCGTCGCCGCGTTCGTGTAGGTAACGACCAAGATCTGCTCGATGCCCAGAGGTGCGGACCCGCCGGAAGGTTCAAGCAGCATCCGGAGAACCAGCCCGGCCAGAGTATAGGTCTTGCCCGTGCCGGCGCTGGCTTCAACGACGGCGACCCCGCGCGACAGCGGATCGGTAAGCAGGTCGAACCGATTCATGACTCTTCCTCCATGTTCGTCAGGAGCGGTTTGAAAACCTTGAGGCCCACGACGGCAAACTCGGGCAAAGCCGGCAAGTCCACGCCCGCAAACGCGAGCTGCATCGCCTCGTCCTCGGACTCGGGCGCCGGGGCATCGTCGTTCGGCTGGCTCGGGCTCCAGACACTCCTCGCCGCGTTGATGCAGAGCCGCTCGCGTTGCGATTCGTCCCTGACCTTGCCCAACATCTTGGTCGCGAAAGCGAAGGATGACTTGCAGGCGAACGGAAGAACCGAGTGTTGGCCGAGCCGGTAAATCTCGAGCAGTTCGCTCAACACGGCTTCCGGTTGATCCGGAACGCGTAGCACCAGTGTCTCGTCGCGACCAATGACGACCGCTTTTTGGATGGAGGCATCCGAATTTGCGGCGAACAACAGTTCGATCCACGCCGCAAGCAGGTAGTCGGGGCGCGACCCGAGCTTGGAGTATCTCGCGACGACTACCGTGTTCCCGAAGACCTCGACGCTGCCGCTCAAGATCGCGCCGGTGTCGCAGACAATCTCCCCACTGACCCGTCTCACTGCAGGACGGAAATTCGGCTCGCAGCGACTCCAGAACCCACGCGTCTCCCGTTCGATCCGGCTCAACTCGGGCGAAAAGAGCGGCCCCATCGGCAATCGACCCGCCGCACCCTGCAAAGCGAGCACGGAGCCGGCATCACGCCCTGATCTCAACGCGGCGACGCCCGCCTCGACCAACCCATGGTTCTCACGTCGCCCCACGCTGAAAAGCTCTTCTTCGAGCAGCGATTCCTCAGCGCGGCTGAAGCGCATCGACAGCTTCTTCTCCGCAAAATGCCGAGCGGGATTTCTGAAGAATCGGATGATCGTCGAGAGATCCAAAAGCTCCTTCGATGCCTCGCATCCAGCGGTTCCGGACAAGGTGGCCTTTGGAACCACCCGACGGCGAACCAGGGCTTGCGCGGCCTCTTGGTTGGCGGAGGAGAAGCTGAAGAGCTTCCCGTCGCTGAAGTAATCCGGACAGAAGGCCTGCAACCGGTGCTTCACGACCAACTCGCGGCTCAAAGGCTCGTCGGCCGTCGCTTCGTATTCGTGATCGAGATGATCCAGCAGTTCGCTGATGACAACGCTCGGCGGGATGTCCTTACCGTCCCGCTGGGACTGGCCGACATAGCTGATGTGGATGCGCTCCCGCGCCGACAGGACCGTCTCCAGGAAGAGATGCCGGTCATCGTCGCGCGATGAACTGTCACCAGCGCGGCGGCGACGGGCGGCAAGGTCGAACGCCAACGGCGTGGACTGCCTCGGGAACACGCCCTGGTTCATTCCGAGGAGGCAGACCGCCTTGAAGGGAATGCTCCGCATCGGCTTCAGACCACAGATCGTCACACCCCCATGGAGGAAGCCGCTACCGCGTCGATCCTCGGAGAGCACGGTGCCGAGATGTTCCATGACCACGTCCAAACCAATCGGCTCGCGACAACCGGCCCAATGGCTCGCGTCCCGCAAGGTCGCCATCGCGACTCG
>JBBRDN010000103.1:0-14481 GCA_038203875.1 Verrucomicrobiota bacterium
AGGACGGGTTGAAGCGGTTGCCCGCGATGTTGACGCACCACGACGACACGGAACGCACGCGGACGCGCGCGGCCACGTTCCCGGGCACGGTCGCGCCCACGGCGTTGGGCGATGGACGCATCGCCGTCACGGGGCTCTGGAGCCGGCGCATCATCGCCGCGTGGAAGGCGGGCCAGATCGCGGGCGAGGAGCTTTCCGCCGCCCAGCTGGAGACGCTGCGGGTCAAGCAGCCGGTGCCCCGGCTGCCGGGCAAAAGGTGATCCATGGCGCTGGTCCTGGTCATCGAAGACGGCACGGGCCGGGCCGACGCGAACAGCTATGCGTCGGTGGCGAACGCCGACGCGTATCACGAGGCGCATCTCTACGCCACGGCCTGGACCGGAGCGTCCACGCCGAACAAGGAGAAGGCGCTCGCCATGGCCACGCGGCTGGTCGACGGGGAGTTCGTCTTCAACGGCACCCGCCGCACGACCACGCAGGCGCTGCAATGGCCGCGGGAGGGTTGCCCGGACAGGGACGGCGGGGATGTCCTCCCGTCGAACGCGGTGCCATGGGGCGTGGCCGCGGCCACCTGCGAACTGGCCCGGGAGCTTCTGGTGCTCGACCGCACTTCGGCCCCGCCCGGCGAAGGCATTTCCGTCCAGACCAACGCCGACCAGTCGCAGATCGTCTATTCGAAGCGCGACCGCCGGCAGATCCTCACCGCCGTGGTGGCCTCGCTGCTCTGCCGCTTCGGCGCGCCGTTGAAGAAGGCCGCGATGGTGCGGCTGGAACGGGCGTGATCCCCCATGACGAACCTGCTTTCGACCACCGAACCGTTCCTGACCGCCGTGGACCATGCCGCCGGCATGAACGACCGCTGGCTCTTCCTCGCCGCGTTCTGCCTGCTGCTGGCCGGCTGCGGCCGCGTGATCTGGTGGCTGGTGCGCCGGCTCGAACTGGTGATCGCCGACCTCAGGCAGTCCCACCTCGAACATGAGGAGGCGCTGACGAAAATCCTCGGCGCGCAGAACGACACGGCCCTGAAGCTCGCCGTCTGCCTCGACCGCAACTCCCAGGCCATGCACGACTGCACCGAGGAGTTGAGACGGGTGCGGGAGGGGCGGTGAAAGCGGACTCGGACGAGCCGGATCTTACTGACAGTTACTGACAAAAAACTGCGTTTAGAGAGCATTTCGATTCGGGAAGCTTCGGAGACAAGTTCCGCAAAACGCTGTTTGCCAGTCATCTACACGAAACGAAGCGCAACAGTTTCCGGGTTCGAGTCCCGCCACCGGCACCATGTTCGAAGAGAGGTTGAAACACGCCTCAACGCGTAATGGCGGTTGGATTCACTTCTTCGCCTGCTCGAAACCGGGCGTCGAGACGAAGCGGCGTTCCAGTTCCCCGTTTACCAGCTTCCAAACGCGGATTTCCCCGTCAAAGCCGCCGCTGAACATGAGGCTGCCAGCCTTCGGCACAGCCAGACTTTGCACCCAATCACGATGGCCCTGGAACGTCCGGACGAGCGCCTTGGTGTCGACGCGGTATTGGCGGACGAGCTTGTCCGCAGAAGCGACGAACAGGTCGTTGCTCCGGACGAGCAGACGCTGGATATCGCCTTCCGGTTCCTTCAGACGAAACTGTTCCTTCCCGTCGCTGACACGCCAGCCATGGACGGCGCGATCGCGGCCTCCACTGAGCACAAGCTTGCCGTCGGCGCTGAATGCGGCGGCAAACACCGGTGCGCCGTGGTTCATGTAGGTGGCTTCGACCTGGCCGTCCTCCACATTCGAGACACGCACAGTCTTGTCGAGGCTTGCGGTGACGAGATGCTTGCTGTCGGCACTGAACGCAGCGGAGAGAACCCAATCGGCATGCGACTGGAGAACGCGGGCCTGCTTCCAGTCCACAGTGGAGAAAAGCCGGACGGAATTGTCGGCGCCCGACACGGCGAGAAGCCGGCCATCCGGACTGAAGCGCACGTCCAGGGCAAGATCCTTGAGGCTTGCGAGCATCTTGCGGGAACCTGGATCCGAGGGTTTCTGCACGACGGCCTCGCCGAACTGCCCGGATAAACCGCCCGCCACCGCCAGCCACGAACCATCGGGCGAGAAGTCCAGGCCCTGGATCTGCGGAGGCAGATTGGTCATCCGACCGAGCAGACCAGTCCCGGCTGAATCCCACAGGAGAACCTCATTGATCCCACCCGACGCGAGCTGGTTTCCATCGGGCGTGACAGCAATGGCGTTGGCCGGGTTGGCCCGACGGTAACCGCCGGGAGGCGCGGCGTGGACCCGTGGAACGAGCGTGGCCAGCCGGATCGGCTGTTCAGGAAGAACCGCCCCGGCGGCGATCCATCGACGGAAGGCGTCGACGTCCGCCTTGGGCAACGGCTCGTCCTTCTGTGGCATCCGCTCATCGGCATCTGGATGGATCAGCAGCGAGAAGAGCGGGCTCGACTCCGGTTTGCCCGCCACGACGGGCGGCTTATCGGAATCACCCGCCTTGAGGAGGGCCCAGGTGTCGTCGAGCCGGTAGCCGCCTTTGGACTTCTCCTCGTTGTGGCAGACGAGGCATTTGCGGATAAGGACCGGCGCGACTTCGCGGGCGAACATCCCGTCATCGGCGGCCTGGACGATGAAAGCGGTAGAAAGGAGAAATCCGCAGGCCCCGGCGAACGTCGCCATGAGGAACTGCAGTTTTAGAATGATGATTTTGAAAGTCGAATGGGCGGACACGTCACCTCTTGACGGTCGTGACGGCCGTAAGATTCGTCCAGTCACGGTTCGCCAGAGCGGAGACCGCGGGGGCGCTTCCCCAGGTCGGGTTCCAAGTGCGCATGCGGGTGTCATTCAACTTGAAGGGTTCGGCATGGGAATCTGCGAAGACGAGACTGAACGAATTGCCGTGGCGGGTGGCAGGAAAATCCAGCACTCCGCGAGTGCCGCTCATGTCCACAGCGAACCATCCGTCGTTGATGCTCTTCTCGTGTTCGTCGATCAGCACCCAGGTGCGTGTCGGGTTCCGGATGTCCGTGTCGCGATCCATGACCAAGAAATCGGCGTTGTTCCCGCCGCCCAACGCGCGGCCGCCGACCCAGGAGTTGATGGCATAGCTCCGGACGGTGCCGGGGGCAGGAAACCCGGGCCGGATCGTGCGGTCGGCCGGACATTTGTAGATCGGCACGCTGTCGTTGTAGCGGAAGAGGAGACCGCTCGCGATGAAGGCGGTGTTCGTCGATTCCAGGGCGATGTCCATGCGCCCGTTGATCCACACGTTGGGGGCTTCGACTGGATGGCTCCGAACGACGCGGCCGCCGTTGTCGTTGTTGTAGAGCTGCCAGGCCTGCCCCAACTGCCGGAGATTATTCATGCAGGCCGCCTGCTCCGCCCGTGCTTTCGCTTTCGAAAGCGCCGGGAGCAGCATCCCGGCAAGGATCGCGATGATGGCGAGGACCACAAGCAGTTCGATCAGGGTGAAGGCCGTCGTTGACCCAAGTCCTCGTCTCACGGATTCCGTCTTCATGGCTGTGATTTGATTCTCTTTCACCGATCCAGGCAAAAGGTGCCATAGATCGGACGTAGCGAAAGTCGACGAAAGTAGGAACGGGGCCTCCGACCTCGCGGAAGCCGCCGTGGAGCAAGGGCCCGCATCCCGATCAAAGCGCGCGCACGCGAAATACCCGATTGGTCACGCCGTCGACGATGTTGGTGACGATCGTCGTGACTGCCGGCGCCGAAAGGTCGACCTGCGTGGTCCAGTTCGAGACAGAAAGATCATCCTTCGATTCCAGCCGATAAACGCGGCCCGGAGTGCTGGGCCAGTGGACGATGACCGAGTTGTTGGTCGCAGCGAGGTTGGTGGTGACCGCGAACTGGTTGGTGAGGGAGAAGACCGGCACGCCGGGATTGAAGGCGCTGTTGAGGTTCATCGCGATGAGGCCGTTGTTGGAGCTCAAGGCGAAAAATTTGCCGGCACCGAAGGCGCTGGCCGTCGTGTTGTTGATGTTCGGATTGTCGGTGCCGAAAAGCTTCTGGTCGCGAAGGACCGGTCCGAGATCGAGATCCGACACGTCGTAGAGACGGGCATTGTCCGGAGCCTGGTTCGCGACGACACCCAGCAGCTTGAGCCCCGGATGATACGAAGGGCCGCTTGAAGCAAGAGGCACGCTGAGCGGCGATGTGGTCGGATAGGAGCGGACCACGACACCCGTGCGAGCGAGGAAGTCATACTCGACGAGACGGAGCAGGCTGCCGGAACCCTTCGCCCAGAAGGCATTCGTTCCAGGGGCCCATGCGATTCCCAGATGAGCGAAGCCAGAGGGCGCTCCATAGACCCGCACCAGGGAATTCACCGAAGGGTCGGCGGAGAAGAAGCCACTGCCATCGACACGAAGAATCGCAATGTTGGTTCCGGTCGACGGAGCCAGAATCACTTCGACCGTCGAGTTGGAGTAGGCTCCACGAACCGCCATGGCATCACCCCAGCGGATGTTCGCCTGGGCCTGATCCACCGGAATGCCCGTGGGCGCGCCGGGGTCGTGCTGGCCGACCAGGAGGGGAGCCGTGGCGGGACCGTCGTTGTCCCAGCGGTAGATGTTGAACAGCGGGCTGGCGGCGGCGGTGGTGAGATTGGCGCCCAAGACAACGCCGTCATCCGTCACGGCGATCTGGTTAAGGGCGAAGGTGCCGCCCGAAACGACGGAGGCGTCGATCACGAGTCCGTGCTTCTCCGCCCCGGTGAGCGCATCCAACACGATGACGGCGTTGGTCTGGGCCCTGGAGACGACAAGCAGATTCAAGGTCGCCGGATTGAAGGCGAGGCTTCGTTGGGAACTGTCGGAAGCGGACAGATAGGGCCTCGAACCGGCGGGCGCTTCCCACGCCACCGAAGACAACGAGGAGTTGAGCGTCGGCAGCAGTGTGAGGTTGGCGACGACGCTGGTGACCGACCCGCCAAGGTTGGTTACGACCACATGGTAGGCGCCAGCCGCGGCGTCGACCGCCAGCGGAACCGTGTAGGACGAGTTGGTCGCGTTGGAAATGAGGTTCGATTGGAAAAACCATCGATACCCGAACGGAGGAACACCGCTCACGCCCACTGTGAAGAGGACGTTGGACGCTCCGGCATACACCGCAGTCGACGCAGGCTGAGTTGAAATCGCCGGTGGCACGCTGCCGGACGGATAGAGGATGTGGTCCATCGCCAGACCATTATTGGCGCTCAGGTAGACGACCCGGTTGGTTCCATAAAAACTGATCGAGCCAACTCGGTTTCCGTTCACGTTGGAGCTGGAGAGGCTGTTCGTTCCGGCGAAGGAGATCGGATCAAGCGCCGCGTTGTAGTAGGAGGCGTCGAACAGCCGGATTCCAACCGGGGCATTGGCTGCGGAATACAGCATGCCCGCCAGCAATCCGTTGGTCGGAAGATAACCCAATGACGTGATGTCCGCCGGGAATGCCGTCGTCGCGATCGTCCGCTCCACCCAGGCATTGCGCGTCGCGAGATCGTAGCGGAGCCGACGCAGGGGCGCGCTCGCACCGGAGTCTTTGCCCCAGAATGAATTCCCGTCGGCCCAGGCCACGCCACGCTGCATGGGATTTCCCGATGCGATGTTGGTGATCGTCAGGAACGTGGGCGTGAAGTTGGTTCCATCCGCCGTGCGGAGCAGCGTCACGAAACGCAGCGCGGAAGTGACAAGAATCTCGGTGTTCGTTCCGGAACCGCGCACAGCCAGCGCATCGCCCCAACGAATGGAATTGGTTCCTGAAGCGGGATCGCCGCCAAACGCCAGCACAGGCGTGTTGGTCGGATCCACCGAGTCGGTCGACCAACGATAGATGCGGAGATTGGGGGTCACAGTCGATGTGGTCAGGTTCCCCACGTAGACGGCCCCGTCGTCGGCCACTCCGGCCCCGTTGACCACGAAAGTGCCGCCCGAGATCAGCGAGACGCCGGAGATCGGATCGACCGGATTGAGGATGCCGACATCGGCGCCAGTCGCTCCGTCGAGGACATATACCGCGTTGGTCGCAGCGACACGGCTGACGACGATCACATTGCCCGAAACCGGGCTCGCGCCGACGCCCCGCTGACCATCCGAGGCCGCGAGGATGTAAGGACGGCTTCCAGCCGCGACCTTCCAGACATTGGAGAGCTGCTGCGCACCCGCAGCAAGGGACAGCCCGAGAAACGCGGCGGCAAAGGCGATAGGCCCGAGGCGACGGGGCGACGAGGCAAGATTCTTAGGGTTGATCATATGGAGAGATTGGGGCTGGGAGAAAATTGTCGTTCCGCACGCTAGACAGTCCGACGCGGCGAACAACTGCACTTTAGGCCCAAAACGACCACAGTCGCTCGACACATCCACGCCTCAGCTATACTACGCTCCAGATGAGTCTGCGACCGCCAGCGAAAAACCACCTTCGAAGCCCCCAGGCGAACCAACGGCCCGAGGCCTTCACCCTGATCGAGCTTCTCGTGGTCATCGCCATCATCGCGATCCTTGCCGGCATGCTTCTGCCCGCGCTCAGCCGGGCCAAGGCCAAGGGCCTGACAACCGCCTGCCTGAACAACACGAAGCAGCTCATGATCTGCTACAAGCTCTACGCCGACGACAACGGGGGCGCGCTGCTCGACAACAATGTCAACGGCACTTCGGCCACCCCAAATTCGTGGATCAAGGGCAACGTCCAGCAGTGGAGCGTCAACTACACCAACGATGTGAAGGACGGGATCCTCTTCCGCTACAACTCGAGCACGGACATCTACCGGTGTCCCAGCTCGAAGGCGGTGGTCCGCGGGCTCGGCACGGGGCGCTTCGCCCACAACCGCAGCTATTCGATTTCGGTCTGGCTGGGGTGCCCGACCGCGTTCGGTCCGATCCCGGGATTCAAGGGCTACATCCGCGAGAGCGAAGTGCGGCAGCCATCATCCGTGGCCGTCTTTCTCGAGGAGAACGCGGTCAGCATCGACAACGGAGCCATCGGCATCAACGAACCTACCGGTCCCGCCGAGTTTTGGAACCTCCCGGCCAGCCGCCACAACGGCGCCATCGCAGGACTTTTCGACGGCAGCGCCGCCCTGGTGACGTTCAAGGGCGATGTGGTCAAATACAACAATCAGTTCGCCAACGACGACACCAGGGTCCAGAGAACCAATCCCGCATCCAACCCAGCCGCCGGCCTGTCTTCCTCGAAAACCGATCCCGACTGGAAAAAGGTCTCCTTGCTGGCGCCGACGCAGTAGCTCTCCGGACAAAAGAAGACGAAGGCCGGAGGAATCATCCTCCGGCCTTCATGTTTAGAATCTGGGAGCCGGGCCGCTTAGGCGGCGACCTTGTTCAGCTTGATGGCGAGGCGGGACTTCTTGCGGTCCACGGTGCCCTTCTTGAGCACGCCCTTCTTTGCGGCCTTGTCCATCGCGGACACCACGGCCTGGAGGGCGGTCGCGGCCGCGTCCTTCTTGCCGGACTTCACGGCGGCCAGGTAGCTCTTCTCGAGCGTCTTCACCTTGCTCCTGTCGGCGACATTGCGGACACGTTTCCGCTCACTGCTACGAACCCGGCGCTTAGCTGACTTGGTATTGGGCATATCTATTTCCTAAAAAGAGGCCGCGAAACTATCGAACGAAGCGGTCTTGTCAACATCCGCCCTTGCGTCGATGGCCTACGCGAGCCCGCGCCGGACAAGGCTGTCGCGCTGGGCCCAGGCGGTGTCCGCATCAGGCCAGTCGAGATTGTAGTGCAGCCCCCGGCTCTCGGGCCGCTGCAGCGCGCAGCTCACGATCAACTCGGCGGCCGTGGCGATGTTGCGGAGTTCAAGCAGGTCGGTCGTCACCTTGAAGTCCCAGTAATACTCCTGGATCTCCTCCTGCAGGTTCGCGATACGCGTGGCCGCCCTTTGCAGGCGTTTGTTCGTCCGGACAATGCCCACGTAGTCCCACATGAGCCGGCGGATCTCGTCCCAGTTGTGGGAGACGACGACCATCTCGTCCGCGTCGCTGGCCTTGCCCGACTGCCAGGCTGGAATCGTCGGGAGGTCGTTCGATCCGGGTGAACCCAGGATCTTCTCAGCGGCGCGATGCGCGCAGACGAGGCCTTCGAGCAGTGAATTGCTGGCCAGGCGGTTCGCGCCGTGAAGGCCCGTGCAGGCCACTTCGCCGATGGCGTAGAGGCCGGGAAGGTTGGTTTCCCCGTCGACGTTGGTCTGCACGCCGCCGCACTGGTAGTGCGCCGCCGGCACCACGGGGATCGGATCCTTCGTCATGTCGTAGCCGTAACGCAGGCACGTTTCGTAGATCATCGGGAAGCGGTCGATGATGAACCGGGCCGGCTTGTGGGTGATGTCGAGCCACACATGGTCGGCGCCGGTGCGCTTCATCTCGCTGTCGATGGCGCGGGCGACCACATCGCGCGGAGCCAGTTCCAGCCGCGGATCGTAGCGGTCCATGAACGGACGTTTGTCCGCGCCCAACAGGCGGGCGCCTTCGCCACGGACGGCTTCGCTGATGAGGAACGACTTCGCGCGACGATCAAAAAGGCACGTGGGATGGAACTGGATGAACTCCATGTTCGCGATGGCCGCGCCCGCCCGGTAGGCCATCGCCACACCGTCGCCGGTCGCGATGTCCGGGTTCGTCGTGTAGAGATAGACCTTGCCGCAGCCACCCGTGGCCAGGACGACCGACGGTGCCGAATACGCCTCCACTTCTCCAGTTTTCGCATCGAGCACATAGACACCGACACAACGGTCATCCCCCGCCCTTCCCAGTTTCCGCGTCGTCACGAGATCGATCGCGAAATGGTTTTCCAGCATCACGATGTTCGGCTGCGACGCCACGGCCTGGAGCAACGCCGCCTCGATTTCACGGCCGGTCATGTCCTTCGCGTGGAGGATGCGGCGCTTCGAGTGGCCTCCTTCCTTGCCCAGATCCAGCTCGCGGGTGCCGTTGATCTCGCGCTCGGAGAACTTCATTCCCAGCGCGATCAATTCGTGGATCCGTTCCGGGCCTTCCCCGATGATCGACCGGACGACGGCCTCGCGGCAAAGCCCGGCTCCGGCGATCAACGTGTCCTGCACGTGCGCCTCGAAGGAGTCCTCCTTGCTCGTGACCGCGGCGATGCCGCCCTGGGCCCAGTTGGTGTTCGAGTCCGCGCTGCGCTTCTTCGTGATGATCGCGACCCGCCCGTGCGGCGCGACCTTCAGGGCAAAGGACAACCCGGCGATGCCGCTGCCGAGCACAAGAAAATCAAACGAGGCCATGTGTGATCCCGAAGAGAGACCCGATCGTTCCGCGGTTCAAGCGGGGAGATGCTGGTCAGAGCGCGGCGTTGTCGATCAGCCGGGTCCTCCCGAAATAGACGACCAAGGCCATCTGCGAACCCGGCGCGACCAGTTCAACCGGCTGGAGCGTCTCCGGATGGAAGAACTCCACGTAGTCCAGCCTTCCGGAGGACTGTCCGCTGATCAGCGCTTCGGTCGAACTCTTCAGCGCTTTGGCGGAAGCCGCCTTGAGAATCACCGCGGCTTTGGCCGCCGAGATGGCCCGAAGCAGGACGGTCGCCAGTTCGCGGTCTTCCGGAGAGAGGTATTTGTTCCGTGAGCTCATGGCCAAGCCGTCCTTCTCGCGCACCGTCGGACGCACGATGACCTTGAGCGGGAAGTTCAGATCCACGGCCATTCGGCGGATGACGGCCGCCTGTTGCCAATCCTTTGCTCCGAATATCGCGATGTCGGGAAGGACGAGGTTGAAGAGTTTCGCGACGATCGTGGTGACACCCTTGAAATGGGTGGGCCGCGTTCCGCCCTCCATGCCAAGCGACAGCCGGTCCTCGACCACGTAGGTGCTGAAGCGCCCTTCATCTTTGCCGGGATACATCTCGGCATCGGTCGGGAAAAAGATCACGTCGGCCCCAGCCTCGGCGCACTGCCGTCGATCGCCGGCAAAATCCCTCGGGTAACGCGACAGGTCTTCCGTGGGCGCGAACTGCGTCGGGTTCACGTAGATGCTGACGACCACGATGCCCTTCGGACCGACGCGCTTCCGGGCGTCCTTCACCAGGCTGATATGCCCGGCATGCAGGTAACCCATCGTAGGGACGAACCCGACCTTCCGGCCTTCACGTCGCCACGTGAGGGCAAGCTTCTGCATGGCGGCGGCCGTCTTGACGATCTTCATGGGCGGCAAACTTTCAGACCCACCGGGGCGATTCAAGCAGCCTCCACGATGAACACCCACAGATCACCCGGATGACACGGAAGCAAGGTGGGCCGAGTCGCGTTGCCACTCGACGACCGTAACCCCACCGGCTGGCCCCAGGTCATCCAGGAAACCAAGATCACCAGCTTGGCCACGACCGTTTCGGGTTATTGGGTCTACGGCCTCCAACGCATCGCCGGGGCCGTCGACACCCTCATCACGGGCTCTGTCCGCTACTATGGCTACGACGCCCTTGGCTCCGTCCGGTTCACCACCGACAACAACACCGGCTCCGTCGCCATCGACAGCCAGTTCTACTACGACGCCTACGGGCGGCTCACCGCGTCGGCGACCGTGAGCTACATCGCCGAGCGCTTCCGCTACGCCGGGGAGGAATGGGACGCGGATCTCGGCCTCTACTACCTGCGGGCCAGATACTACGCCCCGGAATACGGCCGGTTCTGGACCATGGATTCCTACGAAGGCAACCAGTCCGACCCGCTCTCCCTCCACAAATACCTCTATGCACACGGAAATCCCGTGAACGGGACGGACCCGAGCGGGCATATGACGCTTATCGAAACTCTCAAGAGCGTTTCCATCGGTGTGGCAGTCGAGGCAATGCATGCGGCAGTAGTGGTGAGTCGTTACAAAGCGATTAAGCACGCACTCTTCCCGACGCAATACATTGGCAAAGACTCAGTCTCAGGTTTTCACCAACAACTCGCGAGATTAAGCAAAAACGTTTATAGTGATACGTCATCAGGTGTTGGGGATTGGCAACCTGCGAACCTTGCCGAACTGGGGCTACAGTCTTCTAAATTCAAAGAGGGACCGTTCTTTTCTAGGCTCTACAAGAATTCGACCAGAAATGCCTATGTATTGGCGTTCCGTGGAACTGAGCCCGGACTTGCAGACTGGCCTGCCAACATTCTACAAAGCGGACTTGGCCTGAGCTTCTCCACTCAGTATGACCAGGCTGTCGCTTTGGCGGAGGAAGTAAACCAAGCCGTTGGCGGCGCGGAGCTATGCATGACGGGACACTCGCTCGGCGGTGGTCTCGCAAGTGCTGCGGCGCTCGCAGCGAACAGGCCTGCCGTCACGTTTAATTCGGCGGGATTGAATGCGCTAACAAGGATCACCTTGCTTGGATCATCATACTCGAGCCGGACAGTAAACTACAGCGTTGACGGCGAAATCCTGACGGAACTTCAAAACAACACCTTTTCTCCGGAAGCTTTCGGACAGCTCTACCGCATCAGACCCGCGCCACAAGATGCTGGGGCCAGTGCGATATCCTTGCATGGGATGGATTTTGTGCTTCGCGCGCTTGGGATCGGAGAGTAGAACACAGTATCTTCACAAAAGATCTGCCAAATAGAAAATAAATCAATTTATGAAAGGATACGCCCCTGCATTTACTCTGACCTTGCTCGCGCTCTTTCTGGCAGGATGCGGAGAAGATTCAAATGCAGTGGCCCTAAAGAACTACAAGCGAAAACCTGATACTGATATTAGTGCTGAAAAGAGATACAATTTCGCATCATTCGCCGGCTCTGTTTGGAAGACAAAAGACAAAATAGCTCTTGCATCAGTCGGATTATACACTGGAGACCAAGTTACGTATGTGCTTCCTCCAATCTTTTTTGATGCTACCCGAAGTGATTATAGGCCTTCAGATGGCAACGTGCGCATTGGCGATGTGATTCCTGCGGGCGCGCGCTTGCGTGTCGACCGATTGATGAAAGACAATGGAATCGGAGGTCTTACATTCGTAATTGTTGATGTAACTTATGGCACAACGATCCGCACAAATGTATTTCTTAGCGAGGCGTTTATAGAAAGTGGCCCAACGGCCGATTTTAGGATAATCACGACAAACTGGATTGTAAATGCTGCCTTACTGGAAGAAGTGAAGCGCTGATTGAACTCAAATTGAAATCGACACGTCAACCAAGGCACACGGGATGCCAACGGATTTTGGACGCCGGAACAGCTTCTCGGCTACGAACGGAACAAAGTTCGCCTAGGACAGACTGAATACCCAAACATCTTGCCGCTTCAGAGCGCTGTCCGCCACTTTCACCCCAGCACCTTCTCCAACTCCTTCAGATCCGCCCCTGACCTACGGAACACGGAGCAGGCGAGCCTGAGAGTGGCGGGGTCTTCGGTGGTCCAGAGCTGGAGGGCGCGGACGAAGAGGAACGGGAGTTTGGTGGTGCCGAGTTCGGTTTGGCAGAACCTGATGGCCCTTGTGGACATCGAGTCCACCTCCACGTCCTTGACCCGCGTGTGCTCCTTCCTGCCGAACGCGGCCCAGATGCGTTTGCCCTTCAGGCAGCCCACGCGGTTCTGCTTCCCCAGATACTTGGCGGGCTAGCCCGCGTTCTCGTCTCCCGCCAGTTCCTCGGGCTCCGGTCTCGTTGCCCAAATCCTGGGTCCTCGCTGTCCTCCGTCCCCGTCGCTCCCGTGGGGCAACATCTACCTCTATTGCCAGGGCAATCCGGTGAACCGGGTCGATCCGAGCGGGCACATGGGGTTGGCATCCACTCAAGTCAGCATGAAAATGGCTGTTGTCATAACTGCGATCGGTCTTCCAACGATGTATCAAGCATTTGTCACAACGAAAAATCACGTATGGGGAAGACCGATGAATCCGTTTCAAATGTCAAAAATTAAAGAGGCGAGGGATTTTATTTCGTCAAAGCAAAGCGGATCGCCGGCCGGTGCAAAATTTGCTGAGGGAACTGCGTTAACAGCAAAAATTCGAGTCCATGAGACATTTAAGGACGGGGATTCTGGAGAGGATGCGTGGGGAGTTACGATGCAGTATGGTCAGATTGCAGGCAAAGTGATTCACCTAAAAAAGATGGCGTTTCTTCTGGATAAGCGCCTTCTAGCTTCACTTCTCATTCATGAGTCAGTGCATGCCCATCAGTGGGACTTCCGGGAGAAGCCAAGTGAAAACGAAGCATATCAGATCCAATCTGATATGCTTCGCTCTTGGGGGCTCACTGCAGGAGACATTATCCAAGCTAGAGATTTGTTTAAGGAAGGTTCGGAGGATGTGAACGACGGTTTCTTGGATGATGAGATGTCGACATTCGTAGAGTATGGAGTGGCCGATCCTGCTTGGAAACGTTAATGAATATGAACAGACGAATCAAATTGTGGAAATTGCTCCTGTTGCTGGCGATTGCAGCGATAGTTTTCGGCCTCATTTCCTTGCCAGTCATCACAAAAAGGTGAACTGACCAAGGCACGCTTGATGCCAGCGGGTCTTGGACGCCGGAACAGTTTCTCGGCTACGAATGCAAAAATAAGCGTCACGCGGAGCACCGGTTGATTGCGCAGGTTGCACGTAAGCGTCACGCGGAGCGCCCGTTGAAGGCGTAGGTGTCGTAGCGTTACGCTACGACGTTTATGACGCGAGTTGCTGGAGGGGCCGGCGGGTTTTGGCCCAGTTGGCGAGGAGGATCTCGTGGATCTGGTGGTTGGTCATGGACGGGAGGCGGGTCAAAACATCCTTGATGTAGGCGTGGGCATCGATCCCCCTGCGACTGTAGCTTTCGACCACGGTGTAGAGGATGGCTCCTCTTTGTCCGGCTCCGGCGTCGCCCACGAAGAGCCAGTTCTTCTTTCCGACGGCGGTGGGACCGATGGAGCCGCAGTAGTAAAATTTGCTCTTCTAAATTCACTGAAGGTGTCCTTCAAAACTAGCCAGCAACATCCTCTCAACTTAGGGACTCGAATCCACGGGCACTCCCCCGATTGGTGGAGTTTTGCAAGCTGGCAGCTTCATCTAATGAATGATGAACACAAATGCGGAATCCGAGTAGGAGTTCTTCGGGTGGATGCGTTGGCATTACATGTCATCAGTGATCAGGCGGATCGCTTGGCTCAGGTGTTTCGGAAGATTTGATAATCCACTTCTCACCCCAGCACCCTGCCCAACTCCTTCAGGTCCGCCCCTGACTTCTTCAGGACGGCGCAGGCGAGCCTGAGAGTGGCGGGATCGTCGGTGGGCCAGCGGAAGAGGGCCTGGACGAAGAGGAACGGGAGTTTGGCCGTGTTGAGTTCGGTTTGGCAGAACCGGATGGCCCTTGTGGTGGTCGAGTCCACCTCCACGTCCTTGACCCGCGTGTGGTCCTTCCTGCCGAACGCGGCCCAGAGGCGTTTGCCCTTCAGGCAGCCCACGCGGTTCTGCTTCCCCAGATACTTGGCGGGCTAGTCCGCGTTCTCGTCTCCCGCCAGTTCCTCGGGCTCCGGTCTCGTTGCCCAAATCCTGGGTCCTCGCTG
>JBBRDN010000104.1:0-14400 GCA_038203875.1 Verrucomicrobiota bacterium
TCCGTGGATCGGTCCCGGTTCCGGGCGCGTCGACCGTGGAGTTCGGCGGCAACACGTCCTGTGTGGAAGTCCGGGCGGACGGCCAACTCATCATCCTCGATGCGGGCACCGGGATTCGGCCCCTTGGCAATTCGTTGGAGAAGGAGTTTCCCGGCCAGTCGCTCGATTTCACGATCCTGATCACGCACACGCACTGGGACCATATCCAGGGGTTCCCGTTTTTTTTGCCGGCCTACTTCCCCAGCAACACCGTCCGCATCATCGGATTCGAGGGCGCGCGGCGCGGGCTTGAGCGGACGCTGCTCTCGCAGATGGAGAGCCCGTATTTTCCGATCAGCATGCGCGAGATGCCGGGAAACATCGAGATCCGCGAACTCGGCGATCTCGATTTCCATGTGGGACTCGTCCGGGTCCGGGCAGAATTTCTGAACCATCCCGGCATCTGCACCGGTTACCGGCTCTTCACCAGCGCGGGATCGATCAGTTACCTGCCCGATGTGGAGCTCTTCCGGCGCTTCCGTGAAAACGTGGGTGCGGGGCAAAACGGCCTCGCTTATGCCGCCGAGAAGGACGAACGCCTCCGGGAGTTCATCGCCGGTTCGGAGATCCTCATCTTCGACGGGCAATACGACGCCGAAGAATACCGTTCCCACGTCGGCTGGGGACACAGCTGCTACGAAGACGTCGTCGAGCTCGCGATCCAGGCCGGAGTGAAACGCCTGTTCATCTTCCACCATGACCCGGTGCACGACGATGCCTGGGTCCGGAGCATGGTCGATCGCTGCCGGGAAATGGTGCGCGTGGTCGGAAGCCTGCTCATCGTCGAAGCCGCCCGTGAAGGTTTGACGCTTGAACTTTCCTCGGCCGGACACGCGGCCAGCGCGGAAGCCTCGGCCGCCTCCGCTTGAATAAAAGCCTGCGGCGAGGCGTCTCTTCCCGCTCGTAAGTCCCTCGGAATCGAGAAGCCGTTTTGAGACGAAACCCACGTCATCGGATCCCTTCGCACCGCCGGAATCGCCTGCGGGCATTCCCGTGGTTTGTCGTCGTTGCCGGAATGCTGGCGCTTGCCGGCTGCACCAGCTCCCAGCAACGCAAGGCGGCCGACAAGGAAGCCTACCGGATCATCCAGGAGAAACAGAAGGCCGCCACAGGGTCCACCAACGCCTTCACCATCGACACGCCCTATTCCGGGCGAAAGCCCGAGGACATCAAGTCCGACGAACTGCTCGCCCAACGTTCCGGCGGAGTTCGCCGGAAGATCACCCTTGCCGACGCCGTCGACCTCGCGGTGAAAAACAACCGCAGCTACCAGCTCCGCAAGGAGACGGTCTACCTGACCGCGCTGCAACTCACGCGCGACCGTGACGACTTCAAGCCCCGCCTGTTCGGCTCCAGTTCGGTCCAGGGCACGCGCGACTCCTCCGGCGAGCGCTACGGCACGATCGACAGCCGCGTCAGTGCGTCGGACGTCCTCAAGACCGGCGGGCGCGTCGGCATCGCCGTCGCGAACGACTTTCTCCGCTACTTCACCGGCGATCCCCGGCCTTCGGCGGCTTCGCGGGTTTCCATCGACCTGTTCCAGCCGCTTCTGCGCGGGGCCGGAGCAAGCATCGCGGCGGAAAGCCTGACTCAGTCCGAGCGAAACGTCGTCTACGAGGTCCGGAGCTTCTCGCAGTATCAGATGCAGTTCGCGGTCGACGTCGTGTCGGCCTACTTCCGGCTGCTCCAGCAGAAGGACGCGGTCCGCAACGAATACAACAACTACAACAACCTCGTCCTCGCCCGCGAACGTGCCGAAGCCCTCTCCCGTGATCGTCTGCCCGCGTTTCAGGTGGACCAGGCGCGGCAGGACGAGCTGCGGGCGAAGGTCCGCTACATCTCGACGGCGGACAACTATGTCGCCGCCGTCGACCGCTTGAAACTGCTTCTCGCGTTGCCCCTGGGCGAAGATTTGATGCTGGAGGATGCCGATCTCGAGGACTTGAGGAAGCTCGGGTTGGAGGACATCCGGTTGTCCGACGCGGAGGCGTTCGCCTTCACGATCGCCAAGCGACTCGACCTCCTCAACGAGATCGACCGCTTCGAGGACTCCAAACGCCGCATCAAGGTCGCGGCCAATGCGCTGAAGGCCGACCTCAACTTCCTTGCCAACGCCTCGCTGTCCTCGGACGAGGACTACAATCGTTTCGACATCAACAAATACAGGGCCAGCGCGGGCCTTGAGCTCAATCTTCCCTTCTGGCGGCTGCGCGAGCGCAACAGCTTCCGCTCGGCCCTGGTCTCATTCGAACGCCAGGTGCGTTCCCTGTCCCAGACCTTCGACGACACCAAGAACGAGCTCCGGCAGGATCTCCGCGCCGTGCAGCAGGCCCGGCAGAACTTCGACATCCAGAAGCTCGCCGTCGAACTGGCCGACAAGCGTGTGGAGTCCGTCGGGCTTCTGCTGCTTGCGGGACGGGCCCAGATCCGCGATCAGTTGGAAGCGGCGTCGGCGCAGGTCCAGGCGCGCAACGCCCTGACCCAGGCGCTGGTGGACTTTCATCTGGCGCGGCTCAACCTTCTGGTCGACCTGGGCGTTCTCGACTCGGCTCCGCAGAAGTTCTGGCTGGCCGACCAGAAGACTCCCGGATCGGCCTCGGATGTTCCGGGCCGGGCCAAACTGGATCCCGACGCCGTGATCCCGCCGGACAAGCTGTTCGGCAATTGAAGAAAGACGATGAACCCATCACTGCCCAAGCCCGCCGAACTCCGCCAACGCGCGGTTGAACTGTTCAACCGGGGGCGTGCGTGGTCGAAGCTGCACCCGCGCAAAGCCGCCGGCATCGGTGCCGCAGCGCTGCTGCTGCTCGTCGTCATCCTCCGCAGCTTCGGCGGCCATCAACTGCCGGCCACTGCCTACTACACCGTCAAAAGATCCGACTTTCTCATCTCTATCGTCGAGGGCGGCACCATCAAGTCCGTCCGCGAACAGAGCGTCCGCAACGAGATGGAGGGCACCGCGCGCATCATCAGCATCGTCCCCGAAGGCACGACCGTGAAACAGGGCGACCTTCTCGTGGAACTGGATTCCTCGGATCTCCGCGAAAAGGGCACCGTCCAGGAAGTCACCCTGCAGAACAGCCAGTTCGTCTTCGTCCAGGCCAAGGAAGCCGTCGGCATCCAGCGGAGCCTGGCCGACAGCAACATCAAGGAAGCAGAGCTGAAGGTGGAGTTCGCCAAGTCCGACCTCGAGAAATACAAGGAAGGCGACTACCCGCAGCAGACCAACGTCGTCTCGGCCAAGATCAAGATCGCCGGCGAAGAGCTCGCCCGCGCCAAGGACCGCCTCAACTGGACGCAGGAACTCGCCAAGAAAGGCTACGCCACCAAGTCCGAACTAGAGGCCGACCAGCTCGCCGTCCAGCGGAAGGAAATCGAGGTAGGACAAACTTCCGAGGACCTGCGGTTGCTCGACAAATACGACTACCCGAAGCGCCACCGTCTGCTTGAATCAAACGTCGAGCAGGCGTCCAAGGAACTCGAACGGCTCAAGGCCCGTGTGGCATCGCAGATGGCCCAGGCCGACGCCGACCTTGATTCGCGCCAGAAGACTTTGAACCTCCAGAAGGAGCGCCTCGACCAGCTCAAGCAGCAGCTGGAACTCACCAAGATCTTCGCGCCGGACGAGGGGCTCGTCATCTACGCGTCCAGTTTGAACCCCGGCAACAGCGTCCTGATCGAGGAGGGTGCGACCGTTCGCCAACGCCAGGAACTCATAAAGCTGCCCGACGTCTCGCAGATGATGGTCGAAGTGCGCGTCCATGAATCGCACGTGCAGAAGATCAAGCCGGGACTCGACGCGTGGATCACGATCGACTCGATTCCCGACCGGCAGTTCCGCGGCAGCGTCCGCAAGGTCGCCGTCCTGCCCGACTCCAGCAGCCGCTGGTCGAACCCCAATCTCAAGGTCTACGCCACCGAAGTGCTGATCGAGGACCAGTTGCCCGACATCAAGCCCGGCGTCAGCGGCCGGGCTGAGATCATCATCACCAACCTCCAGTCCGCGCTCACGATCCCGATCCAGGCCGTCACGACGGTGCGCGGGAAACAGGTCTGTCTGGTGAAGCGGGGTTCCAGCACTGAGCCAGTCCCGGTCGAGGTCGGCCTCTTCAACGACCGCCTGATCGAAATCAAGGCCGGCTTGGTCGAAGGCGACCAGGTCCTCCTGTCGCCCCTATCCGCCAGCGACAACGTCGACATGAGCGGATCGCTCTTCTCCGACGACGGCGACACGAACGGCCGGCCCGCGTTTAAGCGCGACGCCGAAGGCACCAATGGCGAACCCGCCCGGACCAAGCAGCCCGCCCACGAACCAGCGAAGACCAACCGTCGCCCGTCCTATTCGACCGCTCCTGAAACCAATCCCGAGGGCAGCTCGAAGAAACGTGATCGCCCGCCGCGCGAACCGGGCCAGACCAGCGGCGGCGGCAGTTCGCGGGATCGCGGTCCGCGTTTGCCCCAGCCATGAGCCGCGGTGCCATCATCAGCATCCGCGGCCTCACCAAGGTCTTTAAGATGGGCGACTCGGAAGTCCACGCCCTCGCCGGAGTCGACCTCGACATCGAGGAAGGATCCTACGTTGCCATCATGGGGCCGTCGGGCTCGGGCAAATCCACGATGCTGAACATCCTGGGCTGCCTCGACCGGCCCACCGACGGCACCTATCACATCGGCGGCAAGGATGTGACCCACCTAGACGATGACGAACTTTCCAGCGTCCGCGGCGAACGCATCGGTTTCATTTTCCAGTCCTACAACCTCATCGACCAGCTGACCGTCATCGAGAACATCCACGTGCCGCTCTTCTACCAGGGCAAGGACCTCGTCGAATGCTGGAACCATTGTGAGGACCTCGCAAAACTCGTCGGGCTCGGGCAGCGCCTGGACCACCGGCCCAAGCAGCTCTCCGGCGGCCAACAACAACGTGTGGCCATCGCCCGTTCGTTGGTCAACGACCCGCTCATGATCCTCGGCGACGAGCCGACTGGTAACCTCGATTCCAAGACCGGCGCCGAAGTCCTTGATCTCATGGACCGCCTGCATGGCGCCGGAAAGACCATCGTGATGGTCACCCACGGCGACGAAGTGGCCAACCGCGCCCAGCGGGTCATCCACATGAAGGACGGGGCCATCGACCGCGAGGTCGTCAACCGCCGATGAGAGCCACCGTTCCATTCCGCCGGATCGTCGAGTTGGGCATCAAGAGCCTCCTGCTGCACAAGATGCGCTCCATCCTCACGATGTTGGGCATCATCTTCGGCGTTTGCAGCGTCATCGCCATGCTCGCGATCGGTGAAGGCGCCTCCTACGAGGCCCAGCAGGCCATCAAGCAGCAGGGCAGCGCCAACATCATCATCCGCAGCGTCAAACCCGCCGAGGGCGGAGGCTCCTCCGGCTCTTCCGGATCCAGCAGCCGCGGCTCCGCCACCGAATACGGCATCACCTACAAGGACGCCGGCCGCATCCAGGAAACCTTGCCCGGTATCCGCCGTGTCCTGGCGGCACGCATCATCCGTGACGAAGTGCGCGCCGGACAGGTGGCCTTCCCCTGCCAGATCATCGGCACCCACCCCATTTACCAGGACATCAACAATCTCGAAATTGTCCGTGGCCGCTTCCTTGGCACCATCGACGAGACCTACATGAACAACGTCGGGGTCATCACGGCCAGCCTCGCGGAACGGCTCTTCCCGTCGACCGACCCGTTGACGCAGCAGGTGAAGGTCGGCGCCGACTACTACCAGGTCATCGGCATCGTCCGTGAACGGGGCATCGAACAGAAGCGCACCCAGTCCGGCGGCGGCAACGAAGGCCAGCCGCTCGACAGCAACCTCTACATCCCGCTGTCCACCGCCCGCTCACGCTTCGGTGAAACGCTCATCCGCCGGAGCGCCGGCAGCTTCCAGGCCGAACGCGTGCAGCTTCACCAGCTCACCGTGCAGATGGACGACCCCGATCTCGTCGAGAGCGCCGCCGACCAGATCAACGCGATCATGGTGAAATTCCATGAGAAGAAGGACTACGAGATGATCGTGCCGCTGCTGCTCCTCAAGCAGGCCGAAGAGGCGAAACGGCGCTCCAACATCGTCCTCGGCTCCATCGCCGCCATCTCCCTGATCGTCGGTGGCATCGGCATCATGAACATCATGCTCGCGACAGTGACCGAGCGGACCCGCGAGATCGGCATCCGCCGCGCGCTCGGTGCGCGCAAGCGGGACATCGTCACCCAGTTCCTCGTCGAGACCGTCGTCCTTTCCGTGGGCGGCGGACTCATCGGCGTCGTGCTGGGGATCATCCTGCCTTTTGTCGTCACCGCGCTCTACGGCATGAAGGCCATCATCACCTGGTGGTCCCCCCTGCTCGCGTTCGGCATCTCCGCGCTCGTCGGCGTCGTCTTCGGCCTCTACCCCGCCAGCCGCGCCGCCGAACTCAGCCCCATCGAAGCCCTCCGCCGCGACTGAGCTCCGACCGATCGGCGACGGGCATTGGCAAGTAACGCGAGCCTGACGGATGGCCCTCCTGGCTCGCTCCGGCGCGGGTTGGACGGGGGGTCGCACGGACATACCAGACGAGGCCTAAGATCAGCAGGCCCAGGCCAACCGCGATCTTCCGACCAGGTTTGCCATCGGGTTGCATCGGAGGGATGAGGCTATTTCAAGCCCAGCACGTCCTGCATGTCGTAGATGCCGGGCTTCTGGCCGACGATCCATCGGGCGGCGCGGAGGGCGCCGTTGGCGAAGGTCTCGCGGCTGCTGGCCTTGTGGGTGAGTTCCACGCGCTCGCCGTTGGCCGCGAAGATGACGGTGTGGTCGCCCACGACGTCACCGCCGCGGATGGCGTGGATGCCGATCTCGCTGCTGGTGCGTTCGCCGGTGATGCCCTTGCGTCCGTGCCGGAGCTGTTCCTCCAGTTGCACTTTGCGGACGTCGCCCAGGATTTCGAGGAGCGTGGTGGCGGTGCCGCTGGGGGCGTCCTTCTTCAGGCGGTGGTGCATCTCCAGCACTTCGAGGTCGAAGCCGGGGCCGAGGATTTCGGCAGCCTTGCGCGTGAGCCAGAAGAGGGTGTTGACGCCGGTGGAGTAGTTCGAGGCCCAGACCATGGGGATTTCCGATTTCCGATTTCGGATCTCCAATTTGTCGGACTCCGAGTGGCCGGTGGTGCCGATGACGAGGGCCTTGCCGTGCTGGGCGCAGATCTTGGCCACGGCGGGAGTGACGCTGTGGAAGGTGAAGTCGATGACGGCGTCGCAGCCGCCGATGATGGCCGCGAGGTCGTCGCCCTGGTCGATGGCGCCGACGACGGAGAGTTCGGGGATGCGGCTGGCGCAGGCGATGAGGGCCTGGCCCATGCGGCCCTTCGAGCCGTTGATGATGAGCTTGGTCATGAAATGAGACTCCAGTTGAACCGGATCCGAGCAAGTGCGGCAAGTGCGGCCAAGCCGTTCAAGCTTTGGCCGGCGGTTTGCGGGCCTTGAGCTTCTCGCCCTTGCGGTTGACGCAGGCGTCGAGGGCGGCGGCGTAGGTGGAGGCGAGTTCGTCGGGGCGTTGGACGACCATGGCGAGGTCGCGCAGGCGGCCGTCGGACAGGCCGTAGATCCAGCCGTGGACGTCGATCTCCTGGCCGCGCGCCCAGGCGTCCTGGACGATGGTGGTCTGGCTGACGTTGACGACCTGCTCGATGACGTTGAGTTCGCAGAGCATGTCGATCTGGGACTGGTCGTCATCGAGATCGCTGAGGATCGAAGCGTGCTTCTGCCGGACGTCCTGGACGTGGCGGAGCCAGTTGTCGATGAGGCCGAGCTTCTGGTTCCGCAAGGCCGCGCTGACGCCGCCGCAGCCGTAGTGGCCAGTGACGATGACGTGCTTCACCTTCAGCACGTCCACGGCGTATTGCATCACGGAGAGGCAGTTCAGGTCGGAATGGACAACGATGTTGGCGACGTTGCGGTGGACGAAGAGTTCGCCGGGCAACAGGCCGACGATCTCGTTCGCGGGCACTCGGCTGTCCGAGCAGCCGATCCAGAGATACGAGGGCGCCTGCTGGCTGGAGAGCTTGCGGAAGAAGTCGGGATCGCGCTTCTGGATCTCCTGCGACCAGGCGTGGTTCTGGCTGAAGAGTTGGGGGAGAAGCCTCATGGCGTAGCAGCCCGGTTGACTCGGGCAATCACTTGACCAGTCCGAGCGACTTCATCGTGCTGGCGACTTTTTCGCGTGTCTTGGCCGTAACGGGCACAAGCGGCAGGCGGATTTCTTCGCCGCAGATGCCCTGCATCTTGAGCGCGGCCTTAACGGGCGCGGGGTTGGTCTCGATGAAGAGGTCCTTGAAGAGGGGGTAGAGCTTGAAGTGGAGCTTCTGGGCCACGTCATACTTACCCTTGGCCGCAGCGTCGACGAGGTGGACGATTTCCTTGGGCGCGACGTTGGAGGTGACGCTGATGACGCCGTGGGCTCCGCAGCTCATGAAGGGGAGCGTGAGAGCGTCGTCGCCGCTGAGGATGGTGAAGTTCTTTCCCATCACCGCGCGGAGCTGGCTGACGCGGTCGACGTTGCCGCCGGCTTCCTTGATGCCGACGATGTTGACGCCGTCGTGCGCGAGGCGGTCGACGGTCTCGACGGCGATCTCGATGCCGCAACGGCCCGGGATGCTGTAGAGGATGATCGGCAGCTTGGTGGCGCGGGCGATGGCGTGGAAATGCTGGAAGAGCCCCTGCTGGGTGGGCTTGTTGTAGTAGGGCGCGACCTGGAGCGAACCGTCGGCGCCCGCTTCTTCGGCGGCCTTGGTGAGGAAAATGGCTTCGGCGGTGGCGTTGCCGCCGGTGCCGGCGAGGACCTTGATCTTGCCGGCGGCGAACTTCACGGCCAGCCGGATGATCTCGATGTGCTCCTCAAAGCTGACGGTGGGGGATTCGCCGGTGGTGCCAACGGGCACGATGCCGTCCACGCCGCCTTTGACCTGTGACTTGATGAGGCGTTCGAGTGCGGGAACGTCGATCTTGCCGTCGAGGAACGGAGTCACGATGGCGGTGTAGGTGCCGGTGAATTGCAGCATAGAGATGAGGAAAATCGGTAATTCCGGCCGGTTTGGGAAGAGGGATTTTCCGGACTCCGGATTGCCGGGCAGGAGCCGAGACCCCGGCTCTCAGCCCGCGCCGAACAGCCGCCAAAGCAGGTTGAAGACGAAGAGCCCGACCATGCCGAGGCAGCAGAGGAGCTTGCCGGCCGCACCGGCCAACACGCCGAGCGTGGCGCCGACGCCGGCCTTGGCGGCTTCCTGCCACACGCGGCCGCCGGAGAGTTCGGCCAGCAGCGCGCCGAGAAACGGCATGAGCAGCAGGCCGAACGGCGGAAACACGAACAGCCCGACGACGGCTCCGACCATCGCGCCAACGATTCCGCGCCGGGTGGCGCCGAGTTTCTTCGCGCCGTAGGTCGTGGCGAGGAAGTCGACGACGAGCGACATGGCGGCGAGGAGCCCGAGGATGACCAGAACCCACCACGCGACGCTGCGGTCGCCGAAGCAGAGCTTGTGCGCGAGGGCGGCGATGAAGACCAGCGGCGTCCCGGGCAACGCGGGCAAGACCGCGCCGGCGACGCCCACGAGCATGATGAGCAGGGCGACGACGAGGCCGGTGATTTCGAGCAGTGTCATTGTCATGAAGCTACTACCCGGAGCCGTTCCGGAAAGTGGCTGGAATCTCGGCCTCCATTTCCAGATGCCGAAGCGATCGATCAACGCCCCGCGAAGATCGAATGGAAGATGAACTCCTTCACCTTCCAGGTCAGCGTCATGGTCATGGCCGTGGGCAACAGGACCAGGAAGACAACCATCCATGGACCCATTTCCTCGATGCCCACGAGGATTCTCGACAGCGTTTCGGGCAGCGCCGGAACGAATCCGAGGCCCCAAAAGACGGCGAGCAGAACCGGGATGCACACGAGGACAAGGCGGTTGAAGCTCGTGAACAGCCGGGCTTCGTGGCGCAGCGGTTCGTCGGGCAATAGGTCGGTCAGGCGAGAGATGATCAGGTTCGCGCGATAGATGAACAGCACCGTCGAGACGGCGAGAAGGCCGACGCTGCCATAGTTGATCGGGACCAGCGGTGCTCCGTGGTAGAGGCCGAGAAACGGCGCCAAGCCGAGGTTGACGAGCAGCAGAAACTGGCCGCGCTCAAGTTCGCGCACCCAAAGGAGATCGTCCGGACGGAAGCGTCCCACCTGCTTTAGCGCCATCCACAGGAGCGCCGTGACGACGACAGCGGGGACGATGTCGAGCCCGCCGAGAGAGCGGAACATGTCGGTGCGCGCCGTCTGCACGTAGACCAGGAGCATCAGCGGCAGGCCCCAGAAGAACAGCGACAGACCCCGGACAACGCGGCCAAGCGCCGGAAGGATCTCAGGATTCGGCGCGGGTTCTGGCATGGGTTCCCTGTGAAGGGCGGGTCGCGGCGTCAGATCGCGAGGTAGGTGTAGTCCTTGAGTCCGCGCTCGTAGTCGTCGAGCAGGCTCATGGCTTCCTTGGGCTTGAGGCGGTCGGATTTGATGGCCGCGTCGACCTGGGCCTTCATCTGCCGCTGGAGTTCCTTCTCGTCATACTGCACGGCGGTGAGGCACTGGATGATCGTGTTGCCCTCGATGACTTCCTCGACGTAGTAGCCGGCGGGTTCATCGGGTTCGAGGAACACATGCACCTCGTTCACACGGCCGAAGAGGTTGTGCAGGTCGCCCATGATGTCCTGGTAGGCGCCCATCAGGAAGAAGCCCAGGTAGTAGGGCTCCTGGCCGTTGCCGTTCTGCTTCAGTTCGTGCATCGGCAGGGTGTCCCGCACGTCGCGGAGGTCGATGAACTTGTTGATCGCTCCGTCGGAATCACACGTGATGTCGACGAGGGTTCCTTCGCACGACGGTTTCTCGGTCAGCCGGCTGATCGGCATGATCGGGAAGAGCTGGCCGAGCGCCCAATGGTCGAGCAGCGACTGGAAGACGGAGAAGTTGCAAAGGTATTGGTCGCCGAGGCTGTCCTCCAGCTTGCGGATCTCCTCGGGGATGTAGGACTGGCCCTTGAAGGAATCGACGACGGACTTGGCGATCTCCCAATAGAGCGTCTCGATCTTGGCTTTTTCGGGAAGCTCCATGAGACCGAGGGTGAACATGTTGTGGGCGTCCTCCTTGCGCTCCAACGCGTCATGATAGGCCTCGAGCTTATTCAGTTTTCCGAGGTTTTTCCGGATGTCCAACAGCTCCTTCACCATCGGATGCTCGGCTTCGCCGAAGGTGAACTGCTCGGACTCGGGCGACTTGTGGATGGCCCCGAAGACCTCGACGACGAGGACGCTGTGGTGCGCGACGATGGCGCGGCCGCTTTCGCTGACGATGTCCGGATGCGGCACCTTCTCGGCGTTACAGACGTCGGCGATGTAGTAGACGATGTCGTTGGTGTATTCCTGCAGGCTGTAGTTCGTGGAGCTGTCGAACGCGCTGCGCGAACCGTCGTAGTCCACCCCAAGGCCGCCGCCGACATCGAGGAACTCGATGGGAAATCCCATCTTGTGGAGTTTTGCGTAGAAACGGGACGCCTCCTGCACCGCCTTCTTCACGGTGAGGATGTCCGGCACCTGCGAGCCGATGTGGAAGTGGAGCAGCTTGAAGCAGTGCTCGAGCTTTTCCTCGCGCATCAGCTCCGTGGCGGCCAGCAACTCGGCCGTGCTGAGCCCAAATTTTGCGTTCTCTCCGCCGCTCTCGGCCCACTTGCCGGCGCCCTTGCTCAGCAGGCGCGCGCGGATGCCGATCATCGGTTCGACGCCGATCTGTTTGGACACGGCGATGATCTGCTTCAGCTCCTCGAGCTTCTCGACGACCATGATGACCTTCTTGCCGAGCTTGATGCCCTGGAGCGCGAGCTTGATGAAGGCGGCGTCCTTGTAGCCGTTGCAGATGATGAGGGAGCCGGGTTCGCTCTGGAGCGCCATGCCGGCGTAGAGCTCGGGTTTGCTGCCGACTTCGAGGCCGAAGTTGAAAGGTTTGCCGGCATCGAGGATCTCCTCCACGACCTCGCGGAGCTGGTTCACCTTGATGGGGAACACGCCGCGATACTGGCCCTGGTAGTTGAATTCGGCGATCGCCGTGCGGAAGGCGTTGTTCAACGCCTCGACCCGGTGGCGGAGGATGTCCTGGAAGCGGATGAGGAGCGGGAACTTCAGGCCCCGGGCCTTCGCCTCCTCGATCACGTCCGTGAGGTCCACCGCACCGCCGGCATCCTGAAGCGGCCTGGCCGTGACGTGTCCGGCATCATTGATGTCGAAGTATTTCGCGCCCCAGCGGTCGATGTTGTAGAGGGAGCGGGAGTCCTGGACTGTCCACTTCGGGCCATTGGCGGCAGAGGTATCACTCATTTCAGCGATCAATTGAGGGGCACTATTGGAGACACGAACGCGCGGCCAGCAAGTTCAATTAACGTCCGGACAAGGAAAGTCACCGAACGGCGAATCGTCATCGCGAGGCTTGCTCCTTGCCGGAGCTCGCCAGTCAAACGCAGGCTCAGGCTGCGTCTATGATGAAACCCACCGCTCTCGCATTCCTGCTCCTGGTCACTTTCAAGTGTGCGGTATGCGCAGCCCCGCCCGAGTTGATCGAGGTCCGGCGGGTGTGGGACGCGGCTCCGCACAACGCTTTCACGGATCTGATTCGGCATCGCGGCGAGTGGTTCATGACCTTCCGCGAAGGCTCGGGCCATGTGGCAGCCGACGGTGCGATCCGCGTGTTGGCGTCCAAGGACGGCACGAACTGGACTTCCGCCGCGCTATTGAAAATGGCGGGACAGGATCTCCGCGACTCCAAGCTCTCGGAGATGCCCGACGGCCGGCTGCACCTGCTGGCGTGCGGGGCAAATCGGGCGACCAACGGCGGTCCCGCTACGATACACCAAACCCTGGCTGCCATCTCCTCGAACGGGCGCGACTGGTCAGACCTGAAGGCTGTCGCGGACCCGAACACGTGGCTCTGGCGATTGACGTGGCGCGGCGGGAAGGCCTTCGGCGTTTCCTACGACACGGGGAAGCGCAGCCCGGCCAAGCCGCTCTTCACCAGCCGGCTTTGGTCGACAGAAGATGGCCTTCATTTTAAGGCCGCGCCCCAGCCGATGTTGACGAACGGTATGCCGACGGAAGCAACGCTCGCGTTTCAAGCCGACGGCACCGCGCTCTGCCTCCAACGCCGCGATGGGCCAGCGCCCTCGCACGCGTTGCTCGGAAAGGCGAAGCCGCCCTACGACCAATGGACCTGGCAGGATTTGGGGACGTTCTTCGGCGGGCCCCACTTCATCCGGATCCCCGACGGCAGATGGATCGCCTGCGGACGCATCCATGGCGCCGATGCCAAACGCACGGCGAAGACCGTTGTCTGCGAACTTGATGTCGCGGGTGGAAAACTCGTTCCGCTGCTGACGCTGCCGAGCGGCGGCGACACCAGTTACCCCGGACTCGTCTGGCACGAGGGCCGTTTGTGGGTCAGCTACTACTCGTCCCATGAAGGAAAGACCGCGATCTATTTGGCCGAGGTCGCCCTATGAAACGGTGAGCCCGGGCCGACGAATGACACGCCAGCCCTGACTCGTTCCTCCGTTGGCAGACGGTCAATGCTGGTTTGCTGAATCGGCGAGCTGTTTCTTGGAACGAGGCCCGGAGCTGATGGCGTGGGCCGACCCACGGCTGGACCATTTCTTCAGGGCCAGATGGGTCGGCCAGTAGACGAGGCCGGTGAGAGCGGCCAACCAGCCGACGAAGAAAATCGGCTGCGGCAGCCACGCCTGGGCGCGTTCATCGCTGAAACCGTAGACGTAATTCACGTTGACCGGTGCCAGGCCCTTCGCCCCTTCGACCGATGGTCCGGGAATGAACGCGTAGCTCACGCAGCAGGCCAGAATGGCGACCACCGTCCATCTGGCGAAGGCGCGTTTGTCGTAACCAAGTCGGCGGATCATCCAGAGAAGTAGGAACGGCAGCCAGCCGTGGAACGAGGAAAGGCTCCGGAGGAAGAGCGGCTTGTTCGGGTCGAACATGTAGTTCGTCATCCCCGTGAGATGGAAGCCGAAGCAGTTTCCGGCGAAATCCACGCACCAAACGAGTTGTGGAAGGAGGATGCCGACGCCCGCCATGCCGGCAAGAAGCCGGCTTTCCATCCAGAGCGCCGCCAGGGTAAGGAATAGCGCAAGGTCGCAGAAATAGAGGAAGTTGGTCGGCCCGTATTTGGCCCAGTAGACCGGCACCAGCACCGCCATGAAGGCGGTGAAGGCCAGCTTGGGAAAAAGCGGGAGGTGGTTGGCCTGCGGAATGATCCGGGTTTCCTATGGATTGGAATGGCCGGCGGG
>JBBRDN010000105.1:0-14238 GCA_038203875.1 Verrucomicrobiota bacterium
ATACGCTTTCGGTTGGAAAAGTATGAATATGAAAGTTAGACAATTTTCATGCACCTTTCATGCATGATCTCGCATCTTCATGAAACCGGAGTTCTGGCTTCGACCCCCTCTGTCGGCACCAATTTTTCTTCGTGATTCTCAAGTAACTTGGCCTCCCTAAACTGAGACGGGAAGGGTGTGAGCCGGGGTCGGTAGTGACTTGCCCCCGCTTTATGAGTTAGGCGCATGGGAGCTTCTCGGCTTGACCGTTCGTTGTGGTTTGATCCGTTCGTTTTCTGAGGATAGCAGTCCAGCGGCGATGTTCCCGACAGGAAACTGTGGGGCTGGCACTCCGGTGGTTTCGCGCCCGCAAACTCGCCCTCAGCATTCTCTTCTACCCGTTGGCCCCTGTTTCGCTGCTCGGCCGGTCCGCACTTCGGGTCATTTTTTTTACGGTATTCAACGATGGCACACGGACGACGCTTCAAGAATCGCGTCGCGTCGTCAGGATCGTTTCAGCGGCCGCCCAACCCGATAAAGCCGCCCCTTCGACGCGGGGGCCCGCAAAGGCGTCGCCGGCGAGCACGAGCGGTGGCGACTGGGCCACCAGCACGCAGGGTTCTTTGTCGACACGCATCGGCTTGCTGTAGCGCCAGCCGTGGACTTGGAACGTCTTAACCCGCGCACCGAGCCATGGCGCTGCTGCGTGGAGCAATTCTCGCCCGCTCTCCTGCCGCTCACGTTCCCAATGCTCCAGGCTGAACACATGCGTGGCATGGATGGTCACCGCTGCCTCCGCAGAGATTCCCTTCAACTGATTGTCCGCGATCCACGAGATCGGTCCTTCTGCTGGCGCAAGGCCCCCAGGAGGGGGAATGCGCGACGGACCTTCGAGCACGGCCATGACGGCGATGCAGCGCTCGTATTCGATGGCCGCGAGACGCGACCGCATTTCCATCGGGAGAACGATGCCGCCCGCATCCAGCAACGCGAGCGACTGTGGCACGGGTGGCGTCAGCACCACAGCTCCTGCGGTGAAAGTGAGGCCTTTCGCGGTTTCCGCGCTCCATCGCTCCCCGGCCCGGCGCAATGCGACCACAGGCATTTCCAAATGGAGATCGAGTCCGAGCGCGATATGTTTGGCCACGGCCGACATCGAGGGTTTCCCGCGCCAGCGCACATGACCGTCCACGCTACCCGCAAAACCGCGGCACCATTCCTCCATCGTGCCGGACCACCGTCCCTGCTCCAGCACGGCGGCGAAGCGCGGGTCGCGCGTGGTGATGAATTGCGCCCCGTGGTCGAACGTCGCGCCATCAATCCGCCTGCTCGCGAGACGTCCGCCCACACTGCGGCCTTTGTCCAGCACGAGCACGCGACGACCGGCGCGCTGCAATTCCGCAGCCGCGATCAATCCCGCCATCCCGGCGCCGATGACCAGCACGTCCGTGGTTTGTTTCGTCGGATCCATTCGGTATTTCATGCTTCAGTCTGTCCGGTCGGGAAGCAATGCGAGGTGCACAAATTTCGCGCGCATCGGGATGTGCGCAGGAGGACTGAAGTTTGCAGCGGAACAAGGATGCCGTATGGTCGGGATCTTGAACGTCGTCCTCATCCTTTTCTCCGCGATCTCGTTCCTCGGATATGGCTCGGCGTGCTTCTTGTCCTCGTCCATGAAACGGGAGTTTGAACGCTACCGCCTCGGATCGCAGCGCACGCTGGTCGGCGGACTGCAATTGTGCGCGGCAATCGGTTTGCTGGCTGGCCTGAGCCTGCCGTGGATGGGACGCGCGGCGGCGGCCGGGCTTGCGTTGATGATGCTGGTTGCAGTCGGCGTCCGCATCAAAATCAAGGACTCGCGGCGGCAAACTGTCCCGGCGCTGGTTTATTTGGTGCTGAATGCCTACCTGAGTCTGGCGGCGTTCTAATTTGAACCCGTCGGCTACA
This sequence comes from Verrucomicrobiota bacterium, assembly GCA_038203875.1. GTDB lineage: Bacteria > Verrucomicrobiota > Verrucomicrobiia > Limisphaerales > CANJSG01 > CANJSG01. The sequence continues at coordinate 1,927 of JBBRDN010000105.1, forward strand.
GCAGCGCTATTGCGGCACACATCGCGAGCACGGCGATGGATGGCAGGGCTTTCTTGATCGGGTCTCTCACTTTGAGGTGCACCAGGAATGCTCCGAGCATCAGCGCTCCCAACCCGATCGCCGCCGGTTGGGCCATGCCGTGGATCCAAATGGCGGCGATGAGCGCGAGCGCCAAGCCCACCTTCAGCACGCCGATCGCGCACATGAACCAGAACGGCAGACCGTAGGCGGCGAATTCCTCTCGGAGGTTCTTCGCGTCGCCGCCCCGGAATGGCGTCGCCTTGCCCGCGCGGAGCACCCAAACGTTCAAGATCCCGAGGGCCACGATCAGCTGCAGGGCGATGACGAAATATTCCACGGAGCGCATATACGGATTGGCGATCCTCGCGGATCGAATACGCAAGAATCTGCTTCGCGTCGTCTTGGGCCGCAAGCGAATCTACCCAGCGAGCCGAACGACGACGACTGGTAGTCCGCACGTTGCTCAGGGGCCTTGATTCAGTGTTTGTTGCTCTCGTCTACCCGCAGGAAGCGCAACCCGGCAGGCACAAGCGATCACCCCTGCTGCAAGGGAGTTCAACGCCCCCATAAAAGTAGAAAACAACACCCCTCCGAAGAGAGACCGGCAGTCTTGCCATTCGAATTTCCGCCAGTCAGTTTAATCGCATCCCCCGCAGCCGCACTAAAGCGCCGGCGAATGACACAACTACGACTATGCAACTGAATTTCGATTGGTTGATCGTGCTGGAGAACCTTCGCCGCGGGATCATGGTCACCGACACGACGCTGCAAGGCCCCAAAGGTCCGCGCATCATCTACGTCAACTCGGCCTGGCTGAAGATGACGGGCTACCATCGCGACGAGATCGCCGGCAAAACCCCGCGCATCATGCAGGGCAAGCACACGGACCGCGCCGTGGTCAGTTCCATCAAGCAAAAGCTGTTGAACCGCGAAGTGTTCCACGGTCAGACGTGGAACTACCGCAAAGGTGGCCGGCCGTTCCTCATGAACTGGTATTGCTATGCCATCTACGGCGAGCGGCCCAATCCGATCTACTATGTGGCCGAGCAGGAGGACGTGACCGAACTGGAGACGCTACGCTTGAAGGAGCGGCTCCTAGTCAACCCGCACGACCCGGATGCCTTGAAATTCTTCGATGTGATCAAGGAGTGGAAAGCCACTCTAAAAAAGGCCTGAGACTTCGGCCTGAATTTGACCGGCCCGGACGGCATCTTTGTGCCAGCTTGATTAGTCAGGGGGATTGACCTGCGAGTAGAATTCCAGCAGCGCGCGATAGCGCTAGCTCGATCGGCCCGGGGCTGTCTTTCGGGTGCATCGGCCTCTTTTGGATAACGTTTTCCAACCGTAGTCCATCTCGACGTCTTCATTTGCTCGCCCGGTTGGCCCTTCAACCGCTCTTCGACTTTCCTCAGGGCCGATGTCCCTTCGGACTTCCGTTTGGATGGTTTTCTCCCTGCGCAAGAACGCTCTCCGTGCTCGTGGAACGCAGGGGTGTGGCGGAACTCCCGCTGAACACCGATTCCGTCGATTTGGCATCCGCCGGGTGACATTTTGGTCACGGTTCAGGGTCGGTGGTGTGAATTCTTGAAAGGTCTTCGCTGATGCCTTGAGCACGTCGTCGTCGGGCAGTATCGCCTTCCCGACGTCGGTCCAACCTTCGCGCGGGGCATTTCCCGCTGCTGGCGGTGATCGGCTTCTCCCAACCCAAGTCGTTTGACCGCCAACAAAAATGTCGACCCACTCCAGATCCCTACGCCGTTCCACCAATAGGGCCTCCTACTTGCGGCGCTCGCTGGTCCTTCCGGCCATTCTCGCCGCGACTCCCGCGTTCGCGCAGTATACGTCGTCGAACCGCGACATCTTCGATCCCAACACCGGGGTGTGGACCGCCGGGGGAGTCACCTTGAACGGCACGTCGTTCGTCAATCTGGGCCTCCAAGGGGTGGGCCGGTTCGCGGCGAGTGCGACCGATCCTAGAAGCGGGGAAACGATCGGGTCCTTCTCCGATCTGCAGATCACAGGCTTCACGAAGAATCCCAACGGATCCTACTCCGGTGTGTTCAACTCGCTTCCGGATCGTGGCTACAACTCGGGCGCGGTCTTTTCGAACTACGGAGCGCGCATCAACGAGTTCGACTTCACCTTCATGCCCTACACTTCATCGGCGACGACGACGCTTCAGACCCAGATCGGCCTAACCTTCAAGCAGTCCACGTTGTTCACCTATGACCACGACAACAACCCCGCCACGCCGGCCATCCCGACGACGGGATTGGTGGCCAACGGTGCCGGGTCGTTGCTCGGTGTCACGGTTCCGATTGTGACCGGGAACACGACTCTTCAGGGCATCACCGTCCCCGGTCGCCTCACGGTGGATGCCGAAGGGCTGGCGTTTGACAGGCGTCCCGGGCGTGACGGCAGCGGTTGGGTGAGCGACGAATACGGCGCGTCGATCTACCATTTCAACGCGAACAAGGAACTCGACGGTGTGCTGAAGGTTCCCGAGGCGCTCGTCCCGCATAGCCCCGTGGGGACGGTCAATTTCCAGGCCGATCCTCCGATCAACGGGCGCCGCATCAACCAGGGATTCGAAGGGCTCACCACCAGCCCCGATGGAACAAAGCTTTTCGCCCTGCTCCAGAGCGCGACGCTGCAGGACTCCGGGTCGGGTAACCAGGGACGGTCCAATACCCGGCTGCTTGTTTATGACGTCTCGGGTAACAACGCACCGAACGACCCCATCCAACAGTATGTGATCCAGTTACCGCGCGTCGACGACAACGGAGCCACCGGAGGAAGGGCAGTGAACCGCAACGCGGCCCAAAGCACGATCCTGGCCCTGAACGACCACCAGTTCCTGATCCTTTCCCGCGACGGTAACGGCCGCGGGTCCACCGGCTCTCCCGTCTTCAAATCAATCCTCTTGGCCGACCTCTCGATGGCCAGCAACTTCGACGGATTCTATGATTTCGAGGGTGCGCAAGTCGCGCCCGGCGGCGTCCTGGCGCCCGGGATTACCGCGATCACATGGACGGAAGCCTTGAACCTGCTCGGCAAACTCGACCTTAGCGTGATCGAGCTTGAGCAGTTCGGCATCAACCTCAACACCGCCCCTGGCAACGAGAATACGTTTAGCGAAAAATGGGAAGCCTTGTCACTGGTCTCGGCCCTCGATCCAGCGGCCCCGAACGACTACTTCCTGTTTGTCGCCAACGACAACGACTTCCAGACCGCGCAGACCAAGATGTTCGATGCCAACGGCGTGCTCCAGACCTACTCGAACACGCTCGAGAACGACACCGTCGTTCTGGCGTATCGGGTCACGATCGCCCCTGTTCCCGAAGCGTCGACTTTGGCCGCCGGGTCGGTGTTCGCCCTTATGACAGGTGCGCTCGGGATGCGTGCCCGCCGTCGCAAGTAATTCTTTCGGCCGTTCCTCAACGCCTGCGCCCGTCGCCCGGTGGACCCGACCGTCCACAATGGTGACGGGCGCTTTTACTGGTTAACGCGAGCGACTGTTCGTCGGGATCCTACGGTTTGCTTTGGGACGGGCTTCATGGCATTGCGGTGGAGATGATCTCTCCGCGTGTCGCCTTGATCGCATCGGTGTTCAGGATATTGGCCGGAGTTTCCCATGCGATCGCCCTCTTTGCCGTGAGCGGATTCGCTGGAGAGATTCCGGCGTTTCCCGGCGCGGAGGGCTTCGGTCGGTTTGCTACCGGTGGCCGCGGTGGGGATGTCTATGCGGTGACCAACCTGAACGATGCGGGTCCGGGTTCGCTCCGGGAGGGATTCCTGTCGGCCAAGGGACCGCGGACGATCGTGTTCGAGGTGTCCGGGACGATCGCGTTGAAGAGCCGGCTAGTCCTCGACAAGTCGTCCATCACCATTGCCGGCCAGACGGCGCCCGGGGACGGCATCACTCTCAGGGATTACACCTTCCAAATCCGGAATGCGACGAACGTGGTCGTTCGTTACCTGCGTTGCCGGCTCGGCGACCGGAACAAGCCGAAGGGCGCGAAGGGTGGCGACGACACACTCAACACCGACGACATCGACCGTGTGATCTTCGACCACTGCTCGCTCAGTTGGGCCATCGACGGCACCCACGACCTGCGGCGCGGCGGGAACTTCACCCTGCAATGGTGCATCGTGAGCGAGTCCTTGAACCGGAGCCTGCACGAGAAGGGCGAGCACGCGATGGGCGCCTCCTATCGCGATCTCACGGGCAACATCACGTTGCATCATAATCTGTTTTCAACCTGTCGCGACCGGCATCCAACCCTCGGCAGTGCCCAGGCGCCGCCGAGCCATGTCGTCGATTTCCGGAACAATCTGGTCTACAACTGGAGCGCCGGGGGAACCGCCAATTTTGCCGACCATTTCATCAACTGCGTGGAAAATGTCTGGCGGCCCGGGCCGATGTCCGACCCGGCAAGACTTCCGATTGCGATGAAGGGAAGCCTGCCCGATCTCGCCAGGGGCCACATGGCCGGCAACGTATTCGAAGGCCGCGACGACCTGACCCGCGACAACTATGCGGCGCTCGACTTTAAACGCTGGCTCGGGCCCGGGAGCAAATACCTCTATCGGGGGACGCTTTCTGAATGGAGGGCTGATACGGAGCCGGCGCTGGGCGCCAACAAGCCGAAAACCCAGTCGGCGCTTGCCGCCGCCGAACTCGTCCTCGCCGGTGCGGGCGCGTCGCTCCGTCGCGACGCCGTGGATCAACGCGTCGTCGCCGATGTCCGCAGTCGTCGGGGGAAGCTGCTTGATTCGCAGGAGGAAGTTGGCGGTTGGCCGGCGCTGAAGAGTTTGCCCGCACTCGCTGATCAGGATCGCGATGGCATGCCCGATTTATGGGAGATGGCGCATGGGTTGAATCCGAACAACCCTTCCGACGGCCAGTCCGACCGTGACGCCGACGGCTACACCAATCTGGAAGAATACTTGAACAGCCTCTGCCCCAGGTGATGCTCGCGCGGCGGGCGCCGCTGTTTCGGCGCGCAGTTTCGGCTGTCCACCGGCCCGGGACAGGTTAGACATCCGGAAATGAACCTCGCCCGGAGTTCGGGCCGTGCGATCCCAAACCTGAACTGATCATGCCCAACTACACCCGTCGTGAGTTCGCGAAACTGGCCTTGGCCTCCGTGCCAGGGGCTGCGCTGTTGTCTGTCGCGCAGCCGTTCGCGGGAGCGGAACCTCCGCTGGCGAAACCCAACTCAAAGCATGGCGGCGTCCAGCTCGGGCTCAACGTTCCCTACAGCTTTGGCAGCGGGCTGATGACGGGCGACGAGATCCTCGCGAACTGCCTCAAGCTCGGGTTAAGCGCCGTCGAGCTGCGGACCCAGCCCGTCGAAGCGTTTCTCGGAGCGCCCCCGGCAGTGACCAGCCCGAAGAACGCGGTGGTTCCGGGCGCTGCTGCGGCCCGTGCGGAAGAGATAAAGAAGTGGAGGTTGTCCGCCCCGATCGAGCGGGCGAAGGAGTTCCGGGCGAAGTATGAAAGCGCCGGCGTGATGATCGACGTCGTGAAGGTGGACGGCATCTTCAAGATGTCGGACGCCGAATTGGACTATGCTTTCACGTTGGCGAAGGCGCTAGGCGCCCGGGCCATTTCGAGCGAGATATCGAAATCGGATGCGGAGTTGAAACGCGTCGGAGGTTTCGCCGACAAACACCAGCTGCTGGTGGGGTATCATGGCCATGCCGCGACCACGCCCGAGCACTGGGAGAACGCGTTCGCCCTCGCGAAGTTCAACGGGGCCAATGTCGACATCGGGCACTTCCTCGCCGGCAACAACATTTCCCCCGAGGCCTTCATCGCCAAACACCATGCCCGCATTGCCCATGTCCACATCAAGGACCGGAAGCGGAACAACGGACCGAACGCTCCCTTTGGCGAAGGCGAAACTCCGATCAAGGAAGTCCTGCGCCTGATCCGCGACAACAAGTGGAACATCCAGGCGACGATCGAATTCGAATACAAGGTGCCGGCCGGGTCGGATCGCATGACAGAGATCGCGCGGGCCTTGAAGTATTGCCGTGACGCGCTGGTTTAGGCCCGGGTCTGTTTGCCTGCGCGGCTGAGGCGGTTTGAACCAATCAACGATTTGAAACGTTGGATACCCTTTGCGGGCTGGCTCGGCTTCGTGGGCGTCGTCATCGCCTGCGCCGATACCGGACGGATGAGGGGGTTCCTCGGCTGGGTCAACTCGCTGCCCCTCGGTGACAAGGCCGGGCATTTCGTCCTGATCGGGACGATGGCCCATCTCCTCAATTACGCGCTCCGCTTCAAGGTTCTTCCGGTCGGGCGATTTGGGCCGCAACTGGGCGGCCTGCTCGTCCTGTCGGTGATCACCTTGGAAGAGTTTTCGCAGATCTGGATTCCGGGCCGGACATTTGACGTCGGGGATCTGGTCGCGAACGCCGTCGGCGTGGCTTTGGCCGAGCTGGCGGCGCGAAGGATACTCGGCGGTCATGCCCGTTCTTTGGAATCAGATGCAATCGGATCTCCGAGGAATGGCCGCAAATAGTCGGGCCGATCGATTTCGCTGCCGAAGACGGCTCACTGAAACGGAGGGGCCTCGGGGCATGCGGGTTCGCGGGTGAAGTCGCCCTTGTCTTCCTGAGGGTGCTGACTAAACAAAGGCCCAACCATGAAGCGATTTGGTTTCATCTTTCTGAGCCTGGCTTTGGAGATCCTGGCCGCGGGACCGGTCGTCGAGTCGAACCTGCCGGTCATTCATCTTCAGGTGGCGAAGCAGATCGGTTCTGAACCCAAGGTTCCGTGCTCCGTCAGAATGGTTCCGCCCAACGGTTTGGAGCTTGGGAACACCGGAGCATTGGCGGGTCTGATTCGGTATCACGGCGCGTCGTCGCAGGGGTATGACAAGAAGTCGTTCGCCTTCACCCTCGATTCTCCCACGCGCTGGATGGGGCTGAATGAACGTCGGCAGTGGGTGCTCAACGCCGCATTCGTCGACTGCTCGATGATGCGGCACAAGCTGTCCTACGACCTTTTCCAATCCATGTCGGCCGACGGCGCCAAGCGCTTCGCGTCTTCCAGCCGGTTCGTGGAAGTGAATCTCAACGGCCGCTACCATGGTGCGTATTTGCTTATGGAACGGGTGGATCGGGCACTGCTCGGGCTTCTGCGCTACGACAGCAACGCGCCAAACCAAGCTGTCATCTACAAGGCGGTCGACCATTCGGGGAATTTCAGCGACCTGGGGCATGGCGGCTACGAACAGCGCGAGCCTGAGCCCGAGGTGCGGCAGTATTGGGGGCCGCTCGATGACTTGAATCTTTTCACCAGCCGGGCTCCGGATTCGAAGTTCTTCGATCCCGAGTCGGGCGTCGCTTCGCGTTTCGACATGGACAACGTGATCGACTTCCACCTGCTCGTGTTGTTCACGAGCAACATGGACGGCATCGACAAGAACTTCATCCTGGCGCGCGACGCTCCGACCGCTGCAGTCCCGAAACCGAAGTTCTTCTTCGCGCCGTGGGATTACGACGCGACGTTCGGCCGGAACTGGGAGGGCTCACGGGTAGGTCCGACGGAATGGATTTCGAGCCACCTGTTCGACCGACTCCTCAGCAACGCCTCGTATCGCCAGCGATACAGGGAGCGGTGGCGGCAGCTCCGGGAACGGCAGTTCTCCGTGGAGCGCGTCACGCGGATGATCGACGACAACTCAGGGACCCTCGGCGACGCCGCGAAGCGCAATGAACGCCGATGGAAGGGCGTCGACGGTCCTGGCCCGGGTCAGTTGAGCTTCACCGAGGATGTGAAACAGATGAAGGAATGGGTGGCCGCGAGGACCACTTGGCTGGATGAGGAGATCGCGCGACGAACTGGTCGCTGAACGATCGTGGTTCCTCAGATGCCCGATCGGTCAATCTCGGCGTAGGCGCTGTTGAGCCACATTTTCACGCGCTGGCGTTCGAGGATGCCGAGGCCCTTCACATCGGTTTCGCTGCGGTTCTTCGCGGCCCAGAAGCTGGTGCTGCCGGCGTCGATCTTGTTGATGACCGGTTCGTGCAGGCGCTTGAGCGAGATGACCGGCGATCCCAATTCGGCGAGGCGGGATTTCTCGGAGGACTTGTCGAAGATGTCGAAGTTGTCGCCGCGAAGCTGGTTGAGGACGACGGTGTAGTTGAGGCGGGAGCCGAAGCGGTCGAGGAGCTTCTTGAGCAGGTCGACGGAATCCTTGCCGGAGTCCATCACGTGCCAATAGGTCAGCGAGTAGCCGCCCTCGTCGGCCATTTCCAGAACGCCGGATTCGTCCATCCACCTGGCCAGCGGGTCGTGGGTCTGTGCGGCGAGATCGACGAGGATGCGCTTGTCGGGATTGGCGATGGCGGATTCGACGATGAGGTCGAGGCTTTCGTAGCTGTCGACAACCACGGGCGAGGAATAGGCCGTGTAGAAGCGCAGGAGCGCGCCGTGCGATCGGTCGGTGTCGAACCCAAGGAACGGGAGGCTCTTGTCGATGAGGTATTGCGCGACGACCCGTGCGACCACGGATTTTCCGACTCCGCCTTTTTCTCCGCCGATGAAGTGAATTTTCGACATGGTTTTATGGTGTCCGTTGGGAATGGAACCGCCGCGAACGGTTAGATCCGCGGGAGTTGCCGACTCTGGAATTAAGCTGGCCGCGCGGAAACTAGTGGGCCGACAAAACCCGTGGCGATGGAAATCTCCCCACGCTGCGGACTGGCGTGCGGCCGAAAACCGAAAACGCGGACCCGTAGTCGGGTCCGCCTGCGCCGAGGGTTGGGGAGATCAGTTTCCGGCGAAGATCGGGGTTCCTGAAGCGTCAGTGACCACGACTCCAGCGAGGCCGGCTCCGAGAGTGACGAACTCTTTTTCCAAGCAGGACCCAGCACCACCGGTGATGACGATGGCGTTGCTAGTGGTGGGATAGAGCGTGCCTCCGGTGCGGATCGGATCGACTCCGTTGACCGGGACGGCGATTGTGTCGTTGCGCTGCGGATGTGCGCTGAGTTCGAGCCGGGCCGGCGCCAGTCCCACGTGTGTGGGTTGCCCGGAAGGACTCCTTGGCAACTCTTTCAGGCCGGGAGAGTCTTCCCCTGCAATCCCCCAGCACTCGATGAAAACCCACTCGCCTTTCCTCGCTTCACTGATCATTTCCCTGTCCACCGGAATCATCGCTTCCGCCCAGTCGGGGTTGCCGCCGCTGCCGGCTCCCATCGGCATTCCAAGCCCTGCACCGACGAATGACCTGCCCTACGCGCCGCAACCCATTCTCCAAGGCGGCGTGGTCGTTCCGCTGTATCCCGCAGGTTCACCCTTCCTCAAGGCCGCCCGCGTCCGCGAGTCCGAGCAATACAACCTGAGCAAGTCGTCCCCGGGCCGCATCAGTAGCATCGTCGGCATCCACAACCCCTCGATCGAGGTTCACACGGTCGAAGGCGGACTCAACACCGGTGCGTGCGTCATCCTCGCGGCGGGTGGCGGCCACAACACGTTGAACGTCGGTTCCGAGAGCGCGGACTTCGTGCCCTACTTCTTCAACTACGGCATCAACACCGTCATCCTCCGCAACCGCCTCCGCCGCGACGGCTACGAGCCCAAGACCGACGCGGTGAACGACGCCCTTCAGGCCATCCGCCTGGTCCGTGCGCACGCCAAATCCTTCAACATCGACCCGAACAGGATCGGCATCATGGGATTTTCCGCCGGTGCGGAACTCTCCTCGCCCGCCGCCGTCTTCTTCGAGGAGTTCGACAAGACGAACAACATCGCCGGCGACCCGCTGGCCGGCGTCTCCTCGCGGCCGGACTTCGTCGGCATCATCTACCCCGGCCCGACGCCGTTCGCGCGCGGGGCGACTCCGGCCATTCCGCGGAACACGCCGCCCGCCTTCATCACCTGCGCCGGAGCCGGCGACCGCGGCCACGCCGTCTGGGCCAACGACTATTTCACCGCCATGCTGAACGCCGGCATCCCGAACGTGGAGATGCACATCTACGGCAACGGCCGGCATCCCGGCGACCAGATGAGCGACGGGAGCCGCATGACCGCCGGATTGACCGACCGCAACGGCATCCCCTTCGGCAAGTGGCAGGATCGCTACATCGAATGGTTCCGCGACTTGGGATTCATGCAGAAGCCCGGCGTGGAAACCAAGGCGGCGAAGGATATCCAGGCTTTCGTCAGCCAACCGCCGGCCCGCGTCCGCCAGCGGCCCGGTGGACCCAGTGCTACCAACGCGCCCGCCACAAAGGCCGGTTCTCCGTGATGCCTCGGAGCGCGGCCCTCCGGGCCAGCCACGAGCGTCAGATGGGAGGCCGATGGGTCGCTTTGGCACCCGTCACTTTGGCAGCAGGTCGCTGACGAGGGACTTCTCCTCCTTCAGTTCGTTCTCCGTCGCGGTGATCTTGGCGCGGCTGAAGTCGTTCACGGCCACGTTCTGGATGATCTCCCATTTGGTGCCGTTGCTGCGGATGGGGAAGCTGTAGATCAGCCCCTTCTCGATGCCGTAGCTGCCGTCGGAATGGACGGCGACGCTGAAGCAGTCGTCGGGATGCGTCGGGTTGGTGAGGGCCTTGACGGTGTCCACGACGGCGTTGGCGGCGGAGGCGGCGGAGCTGAGGCCGCGGGCCTTGATGATGGCGGCGCCGCGCTGCTGGACGGTGGGGATGAACGAGTCCTTGAACCACACGTCGTCGCCGATGACCTGCGGGGCGGGTTTGCCACCGATGCGGGTGTTGAAGTAATCGGGATACATCGTGGAGCTGTGGTTGCCCCAGATGGCGAGGTTGCTGACTTCAGTGACATCGACATTGGCCTTCTGGGCGAGCTGCGTCCTCGCACGGTTCTCGTCGAGCTTGGTCATGGCGAACCAGCGGTCCTTGGCGATGTCGGGCGCGCTGTTCATGGCGATCAGGCAGTTCGTGTTGCAGGGGTTGCCGACGACGATGGTGCGGATGTCGCTGGCGGCGTTGCGCTGGATGGCCTGGCCCTGGCCGGTGAAGATCTTGCCGTTGATGCCAAGCAGGTCCTTGCGTTCCATGCCCTGCTTGCGCGGAACGGATCCGACGAGGAGCGCCCAGTTCACGCCCTTGAATCCTTCGTCGAGGCTGGAGGTCGCGACGATCCCTTTGAGCAGCGGGAAGGCGCAGTCGTCAAGTTCCATGACGACGCCCCCGAGGACGGGCAACGCGGGCTCGATCTCGATGAGGTGGAGGATGACCGGCTGGGTGGGGCCGAACATAGCGCCCGAGGCGATGCGAAACAGGAGGGAATAACCGATCTGGCCGGCCGCGCCGGTGACTGCAACACGGATGGGAGCGTTCATAAGTGGCTTGAACCTTGGTTAGCCCGGCGGCGACGGGCAAGCCGAGTTTTGTCCGGCAGGCACCACTTGCTGCGCGGTCCAGGCGGTGGAGTGGCGAGATGAAAAGCGTTTTTGGAAACTGCCCGCCGGCTCGTTCCGAGCCTCCCGCACTCGGACATCGCAGCGCGATGTTGGCTACCTTGGCGTTCGCTAGAGTTCGGCTTGGACCGGAGGCGCGAGGCGTTTAGCCTGTGGCCGTCGCACCGCCATGAAACTCCGGAGAACCATCGCCCTGCTCGCGCTGCTGGCGGCTGTGCTTTCTCCGGCGCGGCTGGCGGCGCAGCGCGTTTTCTCCCCGTGGCGGGAATTCCACGCCGCTGACGGGCTCAAGGAGTCCTTCAGCACCACGATCACCGTCGGTCAACGCGGCAACCTCCTGGTGCGCCATCGCGAGGGCGGCCTGAGCCTGTTGGATGGCTACAACACGCGTCCGTTGAAGCCGCCGGCCGGAAACTTCCGCGTCCACGAAAGCCGTTCCGGCCAGCTCTGGAGCATCCACGAAGAGGGTATCCAGTGGTTCGTGGACAACGAATGGCGATCGCGGCTGATCCTCGGGGTCAGCCGCGAGATCGCCGCGCCGCAGCGCCGCTCGGGCCGGCAGATCCCCTTGGTGCCTGCGGAACAGGACCGCGTGCTGATCCTGCTGTCGAACCGGTTGATCGAGTTCGACGCGAAGGCCGACCGGACGACCGTGCTGCGCGACGTGGAAAGCACGTCGCTGGAAACGTTCATCGACATGATTCCCGACGGTTCCGGTGGACTGGTCGTGACGGGTCGCCGCGGTATCGCCCGCATCGCGGGGCCGCTCCGGACGATCAAGGCGGGAAGCCTTTGGGAAGAGGCGCTGCCCCATACCGCGCACGGGCGATCCAACTACAACCCGACGAGCGAGGGCACCACCGGGCGGGTGATGATGCTCGCCGAC
>JBBRDN010000106.1:0-14214 GCA_038203875.1 Verrucomicrobiota bacterium
CAACAAAATGGGCGGCCTATCTCGGCCGCCCTTCGAGGCATGTGAATGGAGACGCCTAGCCGATCCGGGTCTTGCCGGGCTGCGGGAGTTCCGCGACGGGCGGCTTGTCGTTGAGGCTGATGTCGGTCAACGGCGCAACCGAGTCGTTCGCCGTAGTCGCCTGCTCCCACGAGATGTCCTTGCCGGTGTAGCCTGCCATCCGGCCCATGATTCCCATCATGGTGCTGTTCGCCAGCCAGTCGCCGTCGTTGCGCGGTTTGCCGGCGCGGATCGAGGCAAAGAGTTCGTCGTGCTCGACCTGATACATGTTCGGCGTCGGTCCCGAATACCGCCATTTGCGTTCCCCGGAGAGGTCGGTGATGTAGGGGTTGCCGCGGAAGAGGAGGATGTGCGCGGTGCCCTTGCTGCCGTAGACGGTCTCGGAATTGTCGTTGTCGCAGCCGGGAATCTGCCGGGCGGTGACGAATCCACGGACGCCGTTCTTCCACTCGTAGACGACGGCGAAGTGGTCGAAGTTGTTTCCGACGATGCCACCTTCGGGCCGGATCTGGCGACCGCCGTGCGCGATGGCTTTGACCGGCATCTCGTTCTTCATGGCCCAGTTCGTCAGGTCGACGTTGTGGATCGCCTGCTCCACGAGGCAGTCGCCGGAGAGCCAGCTGAACTGCATCCAATTGCGGACGACGTATTCCATGTCCGTCCAGCCGTCTTCACGTTTGATGGGTGTGCGGGGAGGGCTGGTGTTGTAGGTGCCGTAGATGGTGCGGACATCGCCGATGTCTCCCGCATGGATGCGCTCGTAGGCTCCACGCTGCGCCAGGTGCGAGCGCCAGCAAAAGCCCGATCCGACGGCGAGATTCTTCTGCTTGGCGAGCTTCACAGACTCGATGAACGAACGGTAGCCGGCGGCGTCGGTGGCGATGGGTTTTTCGGCGAAGACGTGTTTGTTCTTCGCCACCGCATACTTCATGTGCAACGCCCGGAATCCGGGAGGGGACGCCAGGATCACCAGGTCCACGCCGCTATCGATGACCTTCTTGTAGGCATCGAGACCCACGAACTGGTTGTCGGGGGATACCTGGATGCGGTCGGCGACATCCTTCTCGGCCTTCAAACCGTTCAAACCCTTTTGCAGCTGGTCCGGAAACGCGTCGCCGATCGCGGTGAGAATGACGCCCTTGTCGGCATGGAGCGCCTGGGAGGCTGCGCCCGAGCCACGTCCGCCGGATCCGACCAAGCCTACTTTGATCTTGGGAAGGTCCGCGGCGGCCGACTTGGACGTCAGGATGAAGGGCGACGCGATCGAAACGGCCGCGACGGTGGCGCCCGAGCGCTTCAGGAAATCGCGCCGGTTTGGATTCGGGGTGGGATTCATAGAGGTGTTGTGAGGATGGTCTGCGGGTGGTCCGGAGCGTCAAGCTGCGATTGAACCATTGACGCCCAAACATCCGGGTTGATTGAAAGAATCACGGAGTTACTGTGCCGGTCATGGATTGGCAGCAGGCAGCAGCACTCGGCATCGTGGGGTTCACGGCAGGTGCGTTTCTCTATGGTCGGCTGCGGCCCCGGCGGTTTGATTTCAAACGCGATACCCATTGCGGCTGCTCCAGTCCGGCCGACGATTCCCGCCCCAAGTCGATCACGTTCACCTCGCGTCGCGGTGAACGTCCCAGGATCATCGTGAAGGAAGGCTGAACCCGGAGATTCCCATTCGTTCCAGTGAAGACCTCATTCCATTTCCTAGAGCATAAATCCGCGGTTGTTCGTGGCCCCGAGTCCGCCTGGGTTCCCAAGACCGATGTCTACGAGGCCGACGGCGGCATCGTGGTCAACGTGGAACTTGCCGGCATTCGCCGCGAAGATCTTCAACTCATGGTCGAGGAGAACCGCCTCCGAATTCGCGGCGAACGGCCTGATCAATGCCGCGACGGCAAATGCCGCTTCCTCATCATGGAAATCGACTACGGGCCGTTCGAATGCGAGGTCGACCTCCCCTCTGGCTTCGATCTCTCCGCTGCGAAGGCAGTCTACCAAAACGGCTTTCTTCGTATCGACGTTCCCGCGTCTCCGAAACCCGGCAAACGCTCGTCGCTTCCGATCTCCTGACATTCTCCGAACCGCTGCGGCCTCGGGCCTGTCGAAAAGGTCGGAGCGCTCGCGCACCCAGCCATGTCGTCCCCTGAAACAGAGTTCATCAACATCCTGACGCACGGTGCCGGCGACGCCGGAGCGGATCCGGTCCCGCCGTTGGCCAAGGCGCTGCCGGAAAAACTCCCGATCCTCGGTCTGAGCGACATCGTGATCTTTCCCGGAATGGTCGCGCCGCTGCTGGTGGAGACGTCGCAAAGCGTCCGGCTCATCGATGATGTCGTGGCCGGCGACCGCATGGTGGGACTGGTTCTGCAGAAGAAGGCCGAGACGGAGAATCCCGGTCCCGACGACCTTCATCCCAACGGTTGCGCGGCCCGCGTGCTGCGGATGTTGAAGTTTCCCGACAACAGCGTCCGCGTGCTCGTCGAGGGCATCCGTCGGATCCATGTCAAATCCTATGAGTCGCTCACGCCCTACCTGCGGGCGGACATCACCTACTTGGAAGAATCAAAGGATGTGTCGGTCGAAACCGCCGCGCTGAGCCGCAATGCCGAGCAGCTTTTCCAAGACATCATCAAGCTTTCCCCGAACCTGTCGGAACAGGTGAAGGTCGCGGCCTTGAACACGCAGGAACCGGGCAGGCTGGCCGATGTCATCGCGGCGTCGGTAAACCTCAGCCTGATGGAACGTCAGGACCTGGTGTCGACGCCGGCCGTCAGCGAACGGCTTTCCAAGCTATTGCCGTGGCTGAACCGTGAAGTCGAAGTGGCGCGCCTGGGTTCGAAGATCCAGAGCGAGGTCGCCGCCACGATGTCGAAGTCGCAACGGGACTACTTCCTGCGCGAACAGATCCGCGCGATCCAGCGCGAGCTCGGGGAAGGTGATGCGGCGGGGGCGGAGGCTGCCCTGTTGATGGAAGCTGTAGACAAAGCCGGCTTGTCGGACGAAGCCCGCAAAGTCGCGCTTCGCGAAATCGACCGCCTCCAGCAGACGCCCCAAGCATCCGCAGAATACACCGTTTCCAGGAACTACCTCGACTGGTTGGTCAACCTTCCATGGTCCAGGACGACCGAGGATAAATTCAATCTGGAAGCCGCCGCGCGTCTGCTCGACAGCCAGCATCATGGCTTGGGCAAGGTGAAGGAACGCCTCATCGAGTTCCTCGCCGTCCTGAAGCTGAAGAAGGAACTGAAGGGCCCCATCCTCTGCCTCGCGGGGCCTCCGGGTGTCGGCAAGACCTCGCTGGGCAAGAGCGTGGCCGATGCGTTGGGCCGTAAGTTTGGCCGCATTGCCCTCGGCGGAATGCGCGACGAAGCGGAGATCCGCGGGCATCGCCGGACCTATGTCGGTGCGTTGCCCGGACGGATACTCCAGACGCTGCGCCGATTGGAGAGCCGCAACCCTGTCATTCTCCTCGATGAGGTGGACAAGGTTGGATCCGACGGCCGTGGAGACCCCTCTTCCGCTCTCCTGGAAGTCCTCGATCCCGCGCAGAATAATGGGTTCATGGATCTGTATCTGGACGTGCCGTTCGATCTGTCACGGGTGCTCTTCATCACCACGGCCAACTGGCTTGATCCGATTCCTGGACCGCTTCGCGATCGTTTGGAAGTGATCGAGATCCCCAGCTACACATCCGAGGAAAAGGTGGAGATCGCCACCCGGCACCTTCTGCCTCGCCAGTTGACGGAACACGGCCTGAAGCGCGGCCAGCTCAAGCTTGGCAAACCTGCGCTTCGCCAGCTCATCGGCGATTACACGCGCGAGGCCGGTGTCCGGCAGTTGGAACGCGAGATCGCCGCTCTCTCCCGCAAGGCCGCTCGCAACATCGTCGGCAAGTCCGGCCGAAAGGGGAAGGGGATCTCAGTCGAAGCGGCCGATCTCAAAGGGCTGCTCGGACCAGCGCGTTTCAGCAGCGACCTCGCCGAGAAGATCGTCGATCCCGGCATCGCCATCGGACTCGCTTGGACGCCGGTCGGCGGAGAGATCCTCTTCATCGAAGCTACCCGCATGGCCGGCAAAGGTGGGCTTCTCCTGACGGGTTCCTTGGGCGACGTCATGAAGGAAAGCGCGCAGACAGCGCTCAGCTATCTACGCAGCCAGGCTCCAACCCTTGGGATTGATCTGGCCAACTTCGACAAGCACGACATCCACATCCACGTGCCTGCCGGAGCCACGCCCAAGGACGGTCCCAGCGCCGGAATCACCTTGGCCGCCGCGCTGGCGTCGCTGCTGACCCAGCGCAAGGTCCGATCCGGACTTGCGATGACGGGAGAGATCAGCCTTCGCGGGCGTGTCCTTCGCGTGGGCGGCATCAAGGAGAAGATCCTCGCTGCCGCGCGTTCCGGGATCCACCAATTGATCCTGCCGGAGCAATGCCGCAACGACTGGGAAGAAGTCCCCGTGGAAGTCCGGAAACGGCTGAAGGTTCATTTTATCCAGCACATCGCCGAACTCATTCCCCTCGCATTGGAGCCGGCCGGTGGAACCGCGGGTGGCGGCAAGAAGCGAAAACTATCCAAACGATGAAATCCGTTTTCACGATCGGTATTATGGCGGCGGTTTGTTGCTGGCTCGGCGCGCGCGGGGTGTCCGCTGCCACGTTGACGGATGGACGACGGGCTTCAGAGACGACGTCGTTGTTCTCCCGCGCGGCTTCGACCGACGCCAAGCTGCTCGTCGAGGAGCTTCGTCAGCTTGTTCCGTCGGAAAGTTCCACGGTCAAAGCAGTCCTCCGGATCCGTCAGGGGAAGGAACGGCGCGATGTCCCGCTCCGCGTCATCGTCGAACGCGCCACCAACACCTGGTCCACGACCTACGAAGTGTCCGCCGCCGGCGAATCTCCCGCCGAGCGGCTCGTCGTCGAGCGGTCTCCGTCAGGGAAGGCCGCCTATCGTTTCGCCAAGGCCGGGAGCGACGGAAAGTTTCCCGACATGCTGCCGCTCGCGAGTGATCCGATGTCGCAGATGCTCGGAGGATCGGACTTCGCGGTCGGCGAGCTCGGCCTGGATTTCATCAACTGGCCCGAGCAGCAGTTGCTCGCTCCCGAGATGCGGTTGGGCCAGCCGTGTCTCGTGCTCGAAAGCCGCCGCACGGTCGCGCAGGGATCCGCGATGATCCGATCGTGGATCGACAGGCAGATCGGCGGCATCCTTGTCGCAGAAGCCTACGACACGAAAGGCGCCCTGTTGAAGGAGTTCAATCTCAGCGGCAGCAGCTTCAAGAAGGTGAACGGCCGCTACGAACTCGAGGAGATGACGATGAGCTCCCACCAGCGGCGTTCGGAAACCAAGCTGCGGTTCGAGTTGGCCGCCGAAAAACCCTAGGAAACGGCCATGCTGAAGATCCTCGAAGCGCTTCTCGTTTTCGGAACCGTCTTCGGCATTGTCGGCTGGTTGATCTGGCGGAGCCTCAAGAAAAGCGAAGATCGGCTCCGGACCGGCTCCAAGATCGGACTGGGAGCGGTGGTTCTCGGGATCTGGGTGTTCAAGGTCCTGCCCATGGCGTCCGAAGGCGGGGCGGGAGCGATCATGGCCCTGATAGGAACCCTGCCGTTCATGATCATCCTGGGGATCCTCTTTGCGCCCCAACTCGGGCGGTGGATCGCGTCGCCGTTGGCCAACCTCTACGACGGCGGGAGCAGCGAACTGGTTCCGCGGGCGAACTACACGATCGCCGAGGCGCGCATCATGCAGGGAAACTTCCCCGCCGCCGCCGCCGAGATCCGCTCCCAGCTCCAGCGTTTCCCCAACGACCAGCGGGGCTGGCTGATGTTGGCGGAACTCCAGGCCGACAAGTTCAACGACATGGACGGGGCGATGCAGTCGCTCACGATGATCATGTCCCAGGTGGATGCACCGGTTTCAATCATCGCGGCTGCCGCCCACCTCGCCGCGGACCTCAACCTCAAACACGCCCGTGACCCGGATGCCGCGCGCGAACGGCTCAACGAGATCATCGAGCGGTTCCCGGATTCCGTGCAGGCGCAGCAGGCCGCTGAGCGGGTCGGACACCTTCCGACGCGCGAACAGCTCGAAGGAAAAGCCGCAACGCAGTCGGTCAACCTGATGGTGGGTCATCGCGATCTCGGATTGAAGCACGAGGTTATCCTGCCGGCCGAGGCGACACTGGATGACCGGATGGTCGCACTGCAGACGCAGTTGGGAATTCATCCCGGCGACTCCGAAGCGCGGGAAAAACTGGTGATGTTGTTTGCGGTCGAACTCCAAGATCTCGATTCCGCCCGAGCCCAGGTCAACTACGCGATCGCCGTTCCGAACATCACGATCAAGCAGCAGACGCGTTGGCTCCATCTCTTGGCCGCGCTCGAGATCCGCTACGGCAAGAGCATCGAAGCCGCAAAACGGGCGCTCGAGAGGATAGTCACGACGTGGCCGAAATCGGGTTACGCGGAAGTGGCCCAGGACCGGATTGCTCGGTTGGCGACGGAGCTGCGGGGCGCCGCTGATGCTCCGGAGGCGGTGGAACTCGGCGTCTACGAACGCGACATCGGGCTGAAGAAATCCGTCGGGCACTTGATTGAGGAGGCGCTTGCGCCGATCCCCGAATCCGCCGAGGCCCTTCCCACGCTCGCACCCGCAGTCCTGCGGACCGGCGAGCTGCTCGCGGTGAAGCCGCTAGCTGAGGCCAAACCGGCTCCGAAGCCTTTGAAACGTCCGACGATCAAGATCTAGCCGGAGCCCGGGAGAGGTTCTGGGCTGCCAGGGAACGAAAAAGCGCGGCTGACATCATAATCAGCCGCGCTTTCGTCTTAATCGGATCCGCTCAGCGGGTGGCCGCGAGCTGGAGGGCGATCTGCTTCTGAATCTCGGCGACGAGGTCAAGATCGGTGCCGCCAGCCTTGGTGCGGACCTGCACGTCGACCTGGACCGTCTTCGGATCAAGCTCGGAGGCGCGGACCCAGACGTAGCGTTCGGCGACGCGCGCAGTGATCGTCAACATGACAGAGTCGTCTCCCGTAACCTGTCCGAGACGGCTAAGGACGACGCGGGTGGCGGCAAGCGCCTGGGGGACGGTCCGCTCGTAGCGGCCGGTCATGGTGTCCTTGCGGAACGGAACGGCGGCCTTGTTGCGGCCATCGAGGGTTCCAACACAGCCCGTGATACCGACGGAGACGACCGCGCAGAGAGCCCAGAGAAAAAGATTTCGTTTCATCTGCGGGAGATGCAAAGGGCAGGGGTGCCAGCGGTCAAGTAGGAAGGCTGCTACCTACGGAGTCTTCGGCTTGAGGGATTCCAGGTCCGAAAGGGTCATCTCGGCGATCAACTGCTTGAAACTCCGGCTGCGCTTCCAGCCAAGAACGGTTTCAGCCTTGGACGGGTTGCCGATGAGCCGCTGGGGTTCCGCCGGTCTCATGAACCGCGGGTCCTGCTTCACGAACTGTTTCCAATCGAGTCCGACAGACTCGAACGCGATGCGGACCACGTCCTCGACCGAGTTCGTTTCGCCGGTGGCGAAAACGTAGTCGCCGGGAGTGTCGTGCTGCAGGGTAAGATACATTCCCATCACGTAGTCGCGCGCATCGCCCCAGTCCCGTCGCGACGACAGATCGCCCAGTGAAAGTTCCTTCTCGATCCCGAGTTTTATGGCCGCTGCGGCGCGGCAGATCTTGCGCGTGACGAAGTTCTCCCCGCGTCGCGGCGACTCGTGGTTATACATGATGCCGTTGCAGGCGAAGATCCCGAACGTGTCCCGGTAAACGGCGACCATCTGGAAGGCGAACGCCTTGGCGCAGCCGTAGGGATTGACCGGACGAAGCGCGGTCTTCTCGTCCTGCGGCACGTCGGTGGGCTTGCCGAAGATCTCGCTGGAAGCGGCGTGGAACAGGCGCGGCTTCTTCGGCAGGTCGCGGATCATCTCCAGCAGGCGCAGCGTGCCCATCGCCGTCATTTCGCAGGTCGATTCTGGAATCTCGAAACTGAGTCCCACATGGCTTTGGCCGGCCAGATGGTAGATCTCGTCGGGGGCCGCCTTGAAGATCACGCGCCGAAGGGTGGTCGGATCGTCGAGATCGGCGTAGTGGAGGAAGAGCCGGTCCTTGTAGGTCTCGGAATCGGCATAGAGATCCTTCAGCCGCGAGCGGTCGAGCGAGCTGGTCCGGCGCACGACGCCGTGGACGACGTAACCGCGTTCCAAAAGTAGCTCGGTCAGATACGAGCCGTCCTGCCCGGTGATTCCCGTTATGAGTGCGATCTTTGACATGCGGTTCGTTTAGTCCCGGAAATTCTGAAAGGTGACTGCGACTGGAAAATCGTGGGAACGCACTGCGGAGATGACTTCCTGCAGTTCGTCACGGCTCTTGGCTGTCACGCGGATCTGCTGCTCCTGCACCTGGCTGGTGACCTTGAACTTCCCCTCGCGGATGAACGCCGAGATCTTCTTCCCGTTCTCGTGGTCGATGCCCTGCTTGAGCTTTATCGACTGCCTTGCATGGCCAAGCGGCGAAATCTCCGCCTCCTTCCGGTCGATGCATTTCAGGTCGATCCCACGTTTGGTGAGCTTGCTGATCACGATTTCCTCGAGGGCCTGGATCTTGAAGAGGTCGTTGGCCGAAAGCTTGATCTCCTCCTTCTCGAGGATGATCTCGGCCTTGCTTCCCTTGAAATCAAACCGGTTGGCCAATTCTTTCTTGGCCTGGTTGATCGCGTTCTCGAGCTCCATGCTGTCGATTTTGCAGACAATGTCGAATGACGGCATGGCGGGAGAATGTTCGTGGTGCGGGGTCTGCTCAAAGCAAAACTTCTCCAGCCATCGACGCGTCGCGGTGGGGACTTGAATCCGGCGACCCGGCCCAAGAAGCTCCGTGCGCACATGAACCGAATTGTCCAGCGCTTCGCCAACCTCCGCCAGACCGGCCGCAAGGGCCTCGTCGTCTACATCGGGGCGGGGGATCCGCATCTCCAGGCCACGGAGGAACTCACCGTCGCCTTCGACCAGGCCGGCGCCGACGTGGTGGAACTCGGCGTGCCCTTCAGCGATCCGCTCGCCGACGGCATCGTCAACCAGCTCGCCGCCCAGCGCGGGCTCGAATCCGGCACGACGCCGCCCAAACTTCTGGAAACCGTCCGCCGCATCCGCACGCGTTCGCAGGTGCCGGTCGTGCTCTACGTCTATTTCAACATCCTCCATCGGCACGGCTTCCAGCGGTTCATCGACGACTGCGCCGCTGCCGGTGTCGACGGATTGCTGGTGCTCGATCTGCCGCCGGAGGAATCCGAGAACTACGAGGCCATGATGGCCGTCGCCGGCCTCTGCAATATCTACCTGATGGCCCCGACGACGCCCGAAGCTCGCATGGAGATCATCGCCAAACGCGCCCGCGGCTTCATCTACTACGTCTCCCGTGAAGGCGTCACCGGCATGCAGAGCAAGGTGGCCGACACCATCGCCGAGATGACGGCCAAGATCCGCGCGCACACTGATCTCCCCATCGCCGTCGGCTTCGGCATCTCCAATCCCGATCAGGCCAAGGCCGTCGCGGCCAACGCCGAAGCCGTCGTTGTCGGAAGCGCCATCGTCAACCGCATCGCCGAACTGGGGAAGAAACCCGAGATGGTGCCGAGTGTGGCGGCGTTCGTCGCTGGCCTCGCGAATGCGATCAAGCCCTAGTCCAGCATTCTTTCTTAACCACAGATGAACGCGGATCAACCCAGATTGTCAGCGCCTAGGCTGTGGTTCCTCCGAGTCCCCATTCCTGTAAATCTGTGTCCATCTGTGGTTGAACCCTTTTCCGTCTTTCCGATTTAACTCCAACTTCCATGCCTACCAAGAAATCCGCTTCGTCCGCGAACAACGACCGCTACGTCATCATCATGGCCGGCGGCAAAGGCGAACGCTTCTGGCCCGTGAGCCGCAACGCCACGCCCAAACAGCTCATCACCCTTCTCGGCAAACGCTCCTTCCTCCAGCAGGCCGTGGATCGCTGCCTGCCCATCGTTCCCGCCAAGAACATCCTGATCATCACCAACGCGGTTCAGGCCAAGGCCGTCGCCAAGCAGCTCCCCATGCTGCCCAGGGCGAACATCGTCGCCGAACCCGTCGGTCGCGATACCTGCGCCGCCGTTGCGCTTGGTGCCGCCATCGTCGGCGCACGTTCAACCAAGGCCGTCATGGCCGTGCTGCCCGCCGATCACGTCATTCCAAAGGAGAAGGATTTCCAGCAAGTGCTCAACGACTGCTTCGACATCGCGTCGCGCGGCCAGGTCATGGTCACCATCGGCATAAAGCCGACCGAACCCGCCACCGGTTACGGCTACATCCAGACCGGCAAAGTCCTCCCGCCGCCGCAGGGCGCGAAGCCCTACAAGACCGCGTTCTTCAAGGACGAACGTTTCGTGGAGAAGCCCGATCTCGCCAAGGCCGAGGAGTATGTCGCGAGCGGCCACTACCGCTGGAACGCCGGCATGTTCATCTGGTCTTTCGTCACCGTGACCCAGGGTTTGCAGAACCACGTGCCCGAACTCGCCCAGGCCTGCGAACGCTGGTTCAAGATCGCCAACCAGCCGGCGAAGTTGGCCAAGGTGCTCGCGAAGGAATATCCCGACATCAAGAAGATCTCCGTGGACTTCGCGCTCATGGAGAAGGCCCACAACGTCGTCTGCGCCGACGGCGCGTTCGAATGGGACGACCTCGGAGCTTGGACCGCGCTGGCTCGTCACATGAAGCCCGACGCCGAAGGCAACTGCTCCGAAGGCGAACTGGTCCACATCGATGCCGCCCGCAACATCGTCTTCGATGCGCGGACGAAGAACCGCACGCCCATCTGCCTCGTCGGCGTGAAGGACTCGATCATCGTCCAGACCGACGATGCCACCCTCGTCGCCGCCAAGAGCGAAGCCCAGAAGATCAAACAGCTCGTGGCCAGGCTCACGGTGGACAAAAAGCTGTCGAAGCTGGTGTGAGACTCTCCAACTGATGGCGAGCTTGAGCCCCAAAAAGACATCAGAAGTGAGCGAGTCACAAGGTGGCTGGCTATCGGCCCCAGCTGATCGCAAATCCTAAAGGGACCTGAGATCGATTGCCCGTGGTCGTTCCTATGTCCCTCCGGGACTCGGGTTCTTTTTCAACCGTCCAGCTACTTCGTGACTGGCCCATTGCCACCACGCCTAGGGGACTTACGCCCGAAACATCTGCCCCATCTTCTTCCCCATCAGCTTTCCGGCGAGGACGAGGCTGGTGGTGAGTATTAGCATTCCAACCACACCCAGCGCACAGGCCACGCTTGGCGCGCTTGGATCGATGCGGCCGATGATCTGGTAGATCATCTTGGTGATCGGAAAATACTGGTCGCGCATGGCGAGGATGAGGCCGTCGCTGACTTCCAGCATGGCGAAGGAAAAGGTGAGGATCGTTCCCGCCACGAGGTTGGCGGCGACGAGGGGCAGGGTGATCTTTCGCAGCGTGCGGATCGGTGAAGCTCCCAGGTTGGACGACGCTTCCTCCAGGGTGACGCTTGTTTGTTGGAAGCCGGCGTAGGCGGCGCGGACGATGTAGGGCAATCGCCTGACGGCATACGAGATGACGAGGAGCAGGGTTGGATTGGTTCGCGGATTCAGCCAATCGATCTTCAGGTCGAACGCCGCGACGTAGCCGAAGGCGATGACGAGCCCTGGAATGGCCAACGGCAGCATGGCCAACGCATCGATGAGTCCAGCGAAGGGAATCTTCCGGCGCGTGAGCAACCACGCGATGATCACGCCGAGCACGAGGTCCAACATCGCGCTGAGGCTGGAGTAGAAGAGGCTGTTGCGGATGCTGGAGGCGGTCAGGCCATGGCCGAAGACTTCGCCGTAGTGTTTGGTCGTCCAGCCATCGGGCAGCACGGAGAGAAACCACCGGTCGGCCAGCGATTGGGCGATGACGGCCAGATGCGGCAGCAGCGCGAACCCGATGACTCCGCCAAGGAACAGCCAGACGAGCCAGGCGGTTTTCCCCTTCGCTTCGGATTCAGCGCCGGAGACGTGGCCGCGGGCGATCATCTCGTAACGGCGGCTGCCGACGAAGTGTTTGCTCAACAGGAAAAGCGTCAGGACCAACACCAGCACGAAGACGACGAGCGCATAACCCATGGGGTTCGTGTTCAAGTCGGTGATCGAGTCGAAGATCTGCACCGGCACGACGCGTTGCAGGCCGAAGATCAGCGGTGTGCCCAAGTCGGTGAAAGCCCAGATGAATACGATGATCGCTCCGGCGAACCAGCCCGGCACGATCAGAGGCAGCGTCACCGACCGGAACAGTTTCCAACCGCCTGCTCCGAGGTTCTGGGCCGATTCGCGCAACGACGGGTCGATGTTCGCCATCGCCGCCGAGACGTTGAGGAACATGATCGGGTAGAGGCTGAGCACTTGCAGGATGATCACGCCGCCCATGCCGCCGTCGCCCAGCCAGTCGATGGGTGCCTCCGGTTTGGAGATGCCGAGATGGATCAGACTGAGGTTGAGCGAGCCGTATTTCGCCAGGATCTGCTTCAGACCAAGCGCGCCGACGAAGGGCGGCATGATCATCGGGACAAGAAGCAGGCTGCTGAGGAATCCCTTTCCGCCAAACCGGTAGCGCGTCATCACATGCGCCATCGGCAACGTGAGGAGCGTTGTCAGGACGGTGGTCGTGATGGCGATGACGAAGCTGTTGAAGATCGCCTCGCGCTGGAGCGGGCTGGCGAGGATGAGCCCGAAATACTTCAGTGTGAACTCGCCCTGCCCGCCGAACGCGCCGCGCAGCATGTAGCTGATCGGGTAGAACAGGAAGACACCGAAGAACACGGCCAGGAAGCCGAGGAACAGGACGGTGGACGTGTTCAGGTCGTATTTCTTCATTGGCCGTGCGGACGCTAGCGGCTGGCCAAGAGGAAGCGCCAGTGCCGAAAGGAAGAACGGCCGGACGTTTGCGCCCGGCCGTCCCATGATATCCGACGAAACCGTTCAGGCTCCGACGGCCTTCTTGATGTCCTTCAACTGACCATACTCGGGTTTGACCTTGTAGTATTCGTCCAGCGGGTAGCAGCCGCTCTTCAGGCCATTGCGCGGTGCGGTGGTGCAGTCGCTGAACGTCCTACAGACGAAGCGTGGGGTCAGGGTGCCCTTGGTGGTGGCGTCGGCGAGGATGTCCGGATAACTGAGGGTCATCCGACCAAGGCCCACCATGTCAGTCCAGCCGTGGCGCACGACGTATTGGGCGACGTGCGGGAGGTATTCCTGGAGGTAGCTGTAGGCGGTGCCCACAAGGGCCAATGACGAAGTCCGAAGGCCAAATGCCGAGTTGGAATCGGAATCGTTTTGGCTTTTGGCCTTCGTGCTTTGGCTTTCCTGCAAATGAGCCCTCACCTGCCTGACGACATTCAACTGTCGCGCCACGTCGATCAGCGGATCGTGCGCGGGCTGGTAGCCGTCGGACGGCGGATAAGCGGCGGGGCGTTGGATGTGCGGATTGTAGTAGGGCGACCCGGCGCTGAGGTTCAGCAGCTTCACGCCGAGGCCCGCGCAGAGGTCGGCGAACTGGAACGTCTCGGTCAGATCGTAGGCGACGGGGTTCTGCTGGTTCACGCCAAAGCCGTAGCGGTAGGGCAGGCATTGGGAATAATCCTCGGGAATGCCGGGGCCGAGTTTGCCGGGTTGTGACAGAGCCGGATCGGGTTTGAACGGCACGAAGTCGAAGGCGCTCAGGCGGACGCCGACGTCGATCTTGTTCCCGTCGGCGCGGATGCCCTCGATGATCTCGCGGAGAATGCGGGTGCGGTTCTCGAAGCTGCCGCCGTATTTACCAGGACGCGTAAACGCGCCGAGGAATTCGTGCAGCAGGTAGCCGTGGCAGTGCTTGAGGTCGACGAAGTCCGCGCCCACGTCGGCGGCGATGCGGGCGGACTTCACGTAGCAGCCGATGAGTTCCTCGATGTCGGCGTCGCTGAGGATCTGGTCATCGCTGGTGACGTTGAACTTCCTGTCGAGGATGGGATGTCGGTAGGCGATGCGGGATTCCCACCGCTTCTTGTCCACAGGCCGGCAGAAGCGGCCAGAATGCGTGAGCTGGAAGCCGATGACGAGGTCGTCCGTGTTGCCGTAACGCTCCTGATGGGCCTTCACGAGGATCTCGCGCAGCTCGGCGATA
>JBBRDN010000107.1:0-14197 GCA_038203875.1 Verrucomicrobiota bacterium
CCCGGCCGGCTCGTTCCCGCGCCGTCGATCAAGATCCTGGGGAATTATGGCGTCGAATCGGCTTTGATGGACGATCCCGAGGTGGACCTGATCGCCAAGGACCTGAACGGCGACGGTAAGACGGATGTCGTCATCGGACAGAAGAACACCGGCTTCCTCTCGATCCTCTACAACCTCGGCAGCTACAGCGGCACCTGGCCGGTCTTTTCCCAGACACGGCTCGGCGGTTTCGGCGCGAACTACGCCGTGGTATTGCCCGATCTCGACGGCAACGGCTCGCCCGACGTCGTCACGCTGCACAACGGCTTGCTCCCGCTGAAGACCGAGCTGGTTTCCAATCCACCGGATCTGACCGCGGCGGACAACGTGAAGACCTACCGCATTCCCATCGTGCCAACCGCGCCGGTCTTCGTCTTCAACCCGGACTTCGCGGCACGCAGGGTCGCCGCGCTCCTTTCCCCGCCGGGCTACCCGCAAACGGTGCGAGTTTCATCCAATCTATTCCAATGGACTGTCCTCGGTCTTCCTGCGCTTTCCCGGAACCGCATCATTGTTCCGGTCTTCGATCCGGTCGCTGGAGAACCGTCATCGCCAAACTGGTTCCTGAGGTCCACCATCGTGAAGTGACACTTCCTGCAATGAAACCGCTCATCCTCCTGCTCCTGCTCTGCCCGGCGTTGATCGCGGCTGAACTGGGCGTCCAACCCGAGCCGCAGCTCGGCCCCGTCCCCGCCGCGCCGACCGCCGAACTGGTGGCGCAACTGCCGAAATCAAAGCCGCGCCTGATGGATCTGACGGGCAATTACGGCGTCGTCACGACCAACCGCGAAGAGTCGCGCAACCTTTTCAACTCGGTCTACGCCGCGTCGGTCGGCGTGGCGAGCGGCTGGAACGGAAACGTCACCAACTGCGTCGCCGGCACGACCACTTCCACCTTCAAGGAAGCCGTGCTGCGCCGGATCAACTACTACCGCGCCATGGCCGGTTTGCCGTCCTCCACGACGTTGGACGCCACGTTCAACGGAAATGTCCAGGAGGCGGCGCTGATGATGAGCGCGAACAACGCCCTGAGCCATACCCCGCCGAACACGTGGTCGTGCTTTTCGCTGGTCGGCTCGAACGCGGCCGCAAATGCGAACATCGCGATCGGCAGTTCGGGGCCGTCGGCGGTGGACGGGTTCATCCGCGACCAGGGAGCGGGCAACGTCGCCGTCGGTCACCGGCGTTGGCTGCTGTATCCGCAGACCCAGATCTTCGGGACCGGTGACCTTCCCGCCGCCGGGAGCTTTTCCTCGGCGAACGCCATCTGGGTCTTCGACGGGAACTACGGCGGTGCGCGTCCGCCGGCGCGCGATGGGTTCGTGGCCTGGCCGCCGCCGGGGTTTGTGCCGAGCCCGGTGACCTTCAACCGCTGGTCCTTCTCCTTTCCGGGCGCGAACTTCTCCGGCACGGCGGTCACGGTCACTTCCAACGGTGTCGCCATCACGGCGCCGATCGAGACGGTGACGCCGGGCGCAGGTGAGGAGACGATCGTCTTCCGGCCCGGATCGCTCAGCGGCAACGCGACCACGTCGTATCCGGTGCCAACGGCGGACACGGTCTACCAGGTCACCCTGAACAACGTCGTGATAGGGGCCAACAGCAGCAACTTCTCCTACCGGGTGACGGTGTTCGATCCGGCGACCAAGGGCCCTGACTCGGTGGATCCAGTAATCAGCGGCCCCGCCGCAGTCGCGGTGGGAACCTCCGGCGCGTTCACCTTCGTCCCGGTGGCCAAGGCTTCTGGCTATCAGACGATCCTTTCCCTCCGAACCAATCTGGCGGGATCCGAAGGCGCGGAGAACGGCCTCGGCGGAGTTATCTCCAATACGTCGGGCCTGTATCCTGTGATCGTGTCCGACCTGAAGGCATCCGGCGCGAATTCATTCCACTTGGCCCATCCCGTGCCGGGCGACCAGATCCTCCAGATCAACCGCACGGTGCTCGTCCGGAACGGAGGCCAGCTCCAATTCCAGAGCCGGCTCGGCTTCGCTGGAGTGGATCAGGTAGCCAAGGTGCAGGTCTCCCTGAACGGATCCTCTTGGCAGGATCTGTATTCTCAAGCGGGAACGGGCGGAGGTGGCGAAGGGTCTTTCAACCTGAGGACGCTTTCCCTTTCCAGCTTTACCGATCGTTCAATCCAGCTCCGCTTCAACTTCACGTTCTCCTTCGGCTCCTATTTTTCTGGCATCAGTTCCTCCACCGGCTGGCTTGTCGACGACATCGCGTTCACGAACTGCGACGAGCTGACCGCTCCGCAGACCGACACGCTGGCCGTGACGACCAACGCAACCATCGCCTTCAGCCAAGCCGGATCGTTCGCGTTGCAGATCCGGCCGATCGTCTACGGCACGTTCGGCCTCGACACAGGCCCCGCCAAGCTCATCACGGCCGCGGCCTCGTCGAAGATTGTCAGCCTGATCGGTCCGTCCGGAAACAACACGCTCCTGCTCCTGCGCAAGCCCGATGGATCGGCCTTCTCGGCCGGGGACGTTTCATTGTTTGAAGTCCAGTCCTCGACCAATCCGGCTGCGCCCGTCTGGAACTCGCTCGGGGTCACCCCCGTCCTTTCCAACGGCTATCTCCGCGTGATCGACACCGCGGCGCCGGTCCCTCCGGCGAAGTTCTACCGGGTGCTCTCGAAGTAACCGGAGGTTTGCTGCCAGAATTACCAATTGACGCTGTCGATCTCCCCTCAGCTACATTACCTGCCGCTCGACATTCCGTTCGAGCCCGAACTGGTTTCCGATACTTGAACTGAATTATGGCTATCAAAGTTGCGATCAATGGTTTCGGCCGAATTGGCCGTCTGGTTTTCCGCGCCCTCGTCGAGCAGGGCCTTGTTGGCAAAGAAATCGAAGTCGTCGCCGTCGGCGACATTGTGCCCGCCGACAACCTCGCCTACCTCGTCAAATACGACTCCACCCAGGGCCGTTTCAACGGCACCGTGTCGTCCAAGAAATCCTCCCCCGACAAGGCCGAGGACGACGTGCTTGTGGTCAACGGCAAGGACATCCACGTCGTCAGCGCCAAGACCCCGGCTGAGCTCCCCTGGGCCAAGTTCGGCGTCGACATCGTCATCGAGTCGACCGGCCTCTTCACCGAAGCCGAAAAGGCCAAGGGCCACATCACGGCCGGTGCCAAGAAGGTCATCATCTCCGCCCCGGCCAAGGGCGAGGACATCACCATCGTGATGGGCGTGAACCACGACAAATACGACGCCGCGAAGCACAACATCATCTCCAACGCGAGCTGCACCACCAATTGCCTGGCCCCGCTCGTCCACGTCCTCCTCAAGGAAGGCTTCGGCGTCGAGGAAGGCCTGATGACCACCATCCATTCCTACACTGCAACGCAGAAGACCGTGGACGGCCCGTCGAAGAAGGACTGGAAGGGCGGCCGTTCCGCCGCGATCAACATCATCCCGTCGTCGACCGGCGCCGCCAAGGCCACCGCGCTCGTGTGCCCCGAGGTGAAGGGCAAGCTCACCGGCATGTCCTTCCGTGTGCCGACCCCGACGGTCTCCGTCGTGGACCTCACCGTGAAGACCACGAAAGAGACCAGCTACGCCGAGATCTCCGCCGCGATGAAGAAGGCCAGCGAGACCTACCTGAAGGGCATCCTCGCCTACACCTCCGACGAGGTCGCTTCGTCCGACTTCATCCACGACAACCATTCCTCGATCTTCGACGCCGGCTCCGGCATCGAGCTCAACCCGAAGTTCTTCAAGCTCGTAAGCTGGTATGACAACGAGTGGGGCTACAGCAACCGCGTCGGCGACCTGATCAAACTCGTCATCGCCAAGGGCCTGTAATCCGGTCTCTTCAATAAGTTCTCAACACGGCGGCTTCGGAAACGAAGCCGCCGTTTTTCTTTCGCCGGCTCAGCGCCTCCGAACGGGACCGCGCGTCAGGTTGAAAGCGTTGGGCAGGTGCCGGATCTCTGACACCTCCCCGTCCTTCAGCAGCACCTCCACGATGTCGAAGCGGAACTTCACGTTCGGATCCGGCAGCATGCAGAGGTAGTCGAAGGCGGCCCGCGAGAGTTTGGTGCGCTTCGAGGAATCCACGGCGCGGGCCGGTCGGGACCACTGCTCGCTCGATCGCGTCTTCACCTCGACGAACACCAGGCACTCGCCGTCCCGGAAAACCAGGTCGAGCTCGCCGCGTCTGGTGCGGACATTGGCGGCGAGGAACTTCAGCCCGAGTTGCTGGAGGTGCTTTTTGGCGGCCGTTTCACCAAGGGCGCCACGACGGAGATGCTCCGGCGTTTCGTCCGGCTTGCGCCAGAAAAGCAGCCGGGACAACAGGCTCATAGCAGCCCGAGTTGTTCTCCCTTGAGCGGCGCAAAGCTGCGCCGATGCGCGGGCGTGGGGCCGAGCCGTTTCAACGCGTCGAGATGCGCCTTCGTCGGGTAGCCCTTGTGTTCCGCGAAGCCGTAGCCGGGAAAGTCGGCGTCGAGCCGGATCATCTGCCGGTCCCGCGTCACCTTGGCGAGGATGCTGGCCGCGGCGATCGAGTAGCTGCGCGAGTCGCCCTTCACAAGGGCGGTCTGAGGATACTTCAGCGACTTCACCCGCAGTCCATCCACCAGCGCGTGCTGGGGAACCCGGGAAAGCTTTTGGAGCGCCTCGTTCATCGCCCAATGCGTCGCCTGGAGGATGTTGATCCGGTCGATCCGGGCTGGATCGGCTTCGGCGATGGCGAAGACGATCTCGGAATTGCCTGTCAGCAATCCGCAAAGCTCCTCGCGCAGTCCGGCGGAAAGCTCTTTGGAATCGTTCACGCGTCGGAGCGGTTCCGGCAGCCCGTCGCGAAGCCACTTCTCCGGGAATACGACCGCCGCAGCGACGACCGGTCCAGCCAATGGGCCGCGTCCCGCCTCGTCGACGCCGGCGATCGGGAAAGTCCCGTCGGCCAGGAGCTCGCGTTCGAAGCGCAGCATGTCCACGACGGCGTCGGGTTTGCTGATGGTCGGTTCTTCCATGCGGTGGCTGAGGCTGGCCCCGCAACCTGTCCCAAGGCGAGTGCGATTCTCGCCGCCGCACGTGGGAGTCCGCTGGGACGGAAACGATCGATGGCCCCTAAGTCCCACGACGTCGTGGAAAACGAAACTTGATGGCCTTCACCGCCGGGGCTCCGCTGCGGGGGTAGCTTGCGACCAGAACCCAATCCCATTCCATTAACACCATGATCATCGGCGTCCCCCGCGAAATTAAGACCAAGGAGTTCCGTGTCGCCCTGCTGCCGTCGGCGGCCTACCAGCTCATCCGGCGCGGCCACACCGTCGTCGTGGAGCGCGGCGCCGGCGTGGGCGCGGGTTATCCCGACGCCGACTACGAGAACGCCGGGTGCCACATGGTCGCCGAGCACAAGGCCGTCTTCGACCGGGCCGACCTGATCGTGAAGGTGAAGGAACCTCTGCCCGCGGAGTTCGAGCTGCTGCGGCCGGGCCAGATCCTCTTCACCTACCTGCACCTTGCCGCTAGCAAGCCGCTGACCGAGGCGTTGATGAAGTCCGGCGTCACCGGCATCGCCTACGAAACGATCGAGGTGAACCGCCGCCTGCCCCTGCTGGAACCGATGAGCGAGATCGCCGGGCGCATGAGCGTGCTCGTGGGCGGCTACTTCCTTGCCAAACATTTCGGCGGCAGCGGCACGCTGCTCGGCGGCGTGCCCGGCGTGCTTCCCGGAAAGGTCGTCGTGCTTGGCGGTGGCGTGTCCGGCGTCAACGCCGCCCGCATGGCGCAGGGACTCGGGGCCGATGTGACCATCCTCGAAGTGGACATCGAACGGATGCGCTTCCTCGACATCACGCTGCACACGGCGCACACGCTCTACTCGAGCGAGGCCCACCTGATGGATCTCCTGCCCGACGTCGACCTGCTCATCGGCGCCGTGCTCGTCCCGGGCGCCAAGGCTCCCAAGCTCATCCATCGCGACATGCTTCGCCGCATGCGGCCCGGCAGCGTGCTGGTGGACATCGCCATCGACCAGGGTGGTTGCTCGGACACGTCGCGTCCGACCACGCATGACGACCCCGTCTATGTGGAAGAAGGCGTGACGCACTACTGCGTGGCGAACATGCCCGGCGCCTATGCGCGCACGGCGACGCAAGCTCTGACCAACGCGACCTATCGGTTCGTGGAACAGCTCGCGGATCTGGGCCTGACCGAGGCGGCTCAACGCCAGCCCGCGCTCCTCGGAGGAATCAACGTCATGGGCGGCCACGTCACCCATCGCGCCGTGGCCGACGCGCACGGGATGGCGTTCACGGCGCCGGTGCTGGCGTAGGTCTGCTGCTGCGGAGCCACCGTCGTCAACGCCAACGGCACGTTCTATGTGGCGACGATGAAGACGCTGGATGCGGTGAAGCTGGGAGCAGCGGCCAAGGTCCAGCAGCCCGGGCAAGTTTTGGAAAAGGGAACATCGAACAGCCAACATTCAATGCCGAACATCGAAGCGAGGGCTCGGCGCTGCGGCCTGTTCGTAGCCTTCGGAAAAGCGGCGCGGCAGCACACGCAGTCCAAGACGCTGGCGCGACAATCGAGAGGCGCTTACGGACTCCGCCATGTCTTGGACTGCGCCTGTGCTCCGGCGCTTTGGGAAGGCGGGCACATCGATGATCGCGCCCCTGCGGCGAACTATCAGGCCGACGGTCGCCAATTTCTGAAATCTTCGTGAAGATGAAATGAAGCAGATTCGACCAACACCTTGCCTACTCCAAATGGCTCCGGACCGGTGGTGTCGCCATCGCACAGATGGGAAGGAAGCGTCTCATATCCGAGCCCATAGTCTCTGTGCAGTGAACGAATGATCTCTGCGAGTTCCGTGGTCATAGGCAGAACGCACTGAATGACACCATTCAGATACGACGTGGCGAAGCGATAAACTGGAATGGGCTTGGAGTTGTTCATGCGCCCGATCGCCAGTTGTCCCCTACTTGTTCGGCTGGGGGGTGAAGCGCAGGTAGGGCTTCACGGTGCGGAAACCCTTCGGAAAGAGCGTCACCGCTTCGGCATCCTTCACGGCGGGCGTGATGATGCAGTCCTCGCCATCGACCCAGTTGGCCGGCGTGGCGACCTTGTGTTTGGCGGTGAGCTGGAGGGAGTCGATCACGCGGAGGATCTCGTTGAAGTTCCGCCCCGTGGAAGCCGGGTAGGTGATCATGAGCTTCACCTTTTTGTCGGGTCCGATGATGAAAACCGACCGCACCGTGGCCGTGGCGTCGGCGTTCGGGTGGATCATGTCGTAGAGCAGCGAAACCTTCCGGTCGGGATCGGCGATGATGGGGAAGTTCATCACCGTGCACTGGGTTTCGTTGATGTCCTTGATCCAGCCGTGGTGGGAGTCGATGCCGTCGACGCTGATGGCGACAACCTTGACGCCGCGCTTCTCGAACTCGGGCTTCAGCTTCGAGGTCATGCCCAGCTCGGTGGTGCAGACGGGCGTGTAGTCGGCAGGATGGGAGAAGAGGACACCCCACCCGCCGCCGAGCCACTGGTGGAAGTCGATGGTGCCCTCGGTGGTAACCGCAGTGAAATTGGGGGCTTCGTCGCCGAGTCGGAGTGCCATGTTCTGGATGGGTTGAATGATCGGAATCTGTTTAGGCGCGGCAGAGTAAGGAAGGCGGGCAAGGTTTCAACAACGGCTTTGAGCGGGGGAAATTACGAAGGCCGAAGGCCAGAGGCTAAGACGAAGCCCGAAATCAGAAGGCCAAAACCCGAAGGGAGATTTCGCGAAACAGGCATGTGATTGCTTCACGCTTGGTTCCTGGAACTTCTAACTTCTTTCGGGATCTGGCCTTCCTGCTTCGTCATCGGCGCTTGCTCACTGGGGCTTGGCGACGTCGAGACGGTAGACGCGGATCGGATCCGAGGTCGGCGGACTGGTCACACTGTTGATCGGCCACGGCACCTGCCCGGCACCGGGCAACGGTGTGAACGGCTGTGTTGCATTGGTGGCGAACGACACCGTGTAGACGCGGCCGGTCACGCTGGTCCAGTCGAAGACCACGGCTCCGGACGGCTGTTGCACCGTCAATCTGAGCGTGAGGCGGCTGGCGGGATCGCTGGGATTCAGTCCGGCGAGATACGACTGCCACGCGGGAGCTCCGTTGACGCCGATTGCATCGACGGCCGACTCCGCGGGGCCGTCGAACCCATACGATGCCAGCCACCAGAGAGGCGTGGGATGATTGGTCGTCAAGAGCTCCGCAAACTCGGCGCGCACGGTCATGTTGGAAACCAACGTCAGGCTCAGCGGGTTGGTCGATGCGGTGACGTCGCCGCTCCAGCGATCGAACCGGAAGTAGTTGGCCGGCGTCGCGGTCACCTGCACGACGATGCCCGAAGCATACGAGGCACTCACGGGCGACACCATTCCCCACGCCGGAACATTGACCTGGGTTGTCAGAGCCACGCTGGGGGTCGTGTCGACCTCGTTGGCCAGAAGCGTGACAGCGGAGAACCCTTCGGCCGTGATCTCGAACGTGGCCGAGCCGTTGGCCTGATCGACGTCCGGCAGCGCGGTGATGGAAACCGAGACTCCCGTCGACCAGTTGGAGGCATCGAGGAAATTCGTAGCCGCACCGGTCAGTTGGAGATCGGCATCACCTCCCAGCCGCGTGACCGAAACCGCGACGGGGACCGCCGGTTGTTTCGAGAGGCGGATGGTCGCCGCCGAACTGCCTCCTTCCTCGACGGAAAGAATGACCGGATTCACCAGCAGCGTCTGCGGGTCTTCCGGGATCGCAACGGCAAAGCTTCCCAACGCCGTCTGAGCCATGAAGTGGCTGAAGATGTCCGACACTTCCCCATCGAGGACGGTGACAGTGTAGGTGCCGTTGTTGGTGATGGACCACACGCCGTCAGGCGCGGGGATGGAGTAAGTCGCGGAGCGTGGAGAACCGTTCGGCGCCTGGTCCACACCGAGGAAATCGGCCTGCTGCGCGTAGCCGTTCGGCCCGGTTACCACGATGTCGCCCACACCGAGCGTCGACACGTCGACACCGGACGCGTCGGTGTAGGTCACGGTGAACGCGTGGGTCGATGAACCACCCACCAGGAGATTCGCCGCGCCCAACTGCGCCAGCGGCGGCGACGTGTCGAGGTTGCCGCCGGAGAGAAGTTCCACGTCATCGATGTTCCAGCCGATGTCGTTCAGGGACGCTCCCGAGGCGAGGCTCCAGCGAAGGCGGACGGTCGGGCTGCCGTAGGTCCATGAAGGCAGCGAATAGACGACCTGCTGCCATGCGGAATCCGTCACCGAGCTCGTGGTGTTGAAAAGGTTCGTCCACGCGACGCCGTTGGTGGAGACCTCGATCCGGGCCGTGTCGCCGCTGCGCAGCCGGAGCCAGCGCTGGAAGCGCAGCGTCAACGCCGTCTCGTTCCGGCAATCGATCACCGGAGTGGTCGCATAGGAAATCGCGAGGCTGTTCGGGTAGTTCCCGGCCAGGTTGAAGGCGACAATGTTCGACCCGGTGAAACCCGCCTTGGGCGCGGTCGACGCCGTGTAGGTGGGCCGGCCGTATTGCCACTGCGACTGGAAGGTCCAGCCGGGGTTCGTTTCCATCGACGCGAAATAGACGGCCCGAGGCACCGCCACGGTGAACTGGCCCAAGGTCTTCGCCACCGCATACCCGCCGCCCGTGTTGCGCACCTGATCGGGCAGGAGCGACACCGTGTAGGCCCCGTTGTCGGCCGTCGACCAGGCCATGCCGTTCGGCGCGCCGATGGAATAGGTGGCCACGCGGGGAGTTCCGTTGGACCCGATGTTGACCGACACCAGAGAGGCCGAAGCACTGAATCCGTTCGTGCTCGTCACGAGAATGTCCGACCCGTCGATGCTGCTGACATCGATCGCCAGTAGTCCGCTGTATGTCACGTTGAACGTGCGCCTGGCGAAGCCGTTCTGGGTGATGTTGGTCACGGCCAACTCCGCCACCGGTGGCGGAACGAAGCCCGATGGAATGACCGTTCCGCTGATGAAGTATTGGCCGACTCCGCCATAGCTCGAATACCCCGAAGGCGCCGCGGACAGCGGATCGCCCACTCCTACGTTGCGGATGAAAAGGTAATAGGCGCCTTCGACCAGATTGGTCTGGATGCTGGCGCCGGTCTGGTCGGCGGGATTGGAGGTCAGGAGGAGAGTTCCCGCCCCATCGTAGAGATCGAGCGCGA
Organism: Verrucomicrobiota bacterium; assembly: GCA_038203875.1. Classification (GTDB taxonomy): domain Bacteria; phylum Verrucomicrobiota; class Verrucomicrobiia; order Limisphaerales; family CANJSG01; genus CANJSG01. The sequence continues at coordinate 10,220 of JBBRDN010000107.1, forward strand.
TGTCGACGTCGCCGCCGCGGGTAATCCCGCCTGGGGTCACCCATCCGGAAACGGTCAGATCAATCGGGCCCGTTCCCGCGACGAAGGCGAACACGTCAACATCGGTGTTCCGTTCTAGCACGCCCTTGTTGGCCGGACTCGCATTTGTCGGATCCGTTTCGGGCGTCGTCGCGACCACCGATCCGTCTCCGCCGACGATCAACTGCGAGGCCGTGCCCGCTGTGTTGCCGTGGTCGTCCGGTCGATAGCCCACCTTGCCCGAGATGATCGCGAGGTCGTCCTGCGAATTGTTGGAATGGTAGTAGGCGCCTTTCGACCATTGGCTGACGTTGCGGTTGTAGCCGGTGCCCATGATCGGCCCCCATGACGTCTGGCCCGAGCCATGTCCGCCGTAATAGTCGAGCCCGTCGGTCGTGCCGTCATGGCTGAGGCCCATGTTGTGGCCGATCTCGTGGGACAAGGCCTCGGCGATGTAGGATTCACTGTTCGCGAGGTTGTTGTAGTAGATCCACGCCGGACGGCTGGTCGAATACGTGCTCGAACCGAACACGTTCACGTAGGCCACACCGCCGGCGGTGGCGGAAGGATTGTCCAAGCCGTTGACGTCCGTGTTGCGCGTGACCAGGGCCTGCGCGGTCCACCGCGTGAAGGTCGCGGGCCGTTCGGTGGTCACGTCGATGTTGAACGCCGCGTAGTCCTCGGCGACCCGCTGCCAGACGCGTTTGACCGCGAGTTGCTCTGCGTCGCTGAAGGTCGTGAAATCGCCGTCCGTGCTGAAGGTCGTGGCCGGAATCGACGTCCGGCCGAGTGATGTATTCCAACTCGTGCCCGAGACGGTTTCACCCGCGAAGTTAATGTAGAGGACGTTCGTCGATCCCGGCCGGCTATGGAAAACCAGGCTCGTCGGAAACGGGCTCACAGGAACCAACGATTCGACGACGGGAACCGTGGAGCCGCCGCTCGGAAGCCCTTCCGCCGGCGGCAGCGCGAAGTGGTCCTCGTAGAAGATTCCGCCCGACTCGTCGGCACGCAGGCTGACCAGGTCGAGCCCGGTGAAATGGAATCGCTGCAACCTTCCGATTGCGTTGGTCCGGGCATTGTCAGAAAGCCGCGAGAGGTCGATCCGGAGCCGGCTGAGGGGAATGTCCTGCATCCCTCGGACGCTGCCCGGCCGGAACTCACGGGTGCGCAGCGACTCCGGCGGAGCCGGCGACTGGGCGGCCGCGTCGGCAAATCCGACGAGAATCCAAAGCGCCACGAAGAGCGCCACGGATTGAACGCGAGGGAATCTGCCGATCATGGGTTTGAGAACATAGCAGCCGTTACGCCCGGTTCTCAACCCGGCGACCAACGTCGTCGGGCAAAGTCCGCAGGCAGGATTCGGCCGGCAGTGGCGGGACACCTGTTTTGACCGCTGCCGTCACATTCTGTTTCATCGGCCCAGGAATAGCCGCGCTTCAGTCCGAGATGGCCGGCACGCCAGCAGCCACGGGCCCGATTCGGGACGGACTTGTCCCAAGTCACTGCTGGAACTTCCACCCCTTGAGTTCCAGCACTCCGTTGGTTCCAAGATTTTTGGCAAATCCGCCTTCAGCCATCCGCTGGATGGCCTTGTCGTCGGACTTGAGGGTGGCATTCCAGAAGGCCGTGGTTCCCTGGAGTATCAGGTCCCGGTGAATCGCATCGCGCGCGGATTCACGCAGCACGCCTTCAGTTCCGCTGAAGACCATGTGATCGCCGCCATTCAACGTCAGAAGCAACTGCGGCACATCCCGGATGAGGTCGAACGGCACGCGCCGATCTTTCGCCAGGGTTTCACCGATCGGACTGTCGTCGGCCGTGCCCGTCAGATGCATGACGGGAATCCGGACGGAGCTGAATCGTTTCTCCGTCTGCGTCCGCGGCGCCATGGGACTGAACGCCATGGCGGCGGTGAACCGATCGTCGGCGAAGTTCCAGACGGGAGTGGGAAACGACATTCCCGCGACGGACATCGCCGTGTGGGCGCCAAAGGAGTGACCGGCCACGCCGACGTGCTTCAGGTCCAGCCGCCCTTTGAACGGGCCTTCGACCGTGTTCAGCCGGGTGAGTTCGTTGAGGGCGAAGGAGACATCCTTGGGTCGATCGACCGTATTCCTGGGGTTCATGATCGCCTCGCGCAACGATTCCACCGGGCGTTTCGCACCGCGCAGGATCTCCGCGTCGCTGCCGAGGTGCTGGACATGGACGGACACGAATCCGTTGCTGGCCCAATGCCGGCCGAGATACGCGTAGCCGTCACGCGTGCCGCCAAGGCCGTGGGAGAAGATGATCACAGGCGCGGCCGATGTGGACGAAGCCGGCAAATAAACGGTCACGGGAACGTCCCGTTTCCGCGCGGCATCGGTCCAAGTGGCGCGCAGGACCTCGATGCCGTTCGTGGCAGCGGAACACGCGACCATCAGACCGCACAGCAGGAAGAAACCGGCGAACAAACGATTCATAGACTCCATGACGCAACAGAGGCCGGCAGGTTTCAAGCCGACTCACCGGCTTGCCAACGCCGCGCCGCCCGCCTACTCCTCGGTTCGCCATGAACTTCCTGCCGCTCATCGAGGCCAAACGCGACGGCGCGATCCTGACCGACGCCGAAATCGCCGAGGTCGTCGAGGGCTTCACCCACGGCTCGATCCCCGACTACCAGATGGCGTCGTTCCTCATGGCGGTGTTCTTCCGGGGATTGAACCCGCGCGAAACCAAGGCGCTGACGCTGGCCATGCGCGACTCGGGGACGAAGCTGAACTTCCCCATGGACCCACGACCGCTCGTCGACAAACATTCCACCGGCGGCGTCGGGGACAAGGTGTCGTTGCCGCTCGCTCCTCTGCTGGCCTGCCTCGGCTTCCGCGTGCCCATGATATCCGGACGAGGCCTCGGCATCACTGGCGGGACACTCGACAAGTTGGAGTCGATCCCCGGCTTTCGGACCGGCTTGTCTGAAACCGAGATCGTCGACCAGGTCCAACGCCTCGGCGTGGCGATGGGCGCACAGTCGGCCACGATGGTTCCGGCCGACCGCCTCATGTATGCCCTGCGCGACGTCTCGGGCACGGTGCCTTCCATCCCGTTGATCACGGCGTCGATTCTGTCGAAGAAACTCTGCGAATCGCTCGACGCCCTAGTGCTCGACGTGAAGTTCGGCCGCGCCGCCTTCATGCAGACCAAGTCGCAGGCCGTCACCCTGGCGAGGACAATGTCCAAGCTGGCAGGCGACTGCGGCGTGGCCACGCTGTCGATTCTCTCGCCCATGGACGCTCCGCTCGGCCGCTCGGCCGGCAACTGGCTGGAAGTCCGCGAATCCGTCGAGTGCCTGGAGAACCGCGGCCCAGCGGATCTGCGCGCGCTGGTCGTCGATTGTGCCGCGCAGCTGCTCGTGCTCACGGGCGGAACAATCTCCATCGCCAGCGGACGAAAGCTCGCTTCCGACTGCCTCGCCACGCGGCAGCCGCTCGCCAAGTGGGAGGCGATGTTGTCCGCCCAGGGCGCGAACCTATCCGCCTATCGCGCCAAACTGGCCAAGGGCGATAACGCCGCCGTGATCGCCGAAGTGCCCTCGCCCCGGAACGGCATTGTCCGCGACGTGGACGCGCGCGTAATCGGCGAAGTGGTCCGCGATCTCGGCGGCGGCCGTCTCGTGAAGGGCGCGAAGGTTGACTTCGAAGTGGGCATCGATGCGCTCAGGCAGATCGGCGAAATCATCCGCAAGGGCGAGCCGCTCGCCCGTGTGCATGTTTCCGACAAGGCCGCCTCGGCCCATGCCGTCGAGCGCGTGCAAGCCGCCTTCGTCGTCGCCGTCCGCTAGAGCATATTAAATGAAACTGTAGCCACAGGAGGCGAACCAGTTGAGGGCGTCCCGGGCGGTGACCGTGGCCAGCGCGGCGGCGATGGCCGCCTGGAGTTTCTCCCAGTCGCGCGCTTCAACGCTCCGCAGGAACTGCT
>JBBRDN010000108.1:0-14107 GCA_038203875.1 Verrucomicrobiota bacterium
CACGACATCCTCGAACTGGCTGAGACCTGCGGAGAGATTCCGCTGCCGCCCTACATCGAACGCGCCGCCGGTGCGAGCACCGCGGCCGACAAGGAACGTTACCAGACGATCTACGCGCGACAGGCCGGCTCGATCGCCGCACCCACGGCCGGGCTGCACTTCACGCCAGAACTGCTCGCGCGGGTCCGATCCGCGGGTATCGAAACGGCCTTCGTCACCCTGCATGTCGGCATCGGCACGTTCGCGCCGGTGAAGGCCGATGACCTCGCCGACCACCGCATGCACGAGGAACGGTTCTCCGTCAGCGAAGCGACCGCAGCCGCGATCGCCACCACGAAAGCAAACGGAGGTCGTTTGATCGCCGTGGGAACCACGAGTGTTCGGGTGCTGGAATCCAGCGCCGCCAAGTCAACGGCCGGGGTCGTGACCGCCGGGGCCGGACGCACGAGCATCTTCATCCATCCTCCCTATCGCTTCCGGTGCATCGACGCGCTCGTGACGAACTTTCATTTGCCCAAGTCGACGCTGCTCATGCTTGTGAGCGCGTTCGCCGCTCAGGGCGAGGCCGCCGCGGGACGTGACCGGATCATCGCGGCCTACGCCGAGGCGGTCCGCGAGCGCTACCGGTTCTTCAGCTACGGCGACGCCATGTTCCTCGCATGAGACCGCTCCACCGCGCACCCGCCTGGCGACCCTACGTGCTGGTGAACATGGCGATGACCGCCGACGGCAAGACGGCCACGGCCAACCGGGCGGTGTCGTCCTTCGGCAGCCCGGCGGACGAGGAAAACCTCTACCGCCTTCGAGCCACCGTGGACGCCGTCATGAACGGCGCGCGCACCGTCGACCTCAATGCGATCACCATGGGACCGGGAGCGGAGAAGTGGCGCCGACTGCGGAAGCGACGCGGGTTGTCGGAGTTCAACCTGCGCATCATCGTCTCCGGCGGCGGCAGCATCGATCCGGACGCGGCCGTCTTCCGTGACCGCCGTTCTCCGCTGATCATCCTGACCCGCGTAGGCCTCACAGCAGCTCGGCTGAGGAAACTCGAATCCGTAGCCGACGAAGTCTTTTGTTCAGGCACGATTGAACTCGATCTCACCGCGGCTCTGCGTTGGCTCCGGACGGAGTGGAAAGTGAAACGGCTCCTCTGCGAAGGCGGTGGTTCCTTGAACGACTCCATGTTCCGCGCCGGTCTCGTGGACGAGGTGAACCTGACGATCTGCCCTTTCATTAGCGGCGGAAGCGGTGCCGCCACGATCTCCGACGGACGGGGATTCCAGAATCTCGCCAGCGCATGCCGCCTCAAGCTGGTCAGTTTGAAGCCAAAGCAGGGCGACCTGTTTCTCCGCTACGAGGTGATTCCGAAAAGCAAAACGGGCGCGGAATGAACCGCGCCCGTCTGAAAAAAGTTTGATCAACCGATCACTTGGCCTTGCGACGAATGACCAAGCCCAAGCCGATCACACCGGCACCGAACAGAGCCCAAGTGGATGGTTCGGGAACTGGCGTAACGGTTGACACCAAGAAGTTATCAACACGGCTGGTTCCTGTGGTAGCAACTGCACCTCCGTTTGCTGATACGTTTGAAGTGGTTTCAATTCTGAAAAAAATAGAAGCCCTATTCTCGAGGCTATCGATAGCCGAAAGGTCGAACGAAACCGTGTAGATTCCGGAAGGAGTCGTCGTGTTCCATGTCGGATTAGGGCTCGCGTTGGCCAACACACCATACGTCGCTCCAAACTGGGTGAACACGTTTCCATCGGTGCTGTATGAAAACTTGTAGTCCCGCGGACCGGTATTGCTGCTTGTTTGGTCGTAGGAAACCGAGAGGTCGAAGAATCCTGAGGTGCTCAACTGAAACTGAAGATAATCCCCAATCGCCCAAGTATTGCCGCTCAGGGAACCGTTCGAGCCGTTTCCCGAAACACTAGTCCAAGTAGATGCGCTAGCATGAAAACCGCGAGCCGAGCCAGTTCCGACTGATGGATTGATTGACGGACTTGTGAGCGCGGTGGGGTTAGGGCTCGGTGTCGACCAGTTCGGAGTTTCAAACGTCCAAAGCGCCACTGTATCTGCAGTAGCGGACAAACCCGACAAAACACTGATGGCGGCGATTACAGCGACGTGGTGTTTCATAAATTTTGGACAGAATCGCACTCCGACGAGACAAGGCAAACCGAGACTTTCGCTGTCGCGAGAAATTAACCGATCGAAAGCAACCGTGCCGCTTGAGCCAGCTCTTCTAATAGTGGCTCGACCTGGTTTCGTGGTGCGCGAATCAGCCGCGTATCGGTGAGGAAAAATATTTCCCGATCACGCATCCAGACAGGCAGCAGGGACGTAATGGAGTCAGGAATGGGGAAAGCCTCCTCCGTTCCGCTCAACAAACTCCAACCACAATCCTCTCCATGAATCACCTTTTCGCCCGCCTCGGCGTCGCTTCCTTGGCCACCGTCGCGGTCGCCCTCGGAGCCACCCAGGCCCACGCCCAGACCGCCTACGGGGTCTCAGCCGACGGCACCCTTGTGCGGTTCGACGTCACCACGCCGGGCCTGGTCACCTCCATCGGCAATCTCGGGTTCACCCCCGAGGGCATCGACTTCAGGCCGAGCACGGCGACGCTGTTCGCAATCGACATCGGACCGGTCACGAGCCGGCTCTACACCGTCGATGTCAGCTCCGGAGCGGCCATGGGAATCGGCGCCGGGTTCAGTTCGGTCGGATCGGTCGGCGGCATCGGCTATGACCTGACCACCAGCACGTCATTCGGCTTCGACTTCAATCCGAAGACTCTCCAAGCCGACGGGTCCATCCGCATCCGCCTGACCGGCACCAGCGGGGTGGACCTGCGCTTGAACTCGGACACCGGCGGAATCGCCGCCGTGGACGGTTTGCTCGACTACCCGGCGGCCGATCCGAACGGACCGGCCGTTCCCCGGGTAACGGCGTCCGCCTACATCAACAATGTCGCCCAAGCCGGCGGCACGACGACGCTCTTCGATCTCGACTCCGCGCGGGACGCGCTTGTCACCCAGAACCCTCCGAACAACGGACAACTCAACACGCTCGCCGGAGGCGGACTCCTCGGGGTGAACTTCACGGAAGTCGCGGGTTTTGACGTCTACACCGCGCCGGGTTCCGGGATGAACTTCGCCTTCGCCGCGTTGCAGTTGGAAAACGAGCGGGCGCAGAAGCTCTACTCCATCGACCTGACCACTGGGGCCGCCAGCCTGGTCGGTGCCATCGGCGCCGACGTCAGCGGCGGATTCGCCATCGCCCCTGTGCCCGAGTTGACCACGACCGGGACGGCCGCGTTTGGGGCATTGATCGGTTTCGCCGGGTTGCTACGGCTGCGGAAAAACCGCACGGCATAAGCCCGAAACAGTGGGTCGGCAGCAATACTTCCCGCGCCGTGCTCGGACGCGGGAAGCAATTAGACGTCCGATCAGGGACGGGATTCTGCGGGGGCGATTTCGGAGGCTGGCTGTGGCTTCATCTTTTCGCTGAGCGTGATCATGGCTGCCCCGATCATGATGAAGACCACGCCGCTCCAGCGGAGACCGGACACCTGCTCGTGGAGGATGAGCTTCGCGGCAATGGTGGTGAAGACGAAACTAAGCGCGGTCATCGGCCAGACGAAGCTGAGGTCGGCCTGGCTCATGAGGTAAAGGAGCACGCCGAAGAAGGCCGCCTCCAGCGCGATGCCGGAGAGCATCTTGGAGTTTGCGGCACCGGCTTTTACCAACCGCCAGATCTCGGAGGTCGAGACCTGCTTGACCTCGCCGATTTCCTTGATGGCCTTGCTCAGGAAAACCACGCCGACGGCTTCGCACATCAGGCCGACCAGGAGAACAAGGATCAGTTTCGTCATGCGCCGAAACGTAGGCACGGGACGGGGCCCACGCCAGCCCGGATGGAGCATCAAAAGCGGTGCCTTCGAGATCAGTTACCGCGACCGGGGACAGGCGGCGCTTGCTGGCCGGGAGAGATCGGGGTCGGGGGCAGTGGAGGCAGTTTCCCGGCGCTGACATCTTTCCTGGTCAATTCCCGGAGCACTTCCATGTGGACGATGGACTGCTCATACGTCATCGGCGTGGCGGCCGCCTCCGGGGTGGGATTGGCCAAAGCGCCCGAACGGATGGATCGCGTCGGAATGCCCTGGAGAACGTTCACCGGAAGCTGCGGGGCGGGAATGGATCCGCCGCCACCCAGCGCGCTCTGCATGGATTGCCCGCCGACGGGATTGGCCAAGGCCGACGAAGCGGGAGCAGGATACGGGACGCCGGGATTGAAGGGCGCACCTGTGAAGGTCGGGATCATCGGCTGGCCGGGGACCGGGCCGCCGGCTTTGGGAGCCTTCTCCATGGAGACGTAGCGCTCCTCGTTGTTGTAGCGGATCTTGGCGGAACCATCGGTGTCGTTGAGCTGGACAAGCTCCAGACCGCCGTTGCCGTCGACGCTGTTGCGCTGGCCGGGAGAAAGGGACACGTAGACGGGGGCCGGGTTCTTGGGGTCCTTCTTGTCGATGGCGAACCACGCGGTGATCTCCGAGCCGACGCCGGACATGCCCATGAACTTGATATTGGTCGGTGCCTCCAGCTTGACCGGCTCCGGCGGTTTGATGACCGGCGGTGGCACGAGCCTGAAGGCGTTCTTCTCGGAAATGGCGCGATACGGATTATCGGCGGCTGAAAGAGCTGCCGCGGCGAGGAAGCTAGCGGCGAAAAGCACTGGAATTTTCCGGCCCGATTTCATGGTCGTAAGGTAAGAACTACCGAAAGAAACACCAGAGACAATCATCGGTTGCGCGGGAAGTGGACTGGAGGCTTCGGCGACGGTCTGCGGAAATCAAAAACCGCCGGCCCCTCGCGGGAACCGGCGGTTGAATTGATCGGAAGAATCCCTTCCGAATGGGCTTAGTAGGCGGCCTGCGCGCCCTTGATGTTCTTCTTCTGCATCCACGGCATGAGCGCGCGGAGCTTGGCGCCGGTCTTCTCGATGGGGTGCTGTTCACCCTTCTTGAGGAGAGCGTTGTATTTCTTGTAGCCGCCCTTGTATTCGGCGACCCAATCCTTCGCGAACTTGCCGTTCTGGATGTTTTTGAGCGCGATCTTCATGCGCTTCTTCACGCTGGCGTCGATGATCTTGGGGCCGACGAGGACGTCACCCCACTTGGCGGTCTCGGAGATCGAGAAACGCATGCCGGCGATGCCGGATTCGTTCATGAGGTCAACGATCAGCTTCAGCTCGTGGAGGCACTCGAAGTAGGCCATCTCCGGGCTGTATCCAGCCTCGGTCAGGACTTCGAAACCGGCCTGCACCAGCGCGGAAGCGCCGCCGCAGAGGACGGTCTGTTCGCCGAAAAGATCGGTCTCGGTCTCTTCCTTGAAGGTGGTCTCAAGGACTCCGGCGCGGGTGCCACCGACGCCCTTGGCCCAGGCCAGGGCCGTCTTGCGGGCCTGCTTGGAGGGGTTCTGGTAGATCGCGATCAACGCGGGCACGCCTTTGCCTTCGGTGAACTGGCGGCGGACGATGTGGCCGGGGCCCTTGGGGGCGACGAGGATGACGTCGACGTTCTTCGGCGGGACGATGGTCTTGAAGTGGATGGAGAAGCCGTGGCTGAAGAGGAGGGTCTTGCCCTTGGTCAGGTTGGGAGCGATGTCCTTCTCGTAGGCGGCGGCCTGCTTGGTGTCGGGCAACCCGACGAAGATGACGTCGGCGCGTTTGACGGCCTCGGCGGTGGTGAAGACCTCGAAGCCCTTGTCCTTCGCGACGGCGATGGACTTGGAGCCTTCATAGAGGCCGATGATGACCTTGGCGCCGGATTCCTTGAGGTTCAGCGCGTGGGCGTGGCCCTGCGATCCGAAGCCGAGAACGGCGAGTGTTTTGCCTTTGAACACGCCGAGGTCGGCGTCCTTGTCAATGTAGACTTTTGCCATGTGAATCTGGGTGGGTTTGAAAACGTGGGAAACTTAGCTGCGGGGGAGCGCGACCTTGCCGGTGCGGGTGAGGTCGAGGATGCCGAAACCTTTCATCAGCTCGATGAACTTCTCGATCTTCGACTCTCCGCCGGTGATCTCGATGGTGAGGTTGTCGGGCTGCACGTCGACGACCTTGGCGCGGAAGAGTTCGGCCATCTGGGCGACTTCGGCGCGGTTGGATTTGCCGGTCTTGACCCGGATCAGCACGAGCTCGCGGTCGATGTAGTCGCCGTCGCGGTAGTCGATGACCTTAACGACGTTGACCAACTTGTTCAGCTGTTTGCAGATCTGTTCGATGGTCGACTCGTCGCCGCGGGTGACGATGGTCATGCGGGACAGGCTCGCGTCGTGGGTGGGCGCGACGTTGAGCGTGTCGATGTTGTAGCCCCGGCCGCTGAAGAGGCCGGTGACACGCGTCAGGACACCGAATTTGTTTTCGACCAGGACCGACAGGGTATGGCGCATATTCTTATTTGGAGCGTGAATCGTGGAAGGTGGTTTCTGCTGTTTCGACCCCCGGGACCACTTCTCACGCCTTCACCAGCCCCCGAAAGTCAAAAACCCGCGTCCGTTCGGGACTGCGGGCGACCCGGGAGCCGTTGGACGACCCAGAGCGCCTCAGCCCCGCCGGAGCGGGACAAGGGTTGCTACTACAAGGTTGCCCTTCGGAATCATCGGCTGCCGAACGTAGCCGTCGCGGATTGCGACGGTCAATGGGTTTTCCTTGAGGCTCAGAAAAACGGATTGTGGGCCTTTTCCTGCGCAATCGTGGTCAGCGGACCATGCCCCGGACAGAGCAGCGTTTCCGTCGGCAGGTTGAAGATGGATTCGCGCACCTTCTGCTTGGCCAGGTCCCACGACTGATTACCACGCCCCATCGATCCGGCGAAGATCGCGTCGCCGACGATCGCGGCGAACGGACCGTCCTCCGGAAAATTGCCGATCACATAGGTCACGCCGTCCTCGGAATGGCCGGGCGTCTCGCGGTTCGAGATGCGCAGGCTGCCGAGCATGATAAAATCGTTCCGCCGATTGCGATGTTCCGGCGGCGTGCCCTTCAGATCCGAATGCATGCGGATCTTCGGATACTTCTCGCGGATCGCCCCGAGTCCGGCCACGTGGTCGGAATGGCCGTGGGTGAGGAAGACGTGTTTGAGCTGGAGATTGTTCTCCTCGATCAAGGCGAATATTGGAGCCGCGTCAAAGCCGGTGTCGAAGAGCGCGGCCTCGCGGTTGACCTCGTCCCACACGAGATAGGCGTTGACCGTCATGCCTTCGCTTTCGGTCGTGATCTGCCGGATCTCGCGCCATTGCCCGAGGTCGGGCGGAGTTGGCTGCCAACCCTTCACCAGACCTTCCAGCTTGCCGGCATCGAGTTGCACAAGCTTGCCGAGCGCGGCGCAATTGATCGCCTTGGACAGCGTGCCGGTCGCTTCGAAGTCGGAGAGTTCGGCGACGGACAGGCCTGCGGCTTGGGCGGCCGCTTCGGGCGTGGCGTTGATGGACAGGCGGGCCTTGCGAACGACATCGCCGGCGTGGTCTTCGAGATTCATGGCGCGGGAAGGTAGGCGTCCCGGGCAAGCCCACGCAAGCGGGGTGAAATAGGGATGCCTCGAACAACCCGAAGGGACCCGCCGACAACGAAGAATCTCGGGGGAAACCAGGGTCGCGCAGGCATCCCACCTGCATGGTTCCTGTGTTTTCGGCGACTTCATCAAACACTTCCGAAAATGGCGACCGATTCGCAAAAGGAACCAAGCCATCAACAGGAACTCGAACCCACGGGTCGTCCGGCGCGGAAGCGTTGCGGTCAAACTCGACACCGCCAACAACCGGTCGGAGGACCGGACTTACTAGTAGTTTTTCCTGGCCTACCGGGACGCGCACGGCGGACTAAGCAGCCGCAAATCCAGCGACAAGGCGCAGGCGCGGACGGAAGCCGAGCTGGCGGCCACGAAGCTGGCCTCGGGCGAGGCTCAGGTGCTATCCATGACCAGTTCCGACCGGAAGCAATCCCTCGCGGCCCGGAGCTTCACCGATCGGCTCGGGGTTGCGCTGTTGTCGCCGGCGGCGGGCTACGCAGCGGCTAAACGCCGTCTGCCGGCGCGGACGAACCGCCTGTCGGTGGCCGAGGCGGCGCCGCGCGAATCCTAAATCCGGACAGCGGACTGCCGTCAATAGTCGTAGAGCCCAGCGTCCTTCGAATAGCCGCCCCCGCCGCCACCCGGACCACCCTCGGGTCCGCCCATGAAATCACCCAGCACCTCGCCCATGTCTTCCTCGATCTTCTCCGGGTCTTCGCCCGATTCGAGGCGCTTGATGGCCACGTCGAGTTCCTTGGGCACGGTTCCGGGCGGCATGATCTCCTTCATCTTTTTCATCATGTGGGCCAAATGGCGCGGGTTGTTCTCGTCGAGATGGTCCATGTCGCGCTCGAGTTCGCCCATAACCTTCTCGACGCGCGGGTCGTCCATGTCCGGCATCGGCTCACCGGTCTGGGGGTCGACGTCCGGCCCGGTCGAAGTCGGCTCCGCCACGCCCTTCATCATCGCGAACCGGCTCACTTCCTTGGTGAGCTTCTTGTTGCCGCACTTGGGGCAGACGGGAATGCGGTCCGGTTCCACCCGCTTGGAGAGGAAACTGAAAATCTTCCGGCACTTGGGACAGGCGAATTCGTAGATGGGCATGGCTTAAAGTCGTGTCTTTCTTGGTATCTGGCCGAAGAAGCCGTAAAGGCCCCGCAGCCAGACTGCGAGATACCCAAGGAGGACGCAGGTGGCAAGTCCCAGCCCCAGTCCGTCGAACTTGGGCAGGGCTTTGGCGTTCGCGCGGAGGATCAGGAAATGGAGGATGCCAAAATATGCGATCACCGACGCAGTGAGCTTAAGGCCGCTGCCGAAGACGTGGTTGAAGGTGTTGTCGCGGTTCCCAGGCGACAGATGGTGGCCCCGGTTCGGGATGTTCCAGAAGCGTTCCGGCACAAAACGCATCCCGAAGAAAACTCCGCCCATCAACAGCATCACGCCCGTGGTGAACCCAACCATGAAGCGGGCATGGTCCTCGCGCGTCATCCAGCCGTCGGCCTGGCCTTTGCCGTCGAAGTGGGTGGCGACCCGTTCCGGCAGACGATGCGACGACTGCGCGACGAAGAGCGCCACCGCCGCCTGCACGAAAAGGCAGAGGAGCAGTTCACGTCGGACGGAGCGGAGCGCATTGGATAGCATCTCGGAAATGAATATGGTGTTTTTCCAGCAACCTCAATGTCGGCGCAATCGGACCGCGGGTTGCACAAAAAAGCCCCGGCTTGAGGGCCGGGGCTTCGAGAAGTCTTCGGGACCGGATTATTTCAAGCGGTCGAAGGATTTCTGGAGAAGCTGCCAGTCCTTCAGGCCGCCGGTCTTGGAGCGGGCGTCGGCGTTGATCTTGGCTTCAAGCGCGTTCTTCGTCGGGCGCGGAGCCTTGTAGAAGATGCCGAACTTGCCGGGGTGGATGTTGTCCGCCAGGCGGTAGGCGGCGTATTCGTCCGTGACGTCGTGGTCGGCCGGAACGAGGTCAAAGGCACCGCCCTTGCGAGGGTTCGAGTTGTCGAAGGCACCGGCGTAGAACTCGACGCATTCGCTGAGGCACTGGATGAAGCTGAAGCCGTCATGGTCCATGGCGGCCTCCATCATCTGGAGCAGGTGGTTCGGGTTCGTATGGGTCGTGCGGGCGACGAAAGTGGCACCAGCCGCGATGGCTTGCTTGATCGGGTTGATCGGCCGGTCGATCGCGCCCCAGGTGTCGGTCTTGGACTTGAACCCGATCGGCGACGTGGGCGAGGTCTGCTTCTTCGTCAGGCCGTAGACCATGTTGTCCATGACGATGAACGTCATCTTCACGTTCTTCCGGGCCGTGTGGTTGAAGTGGTTTCCGCCAATGGAGAATGCGTCGCCGTCGCCGCTGAAGGTGAAGACGTGCAGATCGGGCCGGCTCAGGCTGACGCCGCTGGCGAAGGCGAGTGCGCGGCCGTGGATGAAATGCGCGCCGTGAGCCTGGACGAAATACGGGAAGCGCGAAGAGCAGCCGATGCCGGCGACGGTCGTCACCTTCTCATGGTGCATCTTACGCTTTTCGATCAGCTTGTAGTAGAGGGCGAGGACGGAGAAGTCACCGCAACCGGGGCACCACGTCGGGTGGTCGGCGGCGATTTCCTTCTTCGTGAGCCCCTTGCGTTCGGCGTCGGTGGGAAGCGCCACGACGGCGTTCGCATTGCCGGTGCGGGCGAGGACTTCAAACGGAATGGCGGGAGCGGACATAATTGATTCGGTTCTAAAAAGTTTTTCCGGTCTCAGTTTCAGCGCTGCGGCAGGAAGGCCTGCACGCGATCGAGGATGTCCCTCACCTTCCAGGTGAGGCCGTCGGCCTTGGTCACCGCCTTGATCTTCGGATCGGCATAGCGCCCCCGCAGCAGGCTCGCGAGTTGGCCATGGCCGTAGAGGCCCTCATCCGTCATCTCGACGACGACGACGTGGTTGAAGCCGGCGAAGATCTCCTCCAGGCCGTTCGGCAATGGATTCACGTGCTTTAGGTGGATGGAAGAAACGGCGTGACCGGCTTCGCGCGCCTTGGCGACTGCTTCCTGGATCGGGCCCTGGGTGGAACCCCATCCAACTATGAGGACCGTGCCTTCCTTCGCACCGTAGACCGCGGGGACGGGTAACTCCGCGGCGAGACGCCGGAGCTTGTTGCGGCGTTTTGCGTTCATCGCCACGTGCAGCTTGGGCGAGCCGGTCGGGTGGCCCAGTTCGTCGTGTTCGAGGCCGGTTACGACGGGATATTTGCCGCTGGCTACGAATGTGCCGGGCGTGACGTGACGCGTGACTCCGTCCGGCACGGTGAGGTCGTAGGGCTTGTGATCCTCGACGGGTGTCAGATCGGGACTGATGTCCTGGCAGACCTTCTCGAGATTGGGTTCGTCAAACGCCTCGATGCGCGTGGCGATTCCCTGGTCGCTCAAGATGATCACAGGCACCGAATACTTGCGGGCGATATTCACCGCCTCGATGGCCATGTAGAAGCAGTCTTCAACGTTGGCCGGGGCAATGACGACGCGGGGGCTGTCGCCGTGGCCGCCGAAGCAGGCGATGTTCAAGTCGGACTGCTCGATGTTCGTCGGCATGCCGGTCGAAGGTCCACCGCGCTGGACGTCTACGATGACAATGGGCATCTCCGCCATCACCGCCCAACCCAGCGCTTCGGTCTTAAGGGAAATGCCGGGTCCGGATGAACCAGTCACGGAAACGCGGCCGGCCCAACTGGCTCCGAGCGCCATTGAGATCGCGGCGATCTCGTCCTCGGTCTGGACGAAGGTGCCACCGTATTTCGGAAGTTCACGGCGAAGCAGCTCCATGATGTCGGACCAGGGGGTGATTGGATAACCGGCGCCAAACCGGACACCCGCAGCCAACAGGCCGTAGCCGAGGGCCTCGTTGCCGTTCATCACGATCTGGTGCCGGTCCTTCCTCTGCGCGTCGGCGAAGCGGTAGGTTTCGAGCAATCCTTGGATCTGGTTGCTGTATCCAGCGTGGAAGCAGGTCAGCGCGTTCTTGACGATGCTCTCGTCCTTGCCGCCGAAACGCTCGGTGATGAGCTTCTCGAGCTTCGGCAGGTTGAGGTCGAACATCTTGGCGATCAGTCCGAGGGAGAAAATGTTTTTGCCCTTGTCCTTGCCGGTGCCGCCGATCGCTTCAACCGTGCGCGAAGAAATCGGAACGCCGACGTGGTGATACTTGTCCATCCACTCAGGCTTGATGTCGGTCACATGGTCCGAATCGTAGAGGACAATTCCGCCTTTCCTGAGCGAACCAACGTGGTCTTCGTAGCTGTGCTGATAGAAGCAGAGTAACACGTCCGCTTCGTCGCCGGAGCTCAGCACCTCACCGGAACCGATGCGCACTTGGAAAATGGAAGGACCGCCGGAGATCGTCGCCGGGATCGTCATGAAGGTCATGACCTCCTGTTCACTACGACCAGCCAGTCGGGCGAGGAAACCGCCGATGGCTTGGATGCCGTCCTGGGAATTGCCGGCGATGCGGATGACCGCCTCGGAAATGCTGGCGACCTTGGGTGGACCGCCCGCGGGTTGGGCGGGTGAAATAGCGTCACTCATGAATGATTGTCTCAAATATCCAGTGCAGGGCCACGGAGACACGACATGCCCGTAAGGCCTTGCTCACTGGTTGAAAGCGACGCTAACAGGCAACGTTTCCGAGTCAACCGCGCCTTCGGCGAACATGGCGAACTTCGCCCGGGCGCTCCGTTTCCTACCGCTTCAGACCGTCCAATTCAGTTCTGCCAGCGCCCGCTCGATCCCGTCCGCCACGCCGTAACCGCAGAACTTTTCGCTGACATGGCCGCCGTGTTCGCGAACTTGCCGGGCGACTTCGGGAACCCCGTTTACCGGCGTCACGATGAATCCGGCCACGTCGTTCCGCAGCATCGGCAGGTCGTTCAAGTGGTCCCCCGCCACCAGAATCTTGGAACGATCCACGCCTATCCGGCGGGCTATCTCCTTGAGCGAGGAACCCTTGTTGTAAGCCGAATGGCTGAAGCGTGCCCAGACGTCGTTGCGGACAACGACCAGGTCCGGATGGTCCCGGCAAAACTCGTCGAGGTAGTCGTTGATCGTCTTCGCATCGGCGGCGGTCCCAGCCGTCAGGCACAAGGGCGACCACGCATCCTCATAGAGGGTCGCGTCGAAGTTTTCCTCGATCCAGTTCATCAGACGCGGGACCGACGGTTTGATGCGCCCAAACAGTTCCGCGTGCGCCCGGGTGCAGCCATCGTTCCAATCCTCCATCGGGACATAGCGGTGATGCTGGTGGACGAAGATCTCGCGCTCCACAAGCACCAGGTAGTCGGGTTTGATCTCCAGTTTCGAGCGGGCCATCGCCTCCATCAGGCTGGCCATTTCGCGACCGGTGTTGATGACCCACTTCGCGCCGGCCTTCTGCAACCGCCCGATCACGTCGACCACCGGCGGCGCGATCGGCGGATTGTCGAACTCGGCGAACAACGTTCCGTCGAAGTCCGTCGAGATCAGTTCCAGGGGCAAGCTCATGGGCGGGCAGTTGAACCATAGAGGAGCTCGTTCCGGCGAGGGATTTCCCCGTCCGATGGAACCGGATGTCCACCGAACACCATCACTGTGTCCGGTGGACATCCGGAGCATCACGGCCAACAATCCAACCATGCAGTCGCTCCAAGACCGATACGACGATGCCATGCTCGAATTCAGCATGGGCCAGTTCGACGGGGCCATCGAGAAACTCACCGCCATCCTCGCGGAGGACCCCTCCTACTTCGATGCCCAGCTTTCCC
Source organism: Verrucomicrobiota bacterium (assembly GCA_038203875.1). Classification (GTDB taxonomy): domain Bacteria; phylum Verrucomicrobiota; class Verrucomicrobiia; order Limisphaerales; family CANJSG01; genus CANJSG01. The sequence continues at coordinate 13,344 of JBBRDN010000108.1, forward strand.
TCGGCGGCGCCTACTACCGCAAGAGCGACTTCGCCCGCGCCATCGCCGAAGGCCACAAGGCCGAGAAGCTGCGCCCCACCGAACAGCTCGTTCACACCAACCTCTCCCTCTTCTACATGAAGTCCGGCGACAAGAAGACCGCCGAACATCACGGCCTCCAAGCCCGAATCTCTTCGTGGAAGGAGAACATGGCCAAGCCCGATTCCTCCGTCGCGCCCACCGGCGATCCCGAACTGCAAATGGCCCAGCCGAAACTTGCGCCCGTGAAGCTCCCCACCAAGTTCCCCGACATGCCGTGGAAGAAGAACAAGCCCGCCGTCGCAGCCGCCCCGTCGAATCCGAACCAGCCCAACTCCGAGACACCGTGAGCCGTCGTTCCCATAAACTCCGCAACATCTCCCGCGTCAAAGCCAACCCGAAGGTCGACCGCGCCACCGGCGGATGGCTGGTGCGCTTCACCCGCGCTGCCAAGATCACCCAAGTCTACTTCGGCGACTTTTCCCTCGGGGGTAAAGCAGAGTCGCTCAAGGCCGCCATCGCGAGGCGCGACCGCCTGGAGCGCGCGCTCAAGCCCTCATCCGCCCGCTTGACCGAGAGGCTGCTCGATCCCAATCGCGGTGTTGGCCTGCGCCGTCAGAACATCACCCGGAACGGACGAACCAGCGTCTACCAATTCGCCGAAGCGGTCTGGTCCGACCGGCCCGGACACATCGTAAGCCGACGTTTCTCGGTGACGAAATACGGACGCAAAGGTGCGCTCGCCC
>JBBRDN010000109.1:0-14070 GCA_038203875.1 Verrucomicrobiota bacterium
CCCCAGCATGACGAAAGTCCCGGTTTCCATCCTTATCCCGATCAAGAACGAGGCGAAGAACCTTCCTCGCTGCCTGAAGGCCGTCTCGTGGGCGGACGAGATCTTCGTCGTCGATTCCAACAGCATTGACGGATCCCAGAAGATCGCCGAGGAACATGGCGCCAAGGTCGTTCAGTTCGTTTTCAAGGGCACATGGCCCAAGAAAAAGAACTGGGCCCTCGAAAACCTGCCTTTCGCCCACGAGTGGATCTTCATCCTCGATGCCGATGAAGTGATGCCGCCCGAAAGCGCGGACGAATTCCGCCGCATACTCACAGGAACCGGAGGCCCGAATGGCTGGTGGATCAACCGTCGTTTCATGTTCATGGGGCAGTGGCTCAAGCATGCCTATTACCCGAACTGGAACCTCCGGCTCTTCCGCCACCGCCTCGGACGTTACGAAAAGCTTACCGACGTGGACACCGCCAGCGGCGACAACGAAGTCCATGAACACGTGATTGTGCAGGGAGAGACCGGCCACCTGAAGTGCGAGATGGACCATTACGCTTTCCCGTCGGTCGACGTTTTCGTGGAGAAGCACAATCGCTATTCCAACTGGGAAGCCCGCGTGGCTCTCGACCGCCATCTCAAGGGCAGCAGCCACCAGCTTCAGAGCAAGGAAGTAGGTCTGCGCCGCAAACTGAAACAGCTCTCGCAGAAGCTGCCCTTCCGCCCACTGCAACGTTTCCTCTTCGTCTACGTGTTCCAGAGGGGCTTCCTCGATGGCAGCGCCGGCTACTACTTCGCGCGCCTGCACGCTTTCTACGAGTTCCTTTGCGTCGCCAAAACCCACGAGCTGGAGAAGCAGGCCGCGAGCAAGCCATGAAAGTCGTCGTGTGGGGCATCAACTACGCGCCCGAGGTCACCGGGATCGCCCCCTACAACGTCGCGCTTTGCTGCCATCTCCGGGGTCGCGGACATGACGTCCGGATGGTGACGACGTTCTCATACTATCCAACTTGGAAAAAACTGCCTGAGGACCGCCGGCGGCTTTACCGAACGGACCAGATCGACGGAGTTCCTGTTCACCGATGCTGGCACTTTGTGCCGGCAAAACCGAGCGCCATAAAGCGCATCCTGCATGAGGCCAGCTTCATCGCGACATCGTGGTGTCGCCTGCTCTTTCTCCCTCGCGCCGATGTCTACGTCGTCGTTTCACCGCCCCTGCTCCTAGGGTTCGCCGCATGGATCCTCACCGGGATCAAAAGAGCGCCATTTGTCTTCCACGTCCAAGATCTCCAACCGGATGCGGCGGTGGGGCTCGGAATGCTCAAGCCAAGCCTGCTGACGAAGGCCCTCTATTGGCTCGAAGCATTCGCCTACCGCAAGGCGGCGATGGTGTCGGGAATTTGTGAAGGAATGGTGAGAGCCTTTGAGCGCAAGGGAGTGCCCTCGTCCAAGCGCTACCTCTTCTTCAATGGTGTCGACGTGGCAGGCGACTCCGTGACAGCCCAGGCAGGGGTGTTTAGGTCTGTTCACGGTCTTGCCCCGGATGCGTTCTTGGCAGTCTACTCGGGCAATCTTGGAGTGAAGCAGGGGCTCGGAATCCTGCTGGATGCGGCGGCTCTCGTGACGAAGAACGCTGTTCGAATTGTCATCTGCGGTGACGGTGCCGAGAGAACCCAATTGGAGGCGACCGCGAAGGCCCGGGGGCTGGCAAACGTTATCTTCCTGCCGCTGCAACCCAAGCAACAGTATCAGAACATGCTGGCCGATGCGGACATCAGCCTGATTACGCAGCAGTCGGGCACAGGCCAGTTTTTCTTCCCAAGCAAGCTGTTGAGCAATCTTTCCGCCGGGAAGGCCGTAGTGACGGTGGCAGACCCGGACTCCGAACTGGCTCTCGCCCAGATTGCAGGGTCGTTCGGGTTCAACGTGCCCCCCGGAAGCCCTGATCAATTGGCCGCATTGCTCGATTCACTGGCCGACAGGCGGAGTGAGCTACCGGAGCTGGGGAAAAACGGACGGACTTACGTGTCCCGGTTTGCGTTCAGCAAAGTCTTCGCGGACTTCGACACCCAGCTAAGGCTGCTGGTGAAGATCTGAACGAATCAGGCCGTGAGGCTGCCGGTCGGGAGGACAGCCAATTTGGGCTTTACCGCAGCCGTGACTGGTCGGCTGAGAGACCGGTAGTCGCCGAAACTTTGGAACAGTTCGGTCATATCGAGCACTGCGTTCGAGGCCGACTTAAGATCCTCGGCCAGCAGATCGAGAACCCCTGCGGCCGTCACGCGAATACCCTTTCGTCGAAGTTTCAGGGCCAGATGGGCGAAATCTCCGTCACCGGACACAAGGACCGCATCCTCGGGCTTGATCGCCTCACTGAGATCGATCGCATCAATGGCCATGAGCAGGTCGACCGTCGCCTTGTAGCTCCCCGCTTCAGCAGGTTTCCCATACTTCCGAACGACAAGGAAGCCATGCTGTTCAAGCCAGTTGAGGAATTTGTCGCGCTTCTGACGCAGTTCGAACCATTCCGGAAGATTCGGGGGAAGCCCCGCGTAGACAACAAACTCGACGACCGTCCGACCTTCGGCAAGAAACTCACGAACTCGGGCCCAATCGGTCATTTTACCAATCAGGTGCCCCATCTGGAGCAGATTCGCTTCATCAATGAAAACTAATGTCCGGGCAGCCATTAAAAGAAACCTAACATCGGCCGACCAAAAGCAAAAACAAATGTGGCCCACGAACGTTGCCGAAGTGAACGACGGTTGCCGTCGCCAGTCTCGGGACCGGTCGTTTATTGCGTTGTCATTTGCCTAGCAGCTTCCCGATAACTCAACGACATGGTCATCCAACGCACACGAGGCATTACGATCCTGTCGGTCGCCTGTGAGCTCCTCCTGCTGTCATTCGGCTTCTGGGGATGGTTCCTCGTCTCCCAGTGGAAAGCGGTTGGGTCCCTTCCGCTTTCAGCCTACTCGACCTACCACGCGATCATCAGTCTTGGTGTGATATTGGCCGCCCTCAAAAACGGCGGTGGCACTCAGGTATCGAAGGTTTCATCGGTTCGAACCGTTGGAACCGTCCGGAAGATGACATACGCCCTCGCGATGCTCTCGGTCTACCTCATCGCGACGAAGGACACCATCATGTCGCGGGTCTTCCTTTTCGGGTTCGTCGCCATCTTCTACGCGATTTCCTACATGGGCCAGATCTGGCTGCCGAACTTCGTCCGAAGGCTGACGTTTTCCGGAGAACGCGAGGAATTGGTCCTGCTCATCGGCCCTTCGACCAAGGCCGCATCGCTCAGCGCCTGGTTGGAGGAGAAACGCGTCATCGGCTACCGTGCGGCGGGCTTGCTGACCGACGACCCCGCCTTCGCAGGGCTGCCAAACTGTAAAGTCCTCGGCACGACCGACGACTTGGAACGGGTGGTAAAGGAGGCCGGGGTCACCCAAGTCATCCTGATGGAGTTTCCGATGTTCTCGAACGTGATGACCAATCTTATCGGAACGTGCGAAAAGCTTGGGATAAGGATGACGGTGGTATGCGATTTCGAAGAAAAATTTCGCCACTCTGTCGTGATGTTCGAGGATTCAGGCCTTCGTTTTCTCAGCATCCGTGAGGAGCCGTTGGAAGATCCGTTCAACCGTTTCGCCAAACGCGCCCTCGACTTGGCCGTTTCGATTCCCGTCATCCTTTTCATTCTTCCGTTCACGACTCTTTTCGTGTGGTTCTTCCAGAAACTCCAAGCGTCCGGTCCAGTCTTTTACCGCCAGCCGAGGGCCGGCCTCCAAAATAGGCCGTTCGACATCATCAAATACCGGACGATGCGCCTGCACAGCATTCCCGCCAGCGTCCAAGCGACAAGGGACGACCCTAGGATCTACCCGGCCGGACGGTGGTTCCGCAAACTCAGCATCGATGAACTGCCCCAGTTCATAAACGTGCTCCTGGGCGACATGAGCGTAGTCGGCCCGCGGCCCCATCTTTTGGAACACAACGATCAGTTCGCTGCGGCGATGAACAACTATCACGTGCGGACCCACGTGAAACCCGGCATCACCGGACTTGCCCAAGTGAGGGGATACCGTGGCGAAACCAGATCCCAGGAGGATGTGATCAAGCGGGTCGAATCCGACATTCTCTATTTGGAAAACTGGTCATTCGCCCTCGACTGCCGAATCATTTTCGCCACGATCTTCCACGTTGTCGGACCGCCAAAAACGGCATACTGACTTGGTTGCAAAAGAGAAACCGCATAACCCGCCAGCAACATTCCATGACCATGAGACCCAATTCCCGTCGTTCCGCCCGCACCGCTCTAGCAGGATTCGCCGCGCTGGCCACCGGTTTCTCGGCCGACGCGCAGGAAGCCCTCCGATCGTCGCAGGCATACCAGCAGGCGTCGCAGGCACGCAGCCGACTGGCGGATAACAACGGCTACAACAACACTCGCGGAGGGCTCAGCTACAACCTCGGGGCCGGAGTGAGCTTCGAATACAACGACAACGTCAATCTGTCGGACGCCAACTCGGAAGACGACTTGATCATCGCACCGAGGGTCTCGGCCGGAGCCCGCTGGGAGCTCACCAAATACAACTCGTTGGGACTGGACCTTTCGTTCAGTTATCTCGCCTACCTGAACAACTCGAGCTTCAACCGGGTTGAGTTCGGCCTCAGCCCCACCTCGGACAATAACATCGGCTTCAGTTTTCTGATCAAGGACGTCCGGGTGGACATCTACGACAGCTTTGGAGTCCACTCCGACGCATTTCGTGACGCCTCGGTTTCATCGCAGAGCAAGGTCACAGAATTCCGCAACACCATCGGAACGACCGCCGCCTACGAGTGGTCAAACGCCCAGATACGGGGCGGATACTCGCTGCAAAAGAGCTTCTTCCTCGACTCGCAATTCGAGAACAACGACCGCTTGGCCCACCTGCTCGACGCCGGATTCCAGTATGCCGTTGGACCGTCGATCTATCTCGGCATCGAGGCATCGGCGTCGTTGAGCGCCTATTCCAGCGACAAATTGAACGACAGCACGGTCATTACCATCGGCCCCTCGCTGTCCTGGAAGGTCAACGAGTTCTTCCGTTTCAGCCTCGGAGGCGGACCCAGCTTCAGCACCTATTCGGCCAACAACCTCGGCTTCAAGCCCGCATCCCGCACGAGCTTCTACCTCTACGCCACCGCCGATCATCAACTGACGGAATCCATCCATCACACGTTGGGCGTAAACCGAGGAGTCAGCCCCGGAATCGACTCGTTCGCATCCGAAACTCTTTCGATCAACTACCGGGTCGATTGGCGCCTCATCCGAAACGTATCCCTCAGTGGCGGCGTTTTCTATGACACCGGCACTGCGTCCTCCGGCGCAGCGACTTTGTTTGAGCAGGACTTCGACCGGATCGGCGGATCCATCGACGCTGGCTACTCGTTCAACACCCACCTTAACGCCGCCATCGGCTATCGATACAGCACCCGCTCATCCAGCACTCCCGGCAGCGACTATACCCAGAACCAGGCGACGCTTTCCGTTTCCTACAAGTTCTAAGGCCGGTTTGACATCGAACCGTTCCCACAAAGGGAAATGGTTAACGGCACTGCAACAACCTCCGGACGCAATGCGGTCATCGCATTGTTCAGTGCCCTATGGCTTCTGAACCTCTGGGTGCTCGCTCCCGATTGGAACCTGTATCCCCAATACGGGTATGGCTGGTTTGTGATCCCATTGGCAGCCTACCTGTTCTGGCGTCAATGGGAGATCCGACCAGTTCCGCAGCCGGAACCTGCAGGCCGAAGAATATGGCTGGCGACCGCCGGGTGTATCCTGGTTCTCGCACTGGCCCGCCCGATCAACTCCTCCAACCCAGACTGGCGCCTCGCCAAGTGGGCCATCGCGGCGTCCGTCATCGCCGTCACCCTGCAGGCGCTCTGGATGGCCGGAGGACGAAATTGGCTCAAGCATTTCATCTGGCCGGTCCTGTTCACCGCCACGGCACTGCCGTGGGCCAAGCCGTTTGAAGACGCCCTGACCCAAAGGCTGATGCCGATCGTGGCGAACATCGCCGTCGATGTCCTTTGGTTGGCGAAGGTCCCGGCCCTGCAGCAGGGCAATTTGATCCAAGTCCCGACCGCGCTGATCGGCGTCGACGAGGCCTGCAGCGGCATCCGGTCCCTCCAGGGAACGATCATGGCCGCCGCGTTTCTCGGCGCGTTGTTCCGGTTGGTCTGGTGGCGCTGGAGCGTGCTGTTCGTTTCAGGCATCGTTGTCGCATTCGTCCTCAACGTTGTCCGGGCGATCATCCTGGCGTTGGTCGCGGCAAAGTCGGGTTCCGAGTCTTTCGGCAAATGGCACGACACGGCGGGACTCTCCATCCTGCTCGTTGTCGTCGCAGGACTTTGGTTGATCGCCCTGAGGCTCAAGCGCGGCCAGTCTCTCGCAGAGGCACTCCATGAAGCAGAGATCGTCGCCTTGACCGGCAACACCACTTCCGCCGCTCCAGCGAAACCAGGCCAGCCTTTGGCCGAAGCTTTCCTCATCTCCTCCAAATGGACCGTGACCTGCCTCGCCGCGCTTATTTCGATCGAAACCGCCAAGGAATCGTGGTTCCAATTCCATGCGCGCGGGAAACACTACAAGACCCTCTGGACGGCTGATTGGTCGAAGGTCGGATCTATACCCAAGAAAGATGCGTTTCAGGCCGCCACCACTGAAATCCTCGGCTATGACCAGGGTGAAGCCTACTTCTGGAACGGTCCTGATCTGATGTCCTGGTTCGCCTACGACTTCCACTGGAAGGCTGGCAACGACCACATCCGCGACGTCCAGTATCACCGCCCCGACGTCTGCCTGCCCGCCAGCGGTCGAACGCTCCGCGGCGATCTCGGGATTCGACAGGCCGTGATCAAGGGCCAGAATATCTTTTACCGCCAGTTCGTCTTCGAAGATGCCGGCCGGCCTCTCCATGTGTTTCAGGTCACCACCGAGGACCAGCTCAGCGTCGTGGAAACCGGACTTGTGATGGAGGAGAATTCCCGTCGTGCCCGCTTCCAACGTTTCCTCGACGGGAAACGCGACTATCCGGCCCGCAGGGTGATCAACTTCTACGTCCGCGGCATAGAAAGCCCGGGCGAGGCCCGTATCGCGGCCGAGAACGTCCTTCAGCGCATCGTCGTTCCGACGGGCAGTTGATCCGCCGGTTCCAGTTCCTTTGCCGCCCGCTTCCCCAGCTGGTCGGTCGTCCGATAGAGCACATCCACCACGTTGCGGACGTATTGTTCGTCCGCGATTCCTTCCACGGTGTCCGGCGGAAACTCCACCTTCGCCCGGAAGTGCTCCCCCAGTTCGCGGAACAGTTCCACCCGCGGACCGTCTTCCAATTCCCCACGTCGCAGCACGGCTTGAAGCGCGGTCGCCGCTTCGACTGCCGACACCTTCTGCCGGAGGCGCGCCACCAGATGCGGATGCTTCCGCAGGGAATTGAACTTGCCAGCGAAGAGCTGTTCCAGGTCCGGCGCCGGCGCCCGGTCGACACGCACCACCACCGTGTTCCCCGCGAGATCGCCGAGACGCTGGAGGCTTCGGTTGAGCAGCATCGCGATCCCTCCCACCAGATAGAACAGCGGCAGACTATCCACGAACCGCAGCAGATTCCGCATCACCACCTGATGAAGCTGCAGCCTGAGGCCCGACGCATCCACGACCCGGATGCCCATGGCGCGTTTGCCGAAGGTCTGTCCCTGCCGCGACCATTCCATGCCGATGCCGTATCCCACCTGGAGGACGAACAGGCTCACGATCCCCATCGCCGAAGCCACATCGGGGCTCAGCAGTCCGAACACTCCAAAGGTGAGACCAATCAGGACCGACGCCGCCATCACGATCAAAAAGTCGATCAACCACGCGAGGAACCGCACCATCGGCCCCGCGAGCTTCAACGAAAAGCAGATGCCTTCCGGCGTCGCGATGAGCAGCTGGTCACCGGACGTCATACCTCGGCCTCCGGGTTGGAGGTCTTCCTGCCGCCGCGCCACAAGAACACGGTCAACAGCACCAACTGCACGAGGCCAAAGGCGATCTTCACAGCATAGGGAAGAACCGGTTCATGATACTGGGAGAAGAACGCCTCGATGATTCCCGCCCACACCAGCATGACACCCACGCCGCCGATCAAGGTCACCAAATCCGGGGCCAATGCCCGGAGCCTGGACCGGAGCCCGCGTCGATCCCGCCAACCGATCACGGCCCTGCCCAGCATCAGCCCAGCCTGACCCGCCAGCAGGATCGCGGGAATCTCCACGGATCCGTGCGGCAAAAGCCATCCCGCGAGGAACTTCGTCTGACCGGCGAGAACATAGTCGACGATGACGGCACCCAGGATCACGCCGTTGTAGAAGAGCAGCACCACGCTTCCGATCGCCCAGGCCATCCCAAGCGACATCGTGAGGATCGATACCTTCGTGTTGTGTGTCATCAGCTCGGCCGAGAAACCGGTCTTCGCCCCGTCCATCTGCGCGCCCCTGCTCTGCTCCTCTTCCGCCACCCGCTTGGCCGGATCTTGCAGCAGATGCGGGAACGGCATCAGCACCGGCTTAGAGTCGGGATCAAGCGCCACGGCCGCTCCGCCGAACAAGGCTCCGACGATGGTGATTCCGATGCTCAACCAGAGCGCCCCGATGTTTCGTCGCACGGTTTTCGGAAACGTTTGGAAGAACCACCCGATCAGTTTCCATCGGGCCGTCGTTGCACGGGTCTCGTGAAGTTCCGCATAGGCCTTGGCCATCAGCGATTCCAGGTAACGTGTGAGTTCCGGCTCAGAAGCGAAAGTCGTCAAGCGCCCCAGATCCGCCGCAGTGCGTTCGTAGAGGTAGTGCAACCGCTGCGCCTCATCGAACGTCGGCGCCTTCCTCGAAGCGCCATCAAACCGCCCCACCATGCGTTCCAGTTCCGTCCAAAACGGGCGCTCCTGCAGGATGAACTTCTCGATGTCGATGATCACAGGAGCTGCCTTTGTTTGATGCCGGCGTAGTTCGACACCACACGGGCCACCAGATCGCCGTTGGCCACGGCGACGAAACGCACGCCGCGCTGCCCGAGCTGTTTCTCGATCTCGCGAAGCTTCTGCCAGCGGACATGGTTGCCGAGGTCGCGGTAGATGCCATCGACCGTGGCGACGGCGTCATCGGAGAACAGCGGGCGCACTTCCGGGGGCACAATCATGGTCACGATCACCAGATGCTGCCGCGCGAGCAGCTCGATGTTCTTCAGGAAACCTTCCGCCAAGACCGGGTCATCCAAGGCCGTCAGGAAAACGAGGAGGCTCCGTTTCCTAAGCCGCAGGCGGATCGATCCGGTCAACTCGTCGAAGTCGGGCGAAACGCTCCGTGGCTGCAGTGTGTAGAGCGCGTCGCGGCAGACGTTGAAATGCTGCGCGCCGTTCTTGGCCCGGACGAACTTATGGACACGGTCGCTGAAAGTGATCAGACCGAAGTGGTCGCCCTGTTGTTCGGCAGCCACGCCAAGGATCAGGGCCGCGTTCACGAATCGTTCGAGATGGGTTTCAATCCTAACCGCTCCATCGGCTGCACCCGTGGCGATCACCTCAGTCCGCGCCGTCAGCCGTGACGCATCGACGATCGCATAGACTTCCTGCGTGCGTTCGACCTGGAAGATCTTCGTTACCGGCCGGCCTCGCTTCGCTGTGGCCTTCCAATGGATCTCGTCCATGCCGTCGCCCGGCAGGTAATCGCGCAGCTTCTCGAAGTCGCGTCCCTTACCCATCGCCCGGATGACGTGGCTTCCGTGACTGCCGCGATTGAGGAAAACAGCCGCGACCGACTTCCGATCCGACTGGAGGTTTGGATAAACCCGTAATTCACAGCGGATCGGGCGGCGCGTCCGCATCGACCAAAGACCCAGCGGCGAGAGCGCTTCGACAAAATACTCGCCCAGCCCAAAGCTTCCGCGCATCACCGGAGTCACGGGCCAGCGCAACGTGGCGCGTTCGGTTTTCTCGGGCAGTTGCACCTCCATCTCCTCCTGCTGCGAACCAAACTCCTTCGGCCATGCGAGCCCAAGTCGAAGCCGCCGGGGAACCGACGCCGTCGACTTCAAAACCAGCTCCGCCTGACCCGCTCGATCCTTCGTCAGCCGCACGGTGGCTGGAAACGAGACCTCCAAATCACGCAACCGCCCTGCCCCGCTTCCCGCGTCGATGATCGCCACGAGGACGAAACCAAGGATGCCCGCTGCGGCGAGTGTCGAGGCCGACGGGGCCACGGCCACGACCAGTGCGAACGGCACGAGCACGATGGCCGCGAACGAGATCAGTCTGGCGCTGGGGACGAACATCGGCGTCAGAAGCGGTTCATCGCGGGACCGCCACCTTCTCGCCGATGCGTTGGAGCGCTTCTTCAACGGTCAATCCCTCGATCTCAAACTCCGGCCGCAGCACGATGCGGTGTCCGAGGACGGGCGCCACGAGGGCCTTGATGTCGTCCGGCGTCACATAGTCGCGTCCGGCAAGCGCGGCGTGGGCTCGGCTCGCGAGCAGGAGCGACTGCGTCGCGCGCGGCCCGGCGCCGACCAGCACACTTTCCTCCTGGCGCGTGGCTCGGACGAGATCCACCAGATAGCCGACCAGTTCATCGCGCATCACCACACCGAGCAGGGCATGGCGCATTTCCGGAATCACGTCGGCCTGGAGGACCGCCTGCACCCCGCCGGCCGCCAGCGTCGACTCGGGCGCGTTGTTGCCGAGCATTCTTCGGGCGAGCTCCAATTCGTCCGCGCGCTCGGGCGCGCCCATCACGATCTTCAACATGAAGCGGTCCTTCTGCGCCTCGGGCAATGGATACGTGCCTTCGTATTCGACGGGGTTCTGCGTGGCGAAGACCGTGAAATTCGGCGAAAGCAAATGCGTGTCGCGGTCGATGCTGACCTGCCGCTCCTGCATGGCCTGGAGCAACGCGGACTGCGTCTTGGCGGGCGCACGGTTGATTTCGTCGGCGAGGAGGAAGGACGTGAAGATCGGCCCGCGCACGAGGTTGAATTCGTTCTTCTGCAGGTTGAAGACGGACGTTCCCGTTATGTCCGACGGCATCAGGTCGGGCGTGAACTGGACGCGGTTGAACTCGCACCCGAGCACATGCGAAAGCGTGCGGACAAGCAGCGTCTTAGCCACGCCGGGCACGCCTTCGATGAGCGCGTGGCTTCCGGTGAAGATGGCGATGAGCGCGAGGTCCACCACACCCTGTTGTCCGATGATGACCTTGGCGACCTCCTGGCGCGTTCGCCCGAGGACTTCCTTGAGTTGATCGAGGTTGGGTTGCATGAAATTCAGCTTCGTTTGCGGTGAAGCACCCGTGCGACCGCGTGATACATCGAGATCGGCCTGACGGTGCGCGCGTCCCCGCGGGCGGCGGCGAGGGCTTTCTCGGCGTCTTCGACCCGCTTCTGCCCAGCTTTCGCACGGGCGGCCGCGGAGCGTTTCCATTCGTTCCAGCAAAAGTCGACCAGCGTCGCGGGTGGAACCGCCCGGCGCAGCAGGTTGACCAGGCCGCTATGCGAATCACGGCCCGCCGTCATGACGGCCAGCGGGTCTTCATCCGTCGAAGGCACGAGCGGCGACGCATTGCGCCAGATGAACAACCCGAAGACCGCCAGCATCGCAACGCATACGCCCGTCAGGTTGTATTTGCGGATCAACGACGCCACGCCCGGTTCCTCAGACGTGCCCAGGTGGGTTTCCTCGAAGACCGCCAGTGTCGTCCCGCCCAGCATCCATCGGAGCAAGGCCGGCTGGCGCTCCCGGAACAAAGCCTCGTTGCTGACGAAGTAGCTGTCGGCCACGAGCGCCACGCTCCCCGCGCCAACGCGGCGTTCGACGGCCACCGCGTCGTTGGTGCCGGTGGTGTAGAGCACGGACCAGCCGTTTGTCGCCAGGTTGAAACGAAGCGACGAATGCCAGGCGAGTTCCCCCGGCAAGGTCGGATCGGCTCCCGGTGCGCGGGTCGCGGTGACGGGCTTGATCTTCCGCGCGTCGTCGAACTCCAGCCGTCCGTAGGACAACGAGACTCCCCAGCGTTCACCCACCTCGTCCGAGTGCCGCACGTCTCCGCGTTTGCCACGGTTCGCCGAGCGCCGGAACACCGGTGAATTGGTCATCCCCTTGCCGTTGCGCAGGGCCGAACGGATAAACGGCTCACTGGCGGTCCCCGCGAAGCAGTAGACCAATCGCCCGCCGTCTTCGACAAAGCGGATCAACGCAGCGGCATCTCCATCGTCGAGCCATTCGAGATGTTCCCAAGTGGCGCCCAGGATCAGCAGCGAAGTCCCCGGGGCTCCGCGCAGCTTGTCGACCGGTTCGACCCAGCGACGGGCGGTCACGCCGGGCAGCCGTTCGACGCTGTCGAGCAGCGCCCGCGTGCCGACCGGATCGCTGCGGAAACTGGAATAGGCCGGGTAGTTGTCGCCCTGCTCGAACCGCATCTGAAGCACGTGGACAACGCTACCGACAACGGCCAGGGCGAGGCCGGCCAGCAGGAAGATTGTCAGGCCGCGGCGCTTCAGCATGAGCGGAGCCTTTCCACCTTGGACCGGTAGTCGGCGAGCGCCGCCGAGTCGGCCGTGTGGCTGCCATACCAGACCTGTTCGAATCGCCCGACGCAGTCGCCGAAGATCTCGACCAGGACCGGCAAAGGCCGCGCGCGCCGGCGCAGTTCGCGTTCGTAGTCGCGGTTCGACTTGAACCTCGCCAACCGGATCAGCTCACGCCGCGCCAGATGGGCGAGGCTCGCGAGATACAGCGCCCTGAGCGCCAACCGGAGTTCGCCCTTCGCCGCAAGGTCCGCCGCCAATTGGAGCCATCCGTCTTCCGGAAGCTGTTCCGCCCCCACGTTTTCATCCCGCAGATCCGGCATCGCCGTGACCGTTTGCCCGGACGCGATCACAACCTTCGGCTGCTTCAGAAACGCCTTCACGATGAGGTAGACCAGCGCGATCACGATGGCGACGCACAGCACCACCAGGAGTCCGCGCAGGATGGTGCCAAGGTCGGCGAAATCGACGTTGGAACTCTTCTTAACCTTCGGCGGACCGAACACCCATCGCACGATGTCGCCGAGGATCTCCCCGGCTCGCTTCAACAATCCCTTCGTCCGTTCGCCGAACCAGTCCGCCAGGCGGCCGATCCAAGTCTTCCGGCCGGCCTCCTCGATCATCTGTTCGTCCTTGGGCATCCGCCACGCGTAGCGGCTGTCGTCGAGCGTCTCCTTGATCGCCGAGTTGAGCTGCTCGACGGAGTAACCGGCGCCCGGCGCTTTGTCCGGAGGGTCCGCCGCGTCGGAGTTCATCGTTCCTCCGAAGATCAGCACGGCTCCCAAAGCCGTCACCGCCGAGGCGCGACGAAGCCTGGCCCGGAGATCGTCGCCGTTCGTCCGCGATTGACCATTGAAGCAGCGGAGCGTGAACACGGCCTTCACCAGCGGATCCCAAAGCAACCAGGCGAGCATCAGCAGGGCTGCGGTGAGCGTGGTGTTGAAAACCGCCCCGAGGCTGCGCGTGAAGATCGTCTCCACTCCCAAAAGCGTCTTCAACAGCTGCGGCCCCGTGACAAAGGCAATGAGGCTGTTGAGCATCAGGACCGATCCAGCCAGCGCCAGTTGGAACACAATCACCACGCCCTGCGACGGCCAGCGCCTCGTTTCCTTCCAGGCGCGGTTCGCTAGCGACAAATCCGAGGGAACGGCGCCAAGGACCGTCGCCGATTGGAAAAACCCGAAGACCCACGGAAACGAAATGATCGTGAGCGAAGCCAGTGGGAGCAGCAGCAGGCCCCACGGTTGGATCGCGGCCTGACCGACCGCCGTGGTCAGCCAACCCTTCCATCCCAGCGGCTCCGGTTCCTGGGCCAGCAACTGCGACCGCATCCGCGCCGCGAACACGGCCTGACACGTCTTGAGCCAGCCGAACAACAGCGCCATCCCCAACGCGACAGCCGGCAGATCGCGCATGGCGAAAGCGCTCTGGCTCATCTCGGCGAAGAAATAGAGACCGCCCAAGCCGAACGGGACCGC
>JBBRDN010000110.1:0-14034 GCA_038203875.1 Verrucomicrobiota bacterium
AAGCGTGGGCGATGATCGTTCCCTGGACCGGATTCCAATTGAGCAAGCTGATCGAGTTCGCCAAGCCCAAGGCCGAGGCGAAGTTCGTCCGCATGCTGACCGCGTCGAAGCCCGACCAGATGCCCGGCATCGTCAGGCAACCGCGTTATCCCTGGCCCTATCATGAAGGGCTCAGGCTCGACGAAGCCATGAACCCGCTGACGCTCATGGTCACCGGCATCTACGGCAAGCCGCTGGCCAAACAGTTCGGCGCGCCCATCCGCCTGATCGTGCCGTGGAAGTATGGCTACAAGAGCATCAAGTCGATCAGCCGGATCGAGTTCGTGGCGGAGCAGCCGAAGACGCTCTGGGAGGAATTGATCCCCGAGGAATATCCCTTCGAAAGCAATGTCGATCCCGATGTCCCACATCCACGCTGGTCGCAGGCTACCGAACGCATGATCGACACCGGCGACCGCGATCGGACCCAGCTCTACAACGGCTACGCCAAGCAGGTTGCGTCGCTCTACACCCGCAAGACCGGCAAAAAAGGCTGATCGGACAAAGCGCATGCCCCTGCCCGTTCTCAGCGTCGCGGAAATGCGTTCGTGGGAGAACGCGACCTGGGCCGCGGGCAGGACGCCGGCCGAGGTGATTACGCAGGTGGGCGAACTGCTTGCAGGCCGGCTTGGCGAACTGGTTCCGGCAGGCTCACGCATCGTCCTGCTGGCCGGCAAGGGTCACAACGGCGACGACGTCCGAGCGTGCGCGAAACACCTCGACGAGTTTCAAGTCCAGTTGATCGACTGCCGCGACCCGGCATCTGGCCTGGCAAAATGGCAGCAACTTGGAGGCTACCCAGACCTCATCGTCGACGGGCTCTTCGGCATTGGATTGAGCCGTCCGCTGGCCGAAGATTGGCTCCAGCTAATCGAAGCGATCAACCAATCCCCTGCCCCCATTGTCGCGGTGGATGTCCCAAGCGGGCTCGACGCCGATACGGGCCGCGCGCTCGGAGGCGTCATCCGCGCAGCCATGACGCTCACCTTGGGCGCTCCCAAGCGTGGCCTGCTGACAACGGAAGCTGTGGACTGCGTTGGACGCTTGGAAGTAATCGAGGACATAGGACTGGTGCCGCTCCGCGAAGCGATTGCCGCTCCGACGGGCGATCTCCTGTGGAGTGCGTCCCGCGACTATCTCTCGTTTCCACGGCGCAGAACCGCTGCTTCGCACAAGGGAAACTACGGACATGTCGGGGTCATCGCCGGAAGCCCGGGATATCATGGAGCCGCCGTCCTCGCGGCGCGGGGCGCTCAACGATCCGAGGCCGGACTCGTGACGGTCATGACGCCCGAAGATGTCTACCTCCCAATCGCGAGCCAACTCCAGTCAGCAATGGTGCGGACGTGGGAATCGTCCGCCAGCCTTCCCGACAATTTGACGGCCTTGCTCGTCGGCCCGGGACTGGCGTCGCCGAAGATTCCTTCAAGCCTCAAGCTCGCCATCACCGAACTGTGGGCCTCCGCGCCGATCCCCGTCGGGGCCGACGCCAGCGCATTGGACATGATCCGAGAAACTAGGGTTCCGGCATTGCGGGTGATCACGCCGCATCCGGGCGAGGCCTCGCGACTGCTCGGCGTCAACATATCGGACGTCCAGGCGGATCGGGCCGGCGCCGTGCGACGGCTGAGCGAACGCTTCGGCGGCTGCTGGGTTGTTCTGAAAGGTCATCAGACGTTGGTTGGACGCAACACCGGACCGATCCTCGTGAACAGCTCGGGCAATCCCGGATTGGCGCAGGGCGGATCCGGAGACCTGTTGGGAGGATTCATCGCGGGCCTGCTCGGCCAGAAGCGGCATCGGGAAGAGTTCGGAAAGGCGATTGCCTACGCCGTCTGGGAACATGGAGCGGCAGCCGACCGTTTGGCACGTCGGCAGCCGCGATGGTCGATCGAGGAACTCGCAGCGGAGCTCGGACAATGGAATGGGAAAACGCTTCCGCCCGCAGGGCCCATTTGTTAACCACTTCCCTCAGCATGACTTGGATGCGAAAAATCACGGCCTCTCTCGCCTTGGGGATCATCATGTCGTTCGCGGCCGTCGCCGCACCCATCACCTTGAAGATGGCGGATGGAAATTCACTGTCGGGCGACGCGAACACCTACACCGACCGGGGCCTCGTGATACGGATGGCAGATGGAAACTTCCAGACCATCTCCTGGGGAAAAATCTCGATCGAGTCGCTGACCGAACTCCGCGACAAGGCACGCAACGCCCGCGACCGGGAACAGGTCGAGCCGTTCCTGCCATTCGGCGACACGGGCCCGAAAGGACTCAAGAAAGTCCTGCTGACTGATCCGGAACGTCCGACCCGTCCTGCAGGAACAACCGGGCTGCTGGGCATGTTCGGCTCGGGCGTAGGCCTGTTCCTGATTTTCCTCGCCTACGCCGCCAGCCTCTACGCGACCTATGAGATCGCGTTCTATCGACGGCTCTCGTTGGGCATCACGCTCGGTGGCGCGGCCGTGCTGCCCTTCATCGCGCCGATTGTTTTCTTCTTTGCGCCCGAAGGAATGTTCGCCGCGAAGCGTTCGGAGGAACTGGAGGACGAAGAGGATATCTCAGGGCTGTCGCTGGATCTCAAGGGCACGAGCCTCGAGGCCCATCAGGACCAGATCCAACACTCCGAAACCAACCAACGCCGGCGCGGCAATACGGGAAACACGTCGAAATCATCCAAGAAGGCGCCCCCTTCTGAGATTCCCACGATCCTCAGCGTGTTCGAACGCGGCAAAGTCGTCTTCAACCGCCGCTTCTTCGAAACCAAACTCGGACCGTTCCTCAAGACGGTTCCCGGACCGGATGCCACCGGGAAGCAGCTCGTGTTTGAAACGCACCGCGGCGTTTTCATCGGCACAAAGGTCAGCACCATCGAGCAGACCTACCTCGACCTGTTTATCGATGCCGGAAACGCCAGCGCCGTCGAACGGATCCCCTACATCGAGATCCAATCGGTGCGGATCGAAGCCCTCCCCTAGTCCCAGTCTGCCATGAACTCCACGGGTTCTCCCTTGAAGGTCGTCTTCATGGGCACTGCCGACCTCGCCTGCTCCAGCCTGCGTTCGCTTCTGGCATGGAGCGGCTGCCAGGTCATCGCGGTCGTCAGCCAACCGGACAAACCAAAGGGCCGGGATCTCCAGCTCGTGCCCACTCCCGTGAAACAGGTCGCCCAAGCAGCCGGCGTTGCCGTGCTGCAGCCCGCTAGGGCACGTCTCCCGGAGTTTCTCGATCAACTCCGCCAACTCGCGCCTGACCTCATCGTGGTCGCGGCCTACGGCCAGATCCTTCCGCAGGCGCTGCTGGATATTCCACGGCTCGGCTGCCTGAACGTCCACACGTCGCTGCTCCCACGCCACCGCGGTGCGGCTCCGATCCAATGGGCCCTCGCCGAGGGCGACGCCGTCACCGGTGTCACAATCATGAAGATGGACGCGGGCCTCGATACCGGCCCGATGCTGAGCGCGGTCGAAACCGCGATCAGCGCCGACGACAATGGCCAGACGCTCCACGACCGGCTCGCGCAACTCGGCGGCGACCTGCTCGTGAAGACGATCCCCGACTACGCCGCCGGGCTCATCGCTCCGAGCCCTCAGCCGGCCGAAGGGATGACCTACGCCAGAAAGATCACGAAGGACGACGGCCGCATCGACTGGAGCCTGCCCGCCGCCGCCAACTGGAACCGCATCCGCGCGTTCACCCCTTGGCCAGGTGCATTCACCCAGCTCCCTGAAATCAGCGGGCGCGGCTTGCTGAAGATTTTCCAGACATCGGCGGAAGACGGCCAAGGAACACCGGGAACCATTCTGTCGGCCGATGACGCGGGCCTTCTCGTGGCCTGTGGCACCGGCAGTCTGCGAGTCCGTGAGATGCAGCGTGAAGGCAACAAGCGGCTCAAGGCCGGAGATTTTCTCCGGGGTTTCGCGCTCAAGGCCGGGCAGAAGCTCGGCTGACGAATCGGATCCGGCGGCGCGGGACAGGCGGTTCACGGACTGTCTTGTTTTGCCATCCGACGCCGACGGCGTTCACACTCGATCCATGCCCAAGCCCCTCCACACGCTCCGCGCCGGAGTCATCGGCACCGGATTCATCGGTCCCGTCCACATCGAGGCCCTCAAACGCCTCGGAGTGCAGGTCACCGCGATCTGCGGTTCCACCAAATCCGCCAGGGCCACGGCGGAGCAATGGGGTATTCCCGAAGTCTACGGCGACTACGACTACAAGGCCTTGCTCGCGTCGCCCAACGTCGACGTCGTCCACATCACTTCGCCGAACAAGGCCCACGTCGAACAGGCATTGGCCGCGTTGAAGGCCGGCAAACACGTCGTCTGCGAAAAGCCGCTCGGCATGACGTCGAAGGAAACGGCCAAGGTGGCGAAGGCGGTGGCCAAGAAAGACAGCCCTGTCTTCGCGGTGAACTACATGTGCCGCTTCTTCCCCGCCATTCTCCAGATGCGCGCGCTCGTCCAACGCGGCGACCTCGGCCAGGTCATCCATGTGCAGGGCCACTTCTTCCAGGACTGGCTCCTCCAGCAGACCGACTACAACTGGCGCGTCCTGTCCAGCGAAGGCGGCAAGCTCCGCGCCGTCGGCGACATTGGCACACACTGGATCGACGCGGTGTCGTTCATCCTCGGGGCCAAGGCGAAAGGCGTCTTCGCCCACTTGGAGACCTTCCACAAAACGCGCCTGCGCCCGAGCGGCGAAGTGAAGACCTTCGCCAAGATCGATCCCGCCACGATGGTTCCCTACAAGGTTGACACCGAGGACTTCGGCAGCGTGCTGCTCAAGTTCGGCAAGTCCGGCCACGGCTTCGCCAACAACGTCCACGCCAACGCGTCCATCTCGCAGGTCGCCGCCGGATGGAAGTGCAGCCTCGCCATGGGCATCTACGGCACCAAGGGCAGCGTCCAATGGGACCTTCAACAGCCGAACGAAATCCAACTCGGGCGTCGCGACGAACCGAACCAGATCCTCCAGCGCAACACGGCCGGCTTCACCGACGACATCGCGGGCTTCTCCGACTATCCCGGCGGCCACGCCGAGGGCTTCGCCGACGCCCACAAGATGCACTACCGCGCCGTCTACCAGCATGTCGCGAACGGTGGGAAGTCCCCCGCCCTCTTCGCCACCGCCGCCGACGGCCACCACGAGGTGAAGCTCTGCGAAGCCATCCTCAAGAGCAGCTCGGCCAAGAAGTGGGTAAACGTCTGAAGCTCCCATGAACCTGAATCTTGAAGGCAAAGTCGTTCTTGTGACCGGCGCGACAGCCGGAATCGGCGAGGCTGTCGCCTGCTTGTTTTCGACGGAGGGAGCCCGGGTAGTCGTTCACGGCCGCGATGCGGAGCGGGGCTCGGCCGTCGCCGACAAGTGCGGCCGCGCCCAAGGCAAAGCCGTCTTCATCGCCGGGGATCTCACATCCGAAGCCGCTTGCCAAAACCTCGTCCTACAGACGCTTCAAACCTTCGGCCGCATCGACGTCTTGGTGAACAACGCCGGCGTCAACGACAGCGTCGGATTGGAGCAGTCGCCTGCCGAGTTCATGGCGTCGCTCCAGAAGAACCTCTTCCACGCCTTCGCCGTCACCCACTTCGCCCGCGAGGCGCTCATCGCTTCAAGAGGAACAGTCATCAACCTCGGCTCCAAGGTAGCCGAAACCGGCCAGGGCCAAACATCCGGCTACGCGGCGGCCAAAGGCGGCATCAACGCGTTGACGCGCGAATGGGCGCTCGCGCTCGCACCGCAGGGAGTGCGCGTGAACTGTGTCGTCCCGGCCGAATGCGAGTCGCTGCAATACAGCACATGGTTCGCGTCGCAGCCTGATCCTGCGGCCGCCCGCAAATCCATCGAACGTCTCGTTCCGCTGGGAAAGCGCCTCACCACCGCCGACGAGATCGCGGCGACCGTGGTCTTCCTTGCTTCGAACCGCTCGTCCCACACGACCGGCCAGATCATCCACGTCGATGGCGGCTACACACACCTCGACCGAGCGGCCACGCATGATCACGGGAAGTGGGGCTGAAGAGTATTCCGCTCAGTCCGTCAGATCGGCGCAGTGAAGCGGGAACATCGAACAACCAACATCCAACGCTGAACATCGAAGGGAGCGCCAATTCGTCCGGCGGACCGGTGCAGCTTCCGAGGTGCCGAGGCCGACCTCCTCAACTGATTCCAAGCCCTTCCACCACCGCCTTCGCCGAAAGCACCGAGCTGCCTTCCAGCTTGTTCCCGAAGAAGACGAACGTCGGTCCCGCATTTCTCTTCAACGCCGTCCGGACCATTTCGATCGCCGCGTTTCGCGCTTTGGGAAACGGTTCCCGCAGTTGATCGAATGGAGACAACCGGCGTGTGCATTCCTCGTAGTCGCTGCCGGGCCGGATCAACAGCCGTGCGGCGGAATGCGGCGCGGTCCAGCATCCTGCCTGGGCAAGCTGGAACTCCAGCGCCGTGCCACCCGACCATTGGTTGAAGATGTGGGCCACGCCATGCCCTGCCAGCATGGCGAAAAATTCCGGGTGGAGCAGGTTGCGGTTCCGCACCTCCACGCCATAGCGCCAGTCCTTCGGCAGCGCGCCGAGAAACCGGTCCAACGCCCCCACGAAATCGCGGCCCCGCGCAAAGTCCGGTGCGTAGAAGCGGGAGAACTCGAACATGACAATGCCCACCTTGGGCCGGATGACTTCCAGCGGTTCGAGGAAGCGCCGGACGAACAGGTCGACTTTGAGGAAGTTCGCATTCGGTTGCCCACGCCTCTCGGCAAAGCGCGGCAACAGGGGGAACCGTTTGCAGGTGATCTCGTCCGTCGCCTTGAAGCCAAATTGGAAACCATCCGGCACCTGCGCGCCCAGTCCGGCGGCGAACTTCTCCGTGGGAAACGTGTAGTAGGTCGCATCGACGCCGACGGCAGGGAACGTCTCCGCATACTCCGTGAGGCACCGATCATCGAACCGGCTTTCGGAGAATTCGCCCCGGAACTCGTAACGCTCCGGCGTGTAGGCGAGCCGCATCCATCCCGGATACTTCCACGACGACGTGCCAAGATACACGCCCTTGGCCGCCAAGTCCTCGAGCTGCGGACGGATCGGGTCCAGTTCCAGCCGCTGTTTCGGCGGTTCGGGCGGAAGCAGGTTGGGGAGTTCGGATTCCAATCGGGCAAACTTTCCGGACGCGAGACCTCGAAGCAACCCTTCGGCGATGGGACGCTACCCGGCGGGGGTTCAACGGATCGCGCCCGCCAAATCGGAGTTGCAATGGGGCTGCTACGGCTTTTTCCTCGCTAGGAGGATCAAAGGAAGGAATCAGCCGCCCATGAACCAAAAGGATCTCATCCGTCTCGGCGTGCCGCCGGGCGAGGCGACGCGGCGCGGGATGGACTACATCAGCCGCTACATTCTCAAGGGACTCGACAAGACCGCGCTCGCGGGGGACCTCGAAGCCATTGTCGCCACTCCGGCCAACTACGTGGACGACGAACTTCGCGGGGAGTTCGCCAAGGTCCTGCTGCGTTCCGGCCGCGTCATCCAACGGGCGCCGGCGCCGTGGAAGCAGTGGGGCGACGGCTTGGACCCCGAGGCCATCAACCAGCTCGGGCGCGCCTGCCAGTTGCCGGTCTCCGTCGCGGGCGCGCTCATGCCCGATGCGCATGTCGGCTACGGATTGCCGATCGGCGGCGTGCTGGCCACGGAAGGCGCGGTCATCCCCTACGCCGTGGGCGTGGACATCGCTTGCCGCATGAAGCTCACGGTGCTGGACCTGCACGTGCGCGACCTGGACAAGAAACGCGAGCGGTTGATCGAAGCCATCGAGGCGGAGACGCGTTTCGGCGTGGGCTCGAAGTTCAAGGACCGCCGCCACCACGACGTGTTGGACGCCGACTGGACCGTCAGCAAGATCACGCGGGGCAACAAGGACCGCGCCTGGGCGCAGCTCGGGACGAGCGGGAGCGGAAACCATTTCGTGGAGTTCGGGGTGCTGACGGTGAAAGCGGATTCGGCGGGCGCGTCGGGAGTTCCCGGCCTTGCGCCCGGCGAATACGTCGCCCTCCTGTCGCACAGCGGAAGCCGGGGAACGGGCGCGGCCGTCTGTGACTATTACTCCAAGCTGGCGATGGCGCTGAACCCGGACCTGCCCAAGGAGCACAAACATCTCGCCTGGTTGCCGCTCGATTCCGAGGAAGGCGCGGAATACTGGGCGGCGATGGAATTGATGGGACGTTACGCCGCTGCGAACCACGCCTTGATCCACCGGCACATCGCCGCGCATCTCGGCTCGCCCATGTTGGCGGACGTGGAGAACCACCACAACTTTGCCTGGAAGGAACGCCACACCATTGGAGGCGTGGAACGCGACGTCGTCGTGCACCGCAAGGGTGCGACGCCGGCACACGCGGGCATGCTGGGGATCATTCCCGGCTCGATGGCCACGCCCGGCTTCGTCGTGCGCGGCAAGGGCAACGCCGAGTCGCTCCATTCCGCGTCGCACGGAGCGGGCCGGGTGATGAGCCGGACCAAAGCGAACGAGACCTTCGAGTGGAGCAAGGTGAACCGCGTGCTGAAGGAGCGGAACGTCCACCTGCTCTCCGCCGGCCTCGACGAGGTGCCCGGCGTCTACAAGGACATCCACCAGGTCATGGCCGCGCAGACGGATCTTGTGGAAGTGCTGGCGGAGTTCATGCCGCGCATCGTGAAGATGGCGCCGAGCGGGGAGCGGGCGGAGGATTGAGCGGGGCGGTCTCTACTGGGAACCATGAGCGGGAAGCCGGGACCGCCTTTGCTTCAACAAGCCTTGGGCGCGCTCCCAGAACCCGAAATATCCGCTCCGGGCCAAGGGAAGGAGTTCGGCGTCATAGGGCCGGCGCACAAACACCAGCCTGATGCCCACTGCCTGCAAAGCGGATCGGATCGCCGGGAGCGTGTCGCGCAACGGCCCGGCAAACGGCTCGAACGCCACCACGGCATCGACCCTGTCCCGGTGGGCCCACAGGGCGATCGCCTCGGGCAGCGTCTCGGTCAGTTCGAACCCGGCCGGACAACGAAAGTGTGCCGCCGCCCGCGCCACCGCGTCGTTCATCGCGCCGCGCATGTAGGATTCTCGCAGCGGACTCAGTCCAAGCGTTTCGACCATTCGCCCGCTGAGAAAGGCCCGGCAGCATACTGGTTTCATTTCCGCCAAGTCGGATGTTTCGATTGAGAGATCGTCGCTGTGTAGCCAAATCCCGAACCGCCCGGGAACGTCTTCCGGTCGCGCGGGCAGATCAGGCAGAGGCACCAAGGACAAGTCGGCCGTGTCCTCGACGACAGCGGCCGCGACCTTGGCATCCTCCAGTCGATCGAGCCCGGCGGTGTCTTCCATCGAGGATGGGTCCGCGTATTTCTCCAGGTTCGAACGGCGCACGAGGTAGGTCTTTCCCTTCGTCTGCAATCCGGCGACCCAGCGCCATGAAAGCGTGTTGCTGGCCGGATCGGCGTCGAGGAGATGGCGGAGAAAGAAATCGGCCCCGAGCGCCCACGGCAGGCGTTCGACATGGATCCAAAAGCTGGCGAACCACATCCGGGCGTGGTTGTGCAGGTAGCCGGTCTCGGCCAGTTCCCGGGCGAACCGGTCCATGACCGCCACCCCGCTCCTGCCGGAAGTCACCTCCTCTACCCGGGCCAGGGTGGTTCCCGGCGCGGCAGAGCGGAGGCTGGCAACCTTTTCCCTGTAGTCCTTCCACACGCCCGGCCGCAGTTCCAGCCAGCCTTTCCAGTAGGTTCGCCAGACGACTTCTTGGACGAACTTCTCCACTGCGGGAAAAGGATGTCCGGCTAAAACCGCGTCGAGGACTTCTTCCTCCGACACGAGCCTATGCCGGATGGCCGGGGATAAGCGCGAAACGTGGGGATGCCCGCTCTGGACGTGGTTCCGCCGGGCGGCGTAACCCGGTGCCACGGTAAGGAACTCGTCCAAGCGTGCCAAAGCCTCGACGCGCGTCCGGGGAAAGGATTGGGGAACTTCCATACAGCCCTTCAGGTTATCCGTAGAAAGGCTGGCAGCAACTTCGGCGCGCAAATTCGCGACTCCTGGGCCGGGGAGTGTCTTCAAACCCAATTCCGAGCACTGGCTGAGGCGCACGGTGCCGTCTGTCGCTCCCATGGAGGGTTACCCCAGTTGAACGTCCAACCCCGCGCTCACGATACGGGCGACCTTCTTTAGCGGCGCGGCAGCTCGGTCGAAGACGCTCCCAATTTCATCGTGGCAGGCCGCCAATCGAGAAGACGGAGCTGGAGGCGGGTCTGGCCGTTGTAGTCGTTGCGTTCGGGGGCGAAGGCGATGTCGAACCGGCCTTCGGGGAGCGGTTTGCCGGCGCAGTTCCACCAGACGGCTTCGGCGGATCCGGTCGCATCGCGGAGCATGAGGCGCGCGTGCTGGGATTCCTTGCCCATGCGTTGCGGCGGCTTGCCGAGGGCGACGTTGCGGGCGGCGAACTGGATCGGTGGATTCTCCATGCCGTGGGGCTGGAGACGGGACAGGCGCTCGAGCACGGCAAGATCGACGTCGCCTAGCGATATGGCCGCATCGAGGCGGAGCGCGGGCCGGAGGAGATCGGCGGAGAGGCTCTCGCGGGCGATGCCGTTGAGCCGTTGGCGGAACTCATCGAGCTTGTCGGGCCTGATGGTCACTCCAGCCGCCATGGCATGGCCGCCGTGTTTGACCAGCAGGTCGGCGCAACGGCGCAGGGCGGCCGCGAGGTCGAAGCCTTCGATGCTGCGGCCGGAACCACGCCAGCTCTCTCCGTCACCGCCGAGGATGACGGTGGGTCGGTAGAATTCCTGGAGCACGCGCGACGCGACGATGCCTACGACGCCGATATGCCAGAGGAGCTGGCCCTCGACGATGACGTGGTCGGTCTCGGGATTGAACCGCGCCTTCACCGCGCCGATGACCTGAGCGGTGATCTCCTTCTCGATGCGCTGTCGTTCGCGGTTGCGGGTGTCGAGCGACAGCGCGATCGGCATGGCGATCGCGACACTGGGCGCGAGCAGGAGCCGCAGGGCTTCATCCGCGTTTTCCAAACGTCCGGCAGCGTTCAATCGCGGGCCAAGTCCAAAGCCCACGTCGCGGACGCCGATGGGGCCTTCGAGGCCGGCCGCTTCCTTGAGGGCGATCAAGCCGGGCCGGGTTGTTTTCGTCAGCCGCGGAAGACCGGCGGAGACGAGGATGCGATTTTCGCCGGTCAACGGAACGAGATCGGCGATGGTCCCGAGTGCGGCGAGATCGAGAAAGGTGCGGACATCAAGCGCCTCCGCTTCGGGCCAGCCCAGTTCGCGGCCGCGCTTGGTCAAAGCGTGGAGAAGTTTAAAGGCGAGTCCGGCGGAGCAGAGTTCACGAAAGTCTACTGCGGACGAGTCCATCCCATCGCCATGGTTGCTACCGAGCTGGGGATTGACCAACGCGACAGCGGCCGGAAGCGGATCGGAGACTTGATGGTGATCGAGGACGATCACATCGACTCCCCTACCTTTGAGCCAAGCGATCGTTTCGACAGCGGTGGAACCGCAATCGACGGCAACGAGCAGGCTGCACGGATGTTTCTCCAGACAATTGGCCGCACCATCGGGACTCAGGCCGTAGCCTTCGTCCATGCGGTGGGGCAGATAGGTCTCCACCTTCCAGCCGAGGCGCGTCATCCCCTCGACAAGCAACGCGCACGAACTCACGCCATCGACGTCGTAGTCGCCGAAGAGCACGAGGCGCTCGCCGGCACTGCGGGCAACGACGAGGCGTTCGACAGCGCCAGCCATTCCGGGAACCAGGAACGGATCCCTGAGGCCCTTGAGCACCGGGTCGAGAAACGCGGCAGCCCGCGAAGGATCGGCAAAGCCGCGATTGAGCAGGCAGCGCGCAAGCAACGGTTCGATGTCGAGTTCCGCCAACAGCCGCGTAACGGCCGCTGCCTCCGGTTCGGCGATGATCCACCGGTAGCGGCTCGGGTTCATCAAGGTCCGCCGGAAAAGAATTTTTGCACCAGCGCTTTCACGCCGCCTACCCCGAGAAGCGCGATGAGAGTCAGCAGAACGGCGAACGCGGCGGTCGTGAGGAAGCTGATTCCGTAGGCGTAGAACACGAGGATCCCATCCTCCTCCATCATGCTGAGGGCGATCAGCATGATGGAGATGGCCGGGAGCTGGTTGGTGCCGGGGAGCGGGATCGGGAGTGCCAGCAACGCGGACATGAAGATGATCAGGACGCAGTTGAAGATGCGGACGCCGCGCCACGAGATCCAGGCGTCACCACGGGGTTTCACCCACCGTTCGAGGAATTGGAGGAACCTGATGCTGCCACCGAGGACCTTGACCCCGAAGTTCGGCGGAAAGGCGCGGTCACCGATGAACTTCGGCAGACGGGGCGACGAATCACGCGCGCGCGCGATGGCCATCAGGACGATCACCAATCCCAGCACGGTGCTGACGCCCGGCAAGGGGATCGGCTGGATGAACGGCAGGCAGAGGAGGATCATGACCAGATAGACACCCCGCCCCTCCGTTCGCTCCATCAGGCTGTTGAGGGTCAACGGAACTTCAGCCATCTCCTCCTTGAGGATGTGGCTAAGGTCCGCGGAGAGGGGTCGGTGATGGCCGCCTTTCATTGATTCGAGCCGAACGTTGATGCGAACCGGACGACTTTCAACCAGTCACCTTTTTCTCAAAACGCGCCGCCACGAGCGACGCGACGACGCTGAGCACAAGAATGCCGATGACGACAATCAGCGAGACGTCTGAGTTGACGTGGATGTCCCATATCAGCGCGAGCATCTTGCCGCCGATGAATACGAGCACGAGTGACAGGCCGTATTTGAGATAGCGGAAGTAGCCGATCGCTCCCGCGAGCACGAAGTAGAGCGAGCGGAGACCGAGGATGGCGAAGACGTTCGACGTGAAAACAATGAAGGGATCCTTGGTGATGCCGAAGATCGCCGGAATCGAATCCAGGGCGAAAACCAGGTCGGTTGTCTCGACGATGAGAAGCACCAGGAAGAGGGGCGTGAAAAGCTTTTTGCCGTCCACGGTCGAGGTGAAGCGCTGCCCATCGAACTTGTCCGTAAGCGGTAGGAACTTTCGGGCCAGCCGGACTATCGGATTCCGCTCCGGATCGACGCTCTCATCCTTGGCGAAGAGCATCTTCAAACCAGTGAAGAGCAGGAAAGCTCCGAAAACGTAAAGGATCCAGCCGAACTGCTTCACCAGTTCCGCACCGATCCAGATCATCACACCGCGCATGACCAAGGCACCCAGGATGCCCCAGAAGAGAACCCGGTGCTGATAGGCGGGCGGCACCTTGAAGTAGGAGAATATCACCGCGATCACGAACACGTTGTCCATCGAGAGCGACAGTTCGACAATGTAGCCGGTGATGAAGACCTTGGTGTCGTCCGCGGTCCATTTGCCCGCCATTTGCGGTGCGATGAAGAACGCGAAGACCATGGCCATGCAGAACCAGAGAATGGTCCAAGCCAGCGCCTCCTTGACCTTCACGACGTGCGCGCTCCGATGGAACACTCCAAGGTCGAGCGCAAGAAAAACGAGGACGGCGCCGATGAAGGCGGCCCAATGGATGGCGGAAATGTCGGTCAGCGCGAGCATGTTGCTGTAGGGGCGAAAAAGAACGTCAGGAGCCCGCTGAACGCAAGCCCCTGACGCGCGATAAATAATGGCCGACCTGGCAGGCGGTCAGGCCTTAGCGGCTTTGGTCCCGGACGGGATCTCAGACACGACAGACGCGACCGAGAGCTTCGCGGGACGCTGGCCCTTGTGCCACCACAGCACCAGCGCACTCGCGATGTAGATCGACGAGTAGGTGCCCGTGATGATGCCGACAAGGAAGGTGAAGGCGAAGTCGTTGATCACGCCGCCGCCGAACAGATACAGCGACAGGGTCGACAGGAAGACGGTGCCAGCGGTGATGATGGTCCGGCTCAGAGTCTGGTTCAGCGCCTTGTTCATGACCTCACCGAACGTGCCG
>JBBRDN010000111.1:0-13862 GCA_038203875.1 Verrucomicrobiota bacterium
AGTCTTGTAGGGATCAGTTATTAACGGAGAAATTGCGAACCCAAGGTTGGGAACCGCTGACCTTGAAGAAAAAGGCCGATTCAGCAACACCGAGCGATGGCTGGGTCACCGGATTAAGATTATTGTCTTCCCAAGCATTGAGCCCAACGTAGTTGAAGGTTTGGTAGGCGCCCGAAACAAACTTGAAGATCTGATCACCCACCCCAGCAGTAAATCCTAGATCCGTTACAAGCAGACCAGCTTGGGGAACAATTGACCCCTTGAGAGAAAACCCAGCCGGCATTGTGTTGGTCAAACTTCCCTGCG
This sequence comes from Verrucomicrobiota bacterium, assembly GCA_038203875.1. Taxonomy (GTDB): domain Bacteria; phylum Verrucomicrobiota; class Verrucomicrobiia; order Limisphaerales; family CANJSG01; genus CANJSG01. The sequence continues at coordinate 307 of JBBRDN010000111.1, forward strand.
GCACATCGCCAACGAAAGTAACCGTGAATTGAGCACCTGGATTGAAGATAAATGCGCCTTCGCCGGGAGCGAACGCCAAATCAACCAATGTAAGGTTGTTGTCAATCCATCCACCATCGCCGGATGAAAATGTCCGCGTAATGAAGCTGCTGCCAGAAAACTTGAAAATCTGGGTGTTTTCAGGAACACCCTTAATCACGTTCTGAAGCGAATTGGTAGGAGCGTTGAGCGGGTTCGAGATCAGCGAGAAACCTGAAGGGACGGTTTTGTTGACGTATCCAACTGCATTGACGGAATAGACGTTGGTCTGGGCGACCGCGGACGTCATTCCTGCAGCTCCGAGTGCGCCGAGGAGGAGGAGGGTTTTTGTATTCATGGGTTAGGGGCCTTTTCCGTGTGTGCAGTTAAGGAACCAGACGCTCATTCCAGCGTCAACGGGTTTTTTGATTCCTGAATGAAAAATGTTCACTCTTCGTGTCATGGCCGAGCCGCGTTCTCACTATCGACTCCGGCTGCCGTCGGTTAAGCGTTTTTCAGGCCACCCCGGACTTGGAGAATCATGGCCAGAGCTGGTTTGCGCGGACAGGACGAACGGAAAGGCATTCAAACCGTGGAATGCGAGGCGAAGAACCGGGGTTGTTTGAGCCGATTGGACGGCCCGGGAACGGCCGCCACCGATGCCCGGCCTACGGGGCAATCATTACCTTGAGGCGGGTGCCGGTGGGATGGGAAACGGCAGCGATGGCTTCAGCGGTCTGGAGCAGAGGATAGGTTTCCGTGCTCAATTCTCCTAGGAAACGCCCTTCCCGAAAACAAAAGCGCGCCGAAGCAGGTTGCAGGCGGATGTCGGAGGAGTAGCTGCCAACGATGGCTTTCTCATCGACGCAAACCGCGCCCAGATCCAATCCAGTGACCCGGCCCCTCATGGTATGGCCAAAGACCAGCACCCGCCCGGCACCGCGGATGAGGGAATGGGCCTCCTGGACGGCCCCATCGACCGGAACCGTCACCACGGCCGCGTCGACGGGGCCGTCGTTTAGCGCGGCGGCGGGGAGTTCTCCGGGCTGTCCAACCCACATGGCACCGAAACGTCGACCAAAGGCCAGGCGTTCCGGAATCAGATCAGCCGCGAGCACCTTGATCCCAAGTCGGAACAGAACCCTCGTAAAGAGAAGCCCGATCGGGCCCTGGCCGTAGACCGCGACGACGTCGCCCCGGCGCAGGCCGAGTTGGGCGACGCCTTTGAGGACGGTGTTGACCGGTTCCAGCATGGCTCCCTGGATGAACGACGCGGCCTTCGGGATCTTGACGATGCCAGGCAGGCAAAAGTCGGACACGCACACATACTCGGCATAACCGCCCCCGGCCGGTTCAAAGCCTGCGGTGATGCCGGTCTTCTTGTATTGGAGGCATTGGGCGTAAGCGTGATGCCGGCAATAGTGGCACTTGCGGCAGGGAACATGGTGATGAAGTCCGACGCGGTCGCCGACCTGAAAACCACGGATACCCCGGCCCAATCGGACGATCGTCCCCGCGGTTTCATGGCCAAAGATTCTAGGCGGCGGCACGGAACCGGTCTGGATCTTCTTGATATCAGTAGGGCAAACCCCGCAAACGGCGACCTTGACCAGGACTTGGCCGGCTTTAACCGGCGGAACAGGCACTTCCTCGATCCGGATGTCGTTCTGGCCGCGGTAGACGGCCGCCTTCATGACTTTTGGGATGGGTGGATTCACGGGAGCCTTCGCTTACCGGAAAGGGTAACGAACCCGCCGCGTGTCGAGAAGGAAGATGAGGGTGAATTCACAGCTGGACGCGATTCCAGGACTTCCTAGGGGGCAAAGCCAAGGTTTGCCCAGTCCACCGGCTGAGCGGCCACAATCCGACAGGAGGCTCCGGCCCATTCGAACACCAACAAGCGGGCGTGAAGCATCTGGTTCTCACAGATCATTCGTCGCGAATCGTCCGGCGTCATCCTGCCCTCGACCAGCCGAAGGTATATCTCCGGTTCTCCGCCGTAGATCTTGTCGCCGACGATTGGATGCCCGAAATGGGCCAGATGGATCCGAAGCTGATGTTTGCGCCCGGTCTCAGGTCGAAGTTGGAGAAGACTGAAACGCTGGCCGGCAACTTCCACGCGCTTCGAGACCTGATAACGCGTCGTCGCGGATTGTCCATCGGGCCGGACACAATCCTTGATCGCCACGACGCTGGAATCGTCGCGGCCCAACGCAGCCACGATTTCCCCTGAATCGTCCGTCGGATGGCCATGGACCCAGGCTACGTAATGCTTCTGCACCTCGCCCTTCTCGAGGAGCCGTCCGAGACTTCCAGCGGCACCAGCGGTCTTGGCAATCAGGATGACGCCGCTGGTTTCGCGGTCCAGTCGATGGATCAGCCGGGGCTCCCAGGCACCGGAGGCATACAGACGCATCCGCGATATCAGGCTGGACCACTCGTCGGTCTTTGTCGGATGGCAGACGAGGCCCGCGGGCTTGTTCACCGCCACGAAGTCCGCCGTTTCACACAGGACCTCGATCCGGGCGTGGCGGGCGCGTTCGGCTGGCGGGGCGGGGCGAGGGTCGAACATCATCTGGCGCGGTGCTTGTCTGTTGGCGGTCCACGGGTATCCTCCGCGCCGGTGAAAGGAAAGATCGTCATTCACACCGTGCTGTTGCTCGTGCTGGCGGCCACGCGCTATCCCGGCCTGCTGCCGGCGAATTTCAGCGCCGTCTACGCCATGGCCTTCTGCTCGGGGCTGTTCTTCCGCGGGCGTTGGGACTGGGTGATGCCGATGGCGGTATTGATGGCCTCAGACATCGCCCTGAATCTCTCCTACCAGCGGACAAATCCCGAAATGGACGCGTTTTCCGGTTCAGCACTTGGTTACCTCCTTTGCAACTACGCCGGATACGCGGCGCTCTTCGGCTTGGGCCGCCTCTTCAAGCCGCGCCAATGGATCGCGTCGTTGGTTGCCGGAAGCGTTTTGGGCGCGGTCCTATTCTATCTCATCACCAACACGGCGGCCTATCTGGTGAACCCTTTCGGGAATGCCGAGTATGCCGTGAAATCGCTGGCCGGATGGATCGCAGCGCTGACCAAGGGCGTCAGCGGTTATCCGGAAACGTGGACTTTCTTCCGAAATACACTCCTGAGCTCCGGACTCTTCTCCTCCCTGATGATCGTCACCGCGCGGATCACGGAACCGGCCGAAGAGCCTGCGGATGCGCCAGAGGGGGCCGAAGTTGAGGGCGAACCGGAAGCCGAAGCCGGAAAATGACCGACCCCAGCCCAGCCACCAAGAAGGACGGGCTCCGCTTCGGGATTATTTCGGACACCCACGGCCACCTCGATCCGCGCGTCCGCAAAATCTTCGCTGGCGTCGACCACATCTTCCACGGCGGTGACATCGGCTTCGCTGCCATCATCATGGAGTTGGAAGAGATCGCTCCCACCACCGCGGTGCTGGGCAACAACGACTGGGGATTGGACTTCAAGGAAACCGAGTCGGTCTCCATCGAAGGCTGGAAAGCGATGGCCCATCACATCGTCACGCCGACCAATCTGCACGACTCGCTCAAGAAGCGCGTGACGGGCTTCAAGCCGGATCTCCTGGTCTTCGGCCATACGCACAAGCCGTTCTCCGGGAAGCTTGGGGATGTCCACTACGTCAATCCCGGCTACTCCGGGAAACCCCGCCTTGGACTCGCCCGCAGCGTCGCGATCGTCGAGGCCCGGGGCGGCGGTCTGGAAGTTTCCTTCATTTCCCTCGGTTGATTTTCTCAAGCCTTCTCGGTTCGCGCCGTTAAGAACGATGGACTGCGGGATGCTCTTCTCGCTCTCCAACGTTGTATATGGGTTGGCCAAACTTGAACGGACGCCCGCGGAAGCGGGACTCGATACTCTCGATAGACCTCGGGAGCCGCACCACCAAAGCCGTGCATCTGATGCGGCGGGGAGATCGCTTTGCCCTTGCCGGCTACGTGATCCGCGAGACGCCCGGCGGCGACCAACCGCTCGAACCGGCGGCCCTCGGGGAACACATCCGGGAAATCTGCCAGAGCCTCGATCCGAAGACCAAGCGGGCCATCGTCTCGCTTGGCGTCCAGGACTCGATCCTCCGCAATACCGAGATGCCGCAGGTGCCCGTCTCGGAAATGCGCCAACTCCTCAAGATCGGCACGCAGACCTACCTGCAACAGGAACTCCCGAACCACGCGTTCGACTGCTTCGTGACCACTCCCCGCCAAGACCCGACGAAGCCCGAACCCGCCAAGTCCAACGGAAAATTCAAGGTCTGGGTCGGAGCGGCGCCGAACAAGGTGATGAACAACATTCAGGCGGCCCTCAAGACAGCTGGTCTGTCCGCGGACAGCATCACCCCGGGTATCCTGGGACCCGTGAACGCCTTCGAGGCCGCTTTCCCGGAAGCGTTCCAGAAAGAGGTCGTCGCCCTTGTCGACCTTGGCTTCAGGAACACTTCGATCAGCATTCTCAACCACGGCGACCTCGCCGTTAACCGCGTGGTCGCGGTCGGCGGGGACAAGCTCACGTCCAGCTTGGCCGAAATGATGAGCGTCGGCTATTCGGAGGCCGAAGGAATCAAGATCGGAATGCCCCACGAGGTCGAGCAGGCTCTCCTGCCGGTGCTCCACGGCATCGGGCGCGAACTAAGGGCATCGATCGACTTTTTCGAGACCCAGAACGACCAGCCCGTCTCCGTCGTCTACCTGTCGGGCGGCGCCGCGCGGTCGGAGTTCTTCGTCCAATCGCTTCAGTCCGACCTGATGCTTCCATGCAAGGCGTGGAGCCCGACCGGCTTCCTGAACTCGGAACTTCCCCAAAGCCAGGCCGAAGACCTGGAACAGCTCGGGCCGCAGCTCGCCGTCGCGATCGGTGCGGCCACGACCCTCTTCTGATCCCCCCATGCCAATCCGCATCAATCTTCTCGAAGAGACCCTGGTCCAGGAGGAACAGCGCCGGAAGGATCCGGTTAAGCGCGCCGCCTGGATCGGCGGTTTCGTGGTCTTCCTCGTGGGACTCTGGGCCCTGCGCACACAGACCGCGCTGATGTCCGCGCGCAGCGAACTCGCGCGGGATTCGGCCTCCTTCCAGGCAATCGAAAAGAAATTCTCCAACGTCTCGGAGGACAACCGGGCGCTCGGGGACATCGACGTGAAACTCGGGGCATTGGCCCGCTATTCGACCAACCGCTTCCTCTGGGGTTCGGCCCTGCAGGCGGTCCAGGCGTCGATCACGGACGACATCCAGTTCACCCGCCTGCGGACGCTGCAGACCTTCCGAGCCATCGACCCGGAACCGCCCAAGAAATCAGGAGGCAAAACTATCCCGGGAAAACCCGGCGCCTCCTTCGAGTCGATGACGATCACCGTCGATGCCAAGGACTACGCCCCGCCGGCGGCCCAGAACTACAACCGCCTGAAAGCCTCGATGACGACGAACTCGTTCTTCAACACGTTCCTGAAAGGCACGGACGGCTTCAAGCTAGCCAACGTCTCACAACCCGTGGCCGACCCCGCCGAACCCGGAAGGCAGTTCATCGCCTTCACCGTCGAGGCCGTCTTCCCGGAGGTCCAACGCGATGAGTAATATCTCCAAAGAAAAGAAGAGCCAGATCGTGGCCGTCTGCCTCGGCACCACCGCGATCTGCGCCGGCATCTGGTTCGGCCTTGTCGAAGGGCTGAACGAGCGCCTCAAGTCCATCGACAAACGCCGGACAGAGATGGGCGAGAAGCTCAAGAAGGCCGAACGGCTCACCAAAAACCGGGTCGCGCTCCACGAAGAACTCGTCGCAAAACGAGTCCTCATCAACGAGGTCGAGGACGTCATGGCCTTCGGCGACATGTATGCTTGGATCATCGGCGTCATGAACCGCGAGGTGCCCGCCTTCAACCTCTCCATCCCGGTCTACAGCCGCGAGGCGGTCGTAGACATCGGCGTGCTTCCCAAGTTTCCCTACCGCGGCGCCTTGTTCTCGATCCGCGGTTCGGGCCGGTTCCATGACTTCGGCCGCTTCATCGCCCACATGGAAAACCGCTATCCATTCATGCGCGTCCAGAACATCGAGCTTTCCCCATCGTCCGACGGCCGGGGAAAAATCGAGTTCCGCTTCGACCTCATCGCGCCGATCAAACCTTTGCCGGCCTCGTTGGCAACCGCCTCGAACTCGTTTTGACCATGAGAGCCATCTTCCTCGTCGTTGGTCTTTCGCTCACGGCCTTCATCTCGAAGGCCGCCACGCCGGCTCCGATTCCAATGCCGGCGGCAGCCGTCGCCGTGGTAAAAACGAACGAGCCGGCGCCGGCCTTTCCGCGCATGGTCAGCGAGAGACTTTCAGTCTTTGAACCGTCAGCACCCGGAGTCCGCGATCCGTTTTTCCCGCGTTCGGCGCCCGTCGCCTTCTCCGTCGCACATCCGACGCCGGCCGCCGGCCAGCCGCCAAGGAACATCTTCAGCCAACTCCGACTGCGGGGGCTTGTGGCCAACCGGCTCGCCGTGATCAACGGCCGCACGTTCGGCCCCGAGGAGGAACTGACCGTGACGCTCGACGACGGCGGAACGGCCAAGATCCGCGTCCATGAGATCGCGGAAAAGGGCGTCACCATCACTGTCTCAGGGGAAGCCGAGAAGCGTGTCCTGCGCAACTTGGGTTCTCAGAAATGAAAGAAAACAGGGCCTAGGAACCAATCCAGCTAGAGGGGAGCAACAGAATTATGATCAAAGAATTTAAGAACCGAATACTGCCGACCGTCGCGGCCATCGCGCTGCTTCGGCTGGGGGCGCTCGCAGCCGAACCCGCCACTTCCGGCGTCGCGGATTCGACCGGGCAGGTGAACCTCGCCGGCGGCGAAGTGATCCCGGTCATCCAGATGGAAGGCGCCGCGCTGACGTCGACGCTCGAATCGCTCGGGCGCCAGTCGGGCATCAATTTCCAATTCGACCCCCGCATCGTCACGCCCACCGTGACGGCGGACGGGCGGACCAATGCCCTCGCCACCGTGACGTTCCGCTTTGAGAACGTGACGGCCGCCCAGGCGTTCTTCGCCGTCCTCGACAATTACGGCCTCCAGTTCCTTTCCGATCCGCGCACCAAGATCGGCCGGGTCACCCTGAAAGACGCAGCCGCCGCCGAGCCCCTGGTCAGCCGCATCGTGAACCTGAAGTTCACCCAGGCCACGAACATCGTCGCCCTCGTCCAGCCGTTGATGGGTCAACGCAGCCGCGTGCTGCCCGATCCCCGCACCGGCCAACTGGTCGTGTTCGCCACCGAGAAGGAACTCGCGACGATCGAAGACTTCGTGAAGAAACTCGATCGCAGCCTGCCCCAGTTCATGATCGAAGCGCGCTTCCTGGAAACGTCCAAGAATCCCCGCTCGGCCAAGGGTCTTGATTGGTCGGACACGCTCTCCGCTCAGAAGCTCACCTTCGGCAACAGCTCGCTCGTCACGGCCGCAGGCGGTGGTGGCGGCGGCGCCTCCGTGGAGGCCAGCTCCAGCGCCCTCCCGCGCAATGACGCGTTGTCGAGCGCGCCCCGCGTGTTGCTCGACACGGCCAAGGGGTTCAACCCGAACATCGGCATCCTCTCTGCCGAAGGCGTCCGCGCCACGCTGTCCTTCCTCAACTCCGACTCCGACACCGAATCCCTGGCCACACCGCGCGCCGTCACGATGGAAGGCATCCAGACGGAACTTTCCGTCGTGCGAAACGTGCCCGTCTTCGAGGAGAGCCTAGCCCCCGGCGGCGCTGGCGGCGCCCCCGCTTCCGCAGTGAAGCCCAACTACGACCTGAGCGTGGGCGGCCGGACCTTGAACGAAGTCGGCATCAAGCTCCTCGTCACTCCCCGCATGCAGGGCGACTCGAACATCTTCCTCGATCTCAAGCCCGAGATCTCCGACCAGGAGCTCACCCCCGCCATCGCCACGCTGAGCGGCAAGCAAAGCACCGCACCGATCTTCTCCCGTCGCCGTCTCACGACTCAGGCGGTTGTGCCGGACGGCCACACCCTCGTCCTCGGCGGACTCGTGAGCGACTCGAAGTCCGACGTGAACTCGAAGGTTCCCCTGCTCGGAGACATCCCCGGACTAGGCGCCGCCTTCCGCAAGAACTCGAAGGAACGCAACAAACGCAACCTCGTGATGTTCGTCACCCCGACGATCATCAGCAAAGACGACTACCAGGAAGGCCAACGTCCGACGGAGTTCTTCAAGACATCGTCCTCCATCTCGCCCGAAGAGCCGAAGACCGTCTGGAATTCCGCCAAGGCCGAGAAGGACTGGACCAAGCCCAAGGCGCAGTAAGCCCGCCTGACATTTCAAACGAGAACGCCGCCGGGTTTCCCGGCGGCGTTCTGCTTTCAAAAAGACAAAGGATCAGGCGATCGACAGTTCCTGCTTGATGCCGAACTTCTCAACTCGCTTGCGCAACGTGGCGCGGGTGATGCCGAGGAGTTTTGCGGCCTGCACCTGGTTGCCCCTGGTTTCGCGAAGGGCATTGATGATCATTTCCCGTTCGATGCTGGGGATGATCTTCAGCTTCGGATCCCGCCGTGCCCAGTCGAAGAGCATGCGCGACAACCCGGCCATGTCCGTCGGTCCCGAGGAGGACAATACCGCAGGGCCCGGTTCGCTCGACGGCACGCCGGCAGGTCCGGCCGCGATCGGCGCAGAGGCGACAGGAGACCCGGTGGCGACGGCGGCGCAGATTTCAGGAGGCAAGTCCGCGGTGAGAAGGACGTCGCCCTTGGCGACCACCGACGCCCTCAAGACCGCGTTCTCCAACTCGCGCACGTTGCCGGGCCAGCGGTAGCGCTCGAGGATGGCCATGGCGTCTTCGGCAATCGACCTCGGACGGGCCTGATGGTTCGCATTGGCGAACTTCCTCAGGAAATAGGTCACCAGCAGCCGAATGTCGGTCGACCGCTCACGCAGCGGCGGAAGCTGCACCCGCATGACGTTGAGCCGGTAGAAGAGGTCTTCGCGGAATTCTTTGGCGGCCACGGCCTGCTCCAGAGGCCGGTTGGTCGCGGCGATGACGCGGACGTCGACCTGGACGGGTTGGTTGCCTCCCACGCGCTCGAACGTGCCGGACTGGAGGACGCGGAGGATCTTCGTCTGGGTCGGCAACGACATGTCGCCGATCTCGTCGAGAAAGATGGTGCCGTTGTTGCACTGCTCAAACTTGCCGATGCGCATCGCCGCCGCCCCGGTGAAGGCGCCCTTCTCGTGGCCGAACAGCTCGCTCTCGAGCAGGTTCTCGGGGATGGCGGCGCAGTTGATTGCAAGAAACGGCTGAGTGCTGCGGTCACCGTTTTGGTAGATCGCGCGCGCGACGAGCTCTTTCCCCGTGCCGCTTTCGCCGGTGATCAGGACGGTCGCCTTGGACCCGGCCAACTGGCCGATCATTTTGAAGACGCCCTGCATCGGATCGCTTCGGCCCACGACCCCGATGTCGACGTCCTCGGCTTCGAGCTCCGGCTGGAAGGCAACCACCTGACGCATGTCCCGGGCGGCCTTTAGAGCTCCGAAGACGATGTTCTTCAGCTTGGGGACGTCGAACGGCTTGAGGAGATAGTCGTAGGCGCCCAGCTTCATCGCCTCGATGGCCGTCTGGGTTGTGCCGTAGGCGGTCATCATGATGACCAGCAGCCGGGCATCGATCTGGCGGATGCGGCGCAGGGTCTCGAGGCCGTTCAGCCCGCCCATCCGGATATCCATGATCACGAGATCGGGGCGGAGCTTGGGGATCAACTCCAGTCCGGCCTCGCCGCTGTCGGCGGTGGTCAGTTCTATTTCCGGGGAGTCAAAGATCCGTTTGAAGGAGTATTGAACGTCGGTCTCGTCATCGATGAGCAGCAACTTGTCCATAGGGGGCAAACTTCGGATCGGCCAAAGCTACGTGATCGCAAGAGCAATGCCAGTTCCTCGGGACAACCTTTTCAGCGGCCCTTACCTCCGAGCTTCCGCTTGATCAACTGGGCTTTCAGAAAGGTATCGGGGGTCGCCTCTTTCCAAGCGGTGAGCCAGAGATCCCCCAGGAACTGCCCGCCCTTCAGGATCTGGCCTCCGATGAACGCTTTCCCTTCCGTTTCGGTGCCCGGCTCCGCCGACAGCTTCTTGTCCTTCTCCAATCGATACAGTGGATCCACCATCGCGTGTTGGGCAACGATGAAACCCACGGCCACAGGGAAGACTTCGTGCGGCCGGTTTGGCGGCGCGATGGTGTCGAACAACGGCTTCGCATCGCGCACTTTGCCCGAAAGCTCGTCGAGTTTCAGGCCGCTCCGGATGTTGAATCCGCCGTCGATCCACGAATGAAACGTCGTGTTGGTCGCGTAGCCGGACGGGTTCGCACCGACCCAGCCGTTGTAATGGCGGGTCGTGTGAAGAGGCTGGGCGGCGTCGCCCGCGTAGTGGCCCATCACTCCCATTATGTAGACGATGTTCTGCTTGGCGTTTTCAATTTCGTCCGGAGTGCCGTTCTCCTCGAAGGCCTTAAGATAGGAGAAACCTGATTTCAGCTTCGCGTAGTTCTCCGCGATCGACCACGGCAGGAACCCGATCAATTGGCGGTTCTGGTTCTGATTGCGAGCCTCGGCAACAGCGGGCACGCCGGAGGGATTCGCCTTCCTGCCTTCCGCCAACGCCACGGTGAAAATGTGGCGAAACGGGTTCAAGTTCGTCAGGGACAGCCCGTGCGGTTGAAGATCCTCGATGTCGAAGAAGTGGTCAGGTTCGTTGACGTGGCGCAGTGCCGTATCCGGGCTGTTGCGCCACCGATCGGCTTCCCCGGACAGGAAGGCGATGCGCTCCACGGCGGCTGGCTCGCGGACAAATGCGGGGAACTCCTTTGGCAACGACGCCAATGCGATTTGATTCACCATCCGGTGCCCTTCGTAGTCCCAGGCAGCCGACGACAACGGAGCCAACGCCAGCAAAGCCGCCGGCAGCAAGAACACACGCGATTGAAAACAGGCCTTCATCGGCTTCAAGTGTCCACACTGGCGGGCTCGACGCAAATTTCTTCCCACGATCACCGGCATGCATGTCTCGAATCGCCCGCACGGAACATAAACCAGCAGCCTGATGGGCAAATCTCGTCGCATCGAAAGCAGCCTAAAAAATCCAAATACCCAAGGCCAAGAGCGGTTTGCTACTTAAGTAGACCCGCCAAAGAAAACTCTTTCGCTTTCAAGCCCAGCGGACAGATTGGAGCTAGATCGTGAGCACCCACGGCCACCATTCCCTATCCCATCCCTACAGGGCGCAATGGACGTGAATCAGCCAGCAATTCCACCCCACCTCATGCCAAACAAGATGAAATCTCAAACCCCCGGCTTACGCCGCTTCCTCATGCAGGCGACCATCGCCTGCGCAGCGATCCTGGCCGCAGCCAGCGCCGATGCGACGCCCTACGCCTCCGGCCTGACGAACACCGGCACCCAGATCATCTTTCGCCTGAACGAAGCCGCCGACTCGGTGAAGGTGATTTCAAACGGCGGAGCCACGACAAACGACCTTGGCGCAAAGAGCGCGGGCTTGGTGACCAACACCGCGGTCATCGTCGGCCCCTACTCAGTGGAGGCATCCCAGAATTTCAACCTCGGCTACAAACACGGCACAACCCGCAGGATCAGCGACGACGCCAACGTCTTCGCCGGCTACAACTCGCCTCGCGGCGTGGCAGTGAACAAGAATCCCGGCAGCCCGTTCTTCGGAACCGTCTACGTGGCGAACAGCGCCACCACCGGCACCGCGAACAGCGCACAAAAGGGCGACGGCATCTATATGATGAACGCCGACCTCACGTCACCAGTCGGCTTGGCCACGAACTATTTTAACATGGGGCTAACCAACGCTTTCACCGCAGGCGGTGCCAGCAGCCCATTCCGACTTGAAGTCGGCGAAGACAGCTTCGTTTACCTCTCGGACTTCTCCACGGCCACCGGAACTCTCTACCAAGCGACGGCCAATTTGACTTCCGCGACCAACGTCTTCACCGGCGCTGGAGAGGGCGCTGCGGCGATGGCCGCCAATGGACACGGCAGCGTCGGTTCGTCCGCGATCGCCGTCGGGTCACTCGCCACCGGCAATCTCAGCATCTACGCATTGGACACTTCAAAAGCACCGGCAAACTCCCTCCGGCGCTATGATTTCGGATCCGGTCCATTCCCCCTCGCGACCAACCTGGCCGAGAACACTCCAATCCTCTACCAACCCGGACCCCTCCTGGCCATCGCGGGTGTCACCGTCGACTTGGAACGCGGTCTTGACGGCACGATCTACCTGACCCAACTCCGTTCAGCCGGAGCTGAGGCGGCTTTGTTTGTTCTCAAAACAAATGCCGTAAGCGGAGTCTATGAACTGGTGTGGGAGTCTCTCGGATCCACCATCATCGAGTCGAACACTGCGACTGCGGATGCCTTCACTTCGATCCAAGGCGTGTCCGCCTCGCCCGACGGCAAATGGCTCGCGCTGAATATCTCCGCCGGCGCTGCTCCCAGCGACACCTGGGTTCTTCCACTGACCAATGGTGTTCCGGATTTCTCCAAGCGCGTGCGGCTCGACACGGGAACCATCGGCAACGGGCGTGATGTCGGATTCGACGCTGCGGGCAACTTCTACACGCTGAGCTCAGGCGACGCTCGCCTGCGCATCTGGTCGCCGGGCGGAGCCACGACGGCAAGGACCACTTCGGATGGAGCCTTCTCGGTGGTCGACACCTCGCCCACCAACCAAGTGACGGTGGTCGCAACCTCGCCTGCTGGCTTCGAACAGGGGACGGTCCCGTTGACTTTCACCATTACCAAGACCGGCGACACCAATAGCCCGGCTCAGGTAAACTACACGCTGAGCGGCACCGCCGTGAACGGAACCGATTACGCGACCAACGTGCTGACCGCGACGATTCCTGCCGGATCCAGCAATGTGGTGATCACCATCACCCCGATTGACGACTCGATTTCCGAAGCACCTGAAACCGTGATCCTCACGGTTACGCCTTCCTCGAGCGGCGTGCCGGGAGTTCCGGCCTCCGCGTCCGGCGTCATCGTCGACAACGACACTCCGACCCTCTCGATCGCCACCGTTGCGTCCACCATCTACGAGCGGGTGCCTTCAGCACATCTGGCGTTCGCAGTGACCCGCCTTGGAAGCACCAACGCTGATCTGACCGTGAATCTCACCCAATCCGGCACCGCGGTCCCCAACACCGACTACACGATTAATCCGTTGACCATCCCGGGCGGCGTCACATTGGCGAACATTTTCGTAACCCCGATCGACAACGCCGTCTTCTCCGGCGACAAACGCCTGACGAACACGATCGCCGCAGGCTCAGGATATGTTCTGAGCACTTCGACCAACGCGGCCCTCACCATTCTGGACGATGAACTCGGGACCGAGCGCGTCCTCTGGCGGGACAACTTGGACTCCGTCAACTCGGCCACCAACTACGCCGTCCTCTTCGGCGCCGTGAACGGAATCCAGGACTACAGCCTGATTTTCGGCAGCGACTACAGCGGCGACGGCGTCGTGGCC
>JBBRDN010000112.1:0-13723 GCA_038203875.1 Verrucomicrobiota bacterium
TTACACCCATCCCGATGAAGCCGTCCAGTTCGTCAAACAGTCGGGTGTCGACTCCCTCGCCATCGCGATCGGCAACAGCCACGGCGCCTACAAGTTCAAGGGCGAGCAGCACTTGGACTTGGAACGCCTCAAGGCGATCAAGAAGGCCCTGCTCGAAGCCGGCATGGGCGACTATCCCCTCGTCCTCCACGGGGCATCTTCGGTGCCCAAGGAACTTGCCCAGAAGATCAACAAGTTCGGCGGAAATCTCGGCGAGGAAACCGCCGGCGTGCCCGAGTCCGACATCGAAGTGGCCCGCCGTGTCGGTTGCACCAAGGTCAACATCGACACCGACCTGCGTCTGGCGATGACAGCGGCCATCCGCGAGGTCCTCTGGACGAATCCCAAGGAATTCGATCCGCGCAAATACCTGGGTCCCGCCCGCAAGGCGACCAAGGAACTCGTGCGCCACAAGATCAAGAACGTCCTTTGCAGCGCCGGTCACGCTTTCGACTGATCGAACCTGGTTTGTGTTTTTCCACGAAATGGCGGCCAGAAGTGGCCGCCATTTTCTTTGGTGGCGGCAGTCAATGAATCGCGCGCCTTAAGCGTCTGTGGCCTCGAGAACCCGAAGAGAGATCCCAGGAAAAAAATACCCTGAAGCATCGCTGCTTCAGGGATTTGCTTTGAAGAGTGGTGGTAGGACCTGGATTCGAACCAGGGAAGGCGTTAGCCGGCAGATTTACAGTCTGCCCTCGTTGGCCACTTGAGTATCCTACCAACCGGATAAACCGGGCGGGAAATAAACCCCGCCACCCGGCTTCTTGTCAATCGCCCAACCTGTCTTTAGCGTCTCGTTCCGATGTTCGAAAGCCTGTCCCAGAAGCTCCAAAACGCCTTCCGCAACCTGCGCGGGCTCGGGACCATTTCCGAGGCCAACGTCTCCGATTCGCTCCGCGAAGTCCGGATGGCCCTGTTGGAAGCGGACGTGAACTTCAAGGTCGCCCGCGACTTCATCGAGCGGGTAAAGAGCAAGAGCCTTGGGGCGGACGTGCTCCAATCAGTCACGCCAGGCCAGCAGATCGTAAAGATCATCCACGACGAACTGGTAGACCTGCTCGGCGCCCAGAACGCGGCCCTCAACCTCTCTGGAAACCGGGCCTGCATCATGATGGTCGGCCTGCACGGATCCGGCAAAACCACCAGCTCCGCCAAGCTCGCGCGGATGTTGCAGAAGGAAGGCCGCGCACCGCTCCTCGTTGCTGCCGACGTCTATCGCCCGGCGGCGATGGAGCAACTGGAGACTCTGGGCCGCCAACTCGATATTCCTGTGTGCTCGCTGCGGGGTGAAACGGACGTTCTCAAGATCGCCGAAGCGGCCCTCAAGATGGCGGCGGATCTCCAGCGGCAAACGTTGATCTTCGACACCGCGGGACGGCTCCAGATCGACGAGCCCCTCGTCCAAGAGCTGGTCAGGCTGAAGGCCATGATCGAACCGCAGGAAGTCCTGCTGGTCCTCGATGCCGCCACCGGGCAGGAAGCGGTCAACGTCGCCACCCATTTCGACAAGGCGCTGAACATCTCCGGCGCGATCCTGACCAAGCTCGACGGCGATGCCCGGGGTGGTGCGGCGTTGAGCTTCAAGAGCGTCACCGGTAAGCCCATCAAGTTCATGGGACTTGGCGAGAAGCTGGAGGATTTCCAGCCGTTCCACCCGGAGCGGATGGCTTCGCGGATCCTTGGAATGGGCGATGTGGTCACCCTCGTCGAAAAAGCCGCGGCGGCGATCGATGAAGATGAAGCCAAGCAGCTTGAAGAGAAGATGCGGAAGGGACAGTTCACCCTGCAGGACTTCCTCGATCAGCTGCGCGGGATGAAGAAACTCGGCTCCTTGGAAAGTGTCATCGGGCTTTTGCCCGGCGGCGGCGACGCCTTGAAGCAAATGGATGTGCAGAAGTCCGAGAGGGAGTTCCGGCGGATGGAAGGAATCATCTGCGCCATGACGCCCATCGAGCGCCGAAATCCCCAGATCCTGAATGCCAAACGGCGCCAGCGGATTGCTCGCGGCAGCGGGGTCGCCGTTTCAGAGGTCAATGGCGTGCTCAACAAATTCTCCCAGATGCAGCAGATGATGAAGAAGTTTGGGAAGCTCCAGAAGATGATGGGCAAACTCGGCCGTTGATCGGCGCACTCGCCCAGGCGGGCTTGATCTCGGGTCCCGGAAAAGAAAAAAGCGGGTTGGCCGAAGCCAACCCGCTTGAAACGGTTCAGGACAGCTTACTTGGAGCTGGTCTTCTTCGCGAGCCGGGCGTGGTCGCCGGCCGCGGTGTTCGGGTCGTTGATGTTGCCATTCAGCGCACCGGGGTTGCTGTATCCGGGAGGCGGATTGCCACCGACGGGGGCGCGGCCGACGCCGTCACGGCCGTTCAGGGTCTTGGTGCTGGTCTTCCACTTGAAGATTTCAGCGTGGCCGTCACCCAACGACATACCGAAGGCATTGTTGTGGTAGGCACCGGGGAGATCGATGATCACGTTGGGCTGGGTCACGTCGACGACGAAATAGCCGTCGTTCATGCTGTTTTCGTGCTCGTCGAGGAACACCCAGGTGTTGGCAGGGCCGGGGCGGGTCAAGTCCGTCGTGCGGCGATAGATGAGGAACTGCTGGTTCACAGCGTTCTGGGTCCAGCCGTCGATCGATTTCTTGTCGCCGATGAGCATGTAGTTCATCGAGTTGCTGCGGACGCGGGGCACCTTCTTGCCGAAGATGGTCACGCTGGAGGAGTCAGCCGGGCACTTGTAGACCTTGTAGTCCTTGGTGTAGGGCCCGATGAGGCCGCCGTAGTTGCCGTTCTTGGTGCTCGGATTGATGAGCCGACCCCAGTTCGTGTTGTCTTCGTTCTGGTTGTCGAAGTTGAGCCAGCCGCCGGCCCATGAGGGGTTGTTGGGAGCTTTGCCGGAGTTGCCGCCGTCCTTGTTGGGGACGATGACCTGGTTGTTGTCATCCGCATACATGTTCCAACCCAGCTGGAGCTGGCGGAGGTTCTGCATGCAGCTGATGCCTTGGGCCTTGAGTTTGGCCTTGCTGAGGGCAGGCAGGAGCATTCCTGCCAGGATCGCGATGATCGCGATCACGACGAGCAGCTCGATCAGGGTGAAGCCCTTTGAGCTGCCGCCCCGGATGTCGGGTTTTGTGTTCATAACGCGGTGTTTGCTGATGTGACGTTGGGGACGCGGGAAGCTACTGACTCCGTTCTTCGGAGGTCAATACTGGGCCTTTGTCCGCTCCTCAACGTGGCGACTTCAGTCGTTCGCCGAGGAGTTTCCATTTGGTTCGGTCGCAACCTAGGCAAGCTTCACGCTACCGTCACTGTGCGTTCTCGGGCACAGATGGTGCATTGCGGCGCACATCCCAATAATTCTACCGGCCCAAGCCGTGTTCCGCGTAAAAGCCGGCGTTCGCAACGTATTTCTCGGCCCATTGCCGCAATCCTACCCGCTCTGAGGAAGAAAGTTGGCGAACCACCTTTGCCGGCGATCCGAGGACCAGGGAACCGGGCGGAACCTTCATTGCTTGGGTAACCAGGGCTTTCGCGCCGATCAGGCTTTGTTCGCCGATCTCCGCTCCATCGAGAATGACCGCGCCCATTCCGATGAGGCACTCGTCCGCCACGGTGCATGCATGGACTATGGCGCCGTGACCGATGGTGACGTAATTGCCGACCAGACAGGGATGGTCGTCCGCGAGATGCAGCACGGCGTTGTCCTGCACGTTGCTGTGATGGCCCACGACGATGCGGTTGATGTCACCACGAAGCACGGCGTTGAACCACACGCTCGAATGGTCTCCCAGGGTTACGTCGCCGATCACGGTGGCGCCACGGGCGACAAAGACATGCTTTCCCAAGGTCGGCTGCCTGAGGAGAAACCTTTCTAGTTGGCAGCGAAGTTCGGGAGACATGTGTTGGTTGAACCATGGCGGACCAGTTTCCGCCAATCCTCACTGCGCTCCGTCCGTTGTCATTTCGCCTGGGCCGTGCGACCGTCCGGCCCACACCGATGACAGACCTGCCCGAATCCGACCGGCGCCCGGCCCGAAGACGCCGCCTACCCCGGTCTTTCAAGGATCTGACCCCGGCCAAACATTTCAATCCCCGGACGTTCTTCTACGAGATGGTTTGGAAGGCCTGGCTGACCAAACGCACTGGCCGGACCAAACGCCCGGTGTTTCCCAAGCTGGCCAAGAGCGAAGTCGCCCTCACATGGATCGGCCATGCGTCGTTCCTCGTGCAGTTCCCGGACCTGAACGTCCTCATCGATCCCAACTTCGCCAACTGGCTCTTCCTCCTGAAGCGTCTCAAGCACGCCGGCCTCAGCATCCGCGACCTGCCGCCGATCGATCTCGTCCTGCTGACGCACGCTCACTTCGACCACTTCCACAAGCCGTCGCTGCGCCGCATTCCGTCGCCGAAGATCGGCGTCATGCCGTGGGGGCTCGGTGACCTGGCTCGCGGCCTCGGCTTCAGCCGCATCGTCGAACTCCAATGGTGGGAAAGCTTCAGCCACGGCGATTGGAAGGTGACCTTGGTTCCCTCGAAGCACTGGGGCGCCCGCAAGCTCACCGACCAACATCGTGGTTACGGCGGCTTCGTCCTCGAACACTGCGGTCGCACCGTCTACCACGCCGGCGATTCGGCGTATTTCGACGGTTTCAAGGAAATCGGCGAACGCTGCGCACCTGAAATCGCCCTTCTCCCGATCGGTGCCTACTACCCGGATTCGTTCCGTGTGGTGCACATGGGACCGGATGAGGCCCTCAAGACGTTCCGGGACCTGAAGGCGAAATGGTTCGTCCCAATGCACTACGGCACCTTCAAGCTCAGCTTCGAGGATCTCGGGGAACCGCCGCGTTGGCTGCAGGAACTCGCCGTCGCCGAAGGCATGAGCCGGCATATCCGCATTCTCGACGAGGGAGTGCCCGAAGTGTTCTGAAAGACGAAACGAGAAGGCCAAAGCCAGAAAGACATCCGAATCCCTCGCGCCTCAGCAAACCTCGCTTGACGCAACCACTTCCGCTCACGACCCTTCTCTTACGATGACTACTGCACGCTTTCGCACCTTGGCCGCAGCCGCTGCGGCGTTTAGCTTCCTCGCCTCCTCCGCCGTCGCCCACCCCGGCCACGGTGCCGCGGGCGTTGTGCACGCGCACGAAGGCGGGCAGATCGTAACGAACCTCCTGTGGGTTGGCGGCATCGTTCTAGCCGTCGCGGTTGTCGGCGGTTTGGTTTTGGCCAGGCGCGGCTTCTTCAAGCGCGACCAGAAGACGACTCCCGCCCGCATTGACCGCCACTGATCCGTCCGCGATCTCAGTTCTCAACGGCCCGCCAGCGATCCGCTGCCGGCCGTTTTTCTTTGGCTGCTGCGTGACGGGTGGTGGATCGTTTCTTGGATCCGCGGTCGTTCGCCGGACCGAGGTATTTCAAACGCATGGTTGCCTTTTGCGAACGCCTGACCTTAAAACCCGGCTCCAACCGATGGGAAAAGCTCTTGTCATTGCGGAGAAGCCCTCAGTCGCCTCGGACATCGCGAAGGCCCTGGGCGGATTCCAGAAGCACGACGACTATTTCGAAAGCGAACAGTTCGTCGTCTCCTCGGCTGTCGGACACCTGCTCGAACTCGCCGTGCCGGAAGAGCACGAGATCGTCCGTGGCAAATGGTCCTTCGACAAGCTGCCCCACATCCCGCCGCGCTTCGCCCTGAAGCCGATCGAGAAATCGGAGAACCGCCTGAAGGTTCTCCAGAAACTTCTTAAGCGGAAAGACGTGGACGGCATCGTCAACGCCTGCGACGCCGGCCGCGAGGGTGAACTGATCTTCCGCAACATCATCGCCCACACCGGCGCCAAACAGCCGATCAAGCGGCTCTGGCTCCAGTCGATGACCGCCGCCGCGATCCGCGACGGTTTTGCCAAGCTGCGTTCCGATCAGGAGATGCGCCCCCTGGCCGATGCGTCGGTCTGCCGCTCGGAAGCCGATTGGCTTGTCGGCATCAACGGCACCCGTGCCATGACCGCCTTCAACTCGAAGACGGGTGGCTTCCATCTCACCACCGTCGGCCGCGTGCAGACGCCGACCTTGGCCATCGTGGTCGAACGCGAGGCGAAGATTAAGAAGTTCGTCAGCCGCGACTACTGGGAAGTCCTCGCCACCTTCGACGCGGCCAAGGGCGGCTATCCCGGCCGCTGGTTCGACGAGAAGTTTTCGCGTAGCGACGACAAGGACGCCGAACTCAAGGCGGAGCGCCTTTGGGACAAGGCCAAGGCTGAAACCATCCAGGCCAAGTGCCTGGGCAAACCCGGCGTCGTCACGGAAGAGAGCAAGCCCAGCACCTCGCTCTCGCCGTTGCTCTACGATCTCACCTCGCTCCAGCGCGAGGCCAACGGTCGCTTCGGCTTCAGCGCCAAAAACACCCTCGGCCTCGCCCAGGCGCTCTACGAGAAGCATAAGGTTCTGACCTATCCGAGGACGGATGCGCGGGCCTTGCCGGAGGATTACATTGCCACGGTCAAGACGACGCTCGATTCGCTGCGAGACCTGACGGGCTACAGTTCGTTCGCCGATAAAATCCTGAAGAGCGGCTGGGTGCATCCGAACAAGCGCATTTTCAACAACGCCAAGATCAGCGACCACTTCGCGATCATCCCGACCGGCGTTCTTCCGAAGAGCCTGAGCGAGCCCGAGCAGAAGCTCTACGATCTCGTCACGAAACGGTTCCTCGCCGTGTTCTATCCGGCGGCGGAATTCCTTGAAACCACGCGCATCACCCGCGTCGAAGGCGAACCCTTCAAGAGCGCCGGCAAAGTGCTGATGAAGACAGGTTGGCTTGAAGTCTACGGCAAGGAGGTCGATTCCGACGAGTCGCCGACGCTTGTCCCCGTGGACCAGAACGAGCGTGTCAAAACCAGCGCCGTCGAAGTGAAGGCCAACGTCACCAAGCCGCCCCCGCGCTACACGGAAGCCACCTTGCTCAGCGCGATGGAAGGCGCCGGCAAGCTGGTAGACGACGAGGAGCTCCGCGAGGCCATGAGCGAACGCGGCCTCGGCACTCCGGCCACCCGCGCATCGATCATCGAAGGCCTCATCGCCGAGCAATACATGCTTCGTGAACTGCGCGAGCTGAAGCCGACGGCAAAAGCCTTTTCGCTCATCACCCTTCTCACCGGCCTCGGCGTCGAGACGCTCACGAAACCGGAGATGACCGGCAACTGGGAGTATCAGCTCAAGCAGATGGAGCGCGGCCAGCTCAAGCGCGAGCAGTTCATGGACGAGATCCGGCGGCTCACGCAGGAGATCGTCGGCAAGGCCAAGCTCTTCGAACACGACACCATTCCCGGTGACTTCGGCATCCTCAAGGTGCCTTGCCCCAAGTGCGGCGGCGAGGTGCATGAGAACTACAAGAAGTTCCAGTGCCAGAAGTGCGACTTCGCCCTCTGGAAGATCGCGGCCGGCCGCCAGTTCGAGCCGGCCGAGATCGAGGCGCTCATCCGCGACAAACACATCGGCCCGCTCCAGGGATTCCGCAGCAAGCAGGGTTTTCCCTTCGCCGCGCTCATCAAGTTGACGCCCGAGTTCGAGGCCAAGTTCGACTTCGGCGACGACAAGAAGGAGGACGGCGAGGCCGTGGTTGTCGACTTCACCGGGAAGGAACCGCTCGGCAAATGCCCCAAGTGCGGTGCGCGCGTCTTCGAGAACGGGATGAACTACGTCTGCGAGAAGTCCGTCAGCGCCGAACGCACCTGCGACTTCAAGACCGGCGCGATCATCCTCCAGCAGCCGATCGAACGCGCCCAGATCGTCAAGCTCCTTGCCGACGGAAAGACCGATCTGCTCAAGGGCTTCGTGTCGAAGAAGACGAACCGGAAGTTCGAGGCGTTCTTGAAATACGAGGGGGGCAAGGTTGGATTCGAGTTCGCTCCCCGCGAAAAGAAAGCCGGCGGCAAGGGTGCGAAGAAGGCCGACGAACCCGTCGTGAAGCTCGACTTCACCGGGCAGACTACTGTCGGCAAATGCCCGCGCTGTGGCGGCAGCGTCTTCGAGTCGGAGACCGACTACATCTGCGAAAACAGCCAGCGCGAAACCAAACGCTGCGCCTTCAAGTCCGGCAAGGTCATCCTCCAGCAGCCCGTCGATCGCGACCAGGCCGGGAAGCTCCTGGCCGATGGCCGAACCGACGTGCTCGAGAAGTTCATCAGCCGCGCCGGCAAGCCCTTCTCCGCCCAGCTCGTATTGAAGGACAAGGGCAAGGTCGAGTTTGAGTTCCCCGAACGGTAGGCGGTTCCCGCCTGCCAAGTGGCGTTTCGCAGATTCAACCGAGCCCGACGATCAGTCTCAGGAAGCTGAAGGTGGACATCATGGCATAGGACAGTGTGGCCTGGACCGCGGGAATCTTCACGATCAGCAGCACGGCGATGAATCCGAACTGTGCCATGCTCCGATAGGCTTCGTCGCTGATGTTGAACAGGTATCGGAGCACGTAGGAGCCGTCGAGCGGAGGAATGGGCAGCAGGTTGAAGAAACACAGTCCGAGGTTCACGAAGATGAACACCATGATGAGATGCCGCAGTTCTTCGGACCCGACAAAGATCGCGATCATCCCAATGAGAGCGAGGAGGATGTTGCTCGCCGGGCCGGCCAACGCGACATACATGCCGTAGAGGTAACGCTTCCCGGATGGGAAGTTCCCCGAGTTCACCGGCACAGGCTTGCCCCAACCGATGACCCATCCCGCCGCCGCCGAACCGATTGCCGCGAGAAACTGGCCGAGCAGTGGGAGCAGCACCGTTCCGACCACCTCCATGTGCACCACCGGGTTGAGCGAGATGCGTCCCATCAGGCGTGCCGTGTCGTCCCCGCACTTCCAGGCAGCCCACGCATGGGCCGCCTCATGCACCGTGATCGCGATCACGAAGCAGAGGTAGGATTGGAGTATGTTGACGATGGCATCCGGACTCATGGCGCGCGGAACGTAGAACAGCTTCCCGCGGATTTCGACATCGGTTCTTCAGGGCGCCGCGTCGGAGTCGGACCCCGGCCTTTTCGCGGGTAAAGCCCGAAGAATCGTTGTTCATCCTGCCGCAACTGTGCTTTCAATCCCACGGCTGCGGCACGGCCCCGGCCTCCTGATTAAATGTTCACCGGCATCGTAGAAGAAACGGGCTCCATCGAATCCAGCACGCCCACCGCAACGGGGATCCGTCTCGTGATCGCGGCGAAACTGGTGGCCCAGGACCTGAAACTTGGCGACAGCCTCGCGATCAACGGCTGCTGCCTCACGCTGGTGAAGCGGTCGCGAAAAGGCGCGAAGACTCTTCTCAGCTTCGACCTGCTCAAGGAAACCTGGCTCCGGACCAACCTCCAGTTCCTCCGGCCCGGGGCGACCGTGAACCTCGAAAGGGCTTTGGCGGCCGGCGGCCGCTTCGGCGGGCATTTTGTCAGCGGCCACGTCGACGGGGTGGGTCGGATCTCAAAATGGGAACGAGCGGGTGCCGATCATGTGCTGGACGTGGAAGCCCCGGCCGAAGTGCGACGCTTCGTCGTCTTCAAGGGATCGATCTGCGTCGACGGGATCAGCCTGACCGTTTCAGGAACCACGAAGAAAGGATTCCGGCTTTGGATCATCCCGCACACGTTCGCCGTGACCAACCTGCGGGCTCGGAAAGTGGGAGATATCGTCAACCTCGAAGCCGACCTGCTTGGGAAATATGTGGACCAGCTGTTGGATCGGAGGATGTCCGCCACCGGATCCAAACGGCGTCGAAGGGCTCAGTAGCCGCTTGCGCTCGAATCCGGCTTGCGGTTGTAGGGGCCTATTTCCCTGACCCGGATCGCCGCAATGGTGGCCTTGTTCCCCTTTACGTCCGTGTAGTGGTAGACGCCGGTTGCCTTGTCGAGACGGGGCTTGGTCTTGGAGAGCACCCGCACGTTGTTGTTCATGACGATGTCGTAGCGCGACATGCATCCGGACGCGGGGAGGAGGAACAGGGCGGCCACGAGGGCCAAGATCGGTTTCATGACATCTCCGGAAGGAATGGTGCGCACGGCAGGACTTGAATCGGTTCCAAGGAACCCTGCTTGTTGCTCATACGCGCAGACAGATGTCACGAGTTGCCTGTAAACACAAGGTTTCCGCAAAATCCATCTTCAGATCAGCCGGCAAGAGACGGCACGGAGATACCGGAAAAGTTGTGCGCAATCTGTGCGGGGAACCGGAAGGGGGCGGGGGGGGGTATGAGACCGGAGCGACCCGCACCAACGCCGATCGATCGGGGGTCACAAAAAAATTGGCAAATGCCTGCGAACGGAGAACGCCAACCGCCGTGGTTGCGGGTTACCGGACCTCGCTAACTGCTCCAGGGGATGCGAGAATCTGGGGGTTGACTTAGGTTTAATGGTTCAGTTGTGGTTGTCCATCCCCGGTGGAGGGAGAGCGGAGCCCGACCGCAGTCGGGGATGGAAGTTGTCTCTGAGCGAAGCGCACCGGGCTCAGGTAGACTAGGCGGCTGTGGGGCCGGTGCTGGCTGTAGTCCCAGCGGTAGTCCTCGATGACTACGCGGGCCTCGGTCAGCGGCGGAGGTCCGGTGAGTCGGTGGCACAATCGCGAGAATCGTCCACAAGACGTCGGCTACGCCGAAGACTTGATCACCGGGCACGTCGTGGAATTTATTCGCGAGAACAAGGCGCGACCGTTCTTTTGCTATGTCCCGTTTCACATCGTCCACGCGCCGTGAAATCCATCGGGTGCCCGTTGACTGTTGTTTCCTTCTAAACTGAACTCAGACTTTGGAACCTCGTGAAAACTATTCTCGCCATCTTCTTGTTCATCGCTGGCATCGCTGGTGCCGGACCACTCGTCTATGAGGGCACCGAAGGCCCCGGCAAGGGCCGGCACATCGTCTTTCTCGCGGGCGATCATGAATATCGTTCCGAGGAATCGCTGCCGGCGCTGGCGCGCTTGCTGGCGAAGCATCACGGCTTCAAATGCACGGTGCTGTTTGATCTCGATGGCGAGGGCAACATCATCGCGGGCGAAGGTTCGAACATGCCGGGGATGGAAGCGCTGGACACGGCGGACCTCGCGGTCGTGTTCCTGCGCTTCCAGAATTTTCCGGTGGAGCGGATGAAGCACTTCGATGCTTACCTGAATCGTGGCGGGCCGGTCATCGGGTTGCGCACGGCCACGCACGCTTTCAAGACGCCGAAGGATGATGCGTTCGCGAAGTATTCCTTCGACAGCAAGGTCGCGGGCTATGAACTCGGCTTTGGCCATCAGGTGCTCGGGCAGACGTGGGTCGGTCACTACGGGCAGAATCACCGGCAGAGCACGCGCATCAGCATCGTGGACGCGATGGCGCAGCACCCGATTCTGCGCGGGGTGAAGGAGGTGTGGGTGCAGGCTGGCTGTTATGTCGGCAAGCCGACGGACGGCGACATCCTCACGACGGCGCGGCCGCTCAATGGCATGACGCCGGATTCGCCGGTGGATGCCACGAAGCAGCCGCAGGCCTCGGAGTGGACGCGCACTTACAAGTCGGCCTCGGGGAAGATGGGTCGAGCGTTCACCTCGCTTTACGGCACGCCGGAAGATCTAACGAACGAAGGCTATCGTCGCATGATTGTGAACAGTGTCTTCTGGGCGCTCGGCCAGGAAGCGGCGATCAAGCCGGACTTGAACATCGCCTTCGTTGGGCCTTTCAAGCCGAACACGTTCAACGCCGCTGGTCATGCGCGCGGCGTGAAGCCGGAGATGTATGCGGGTTTTGAAAGTCCGATCCCGGCGAACAACACCACCAAGAAACCTGCCGCGCCCGCTGAGAAGAAGCCGGCTCTGAAAGTCGAGGCCGCGCCCGATGCTCCGGCAGTGAAGAAGGACCAACCGCAGGCCGCGACCGGCAAACCAGCGCGTTTCGTGCGCATCGAACTGCCGGGCGACAAGCGCATTCTCACGCTCGCGGAAGTCGAGGTCATCAGCGGCGGCATGAACATGGCGCGCGATGGCAAGGCGACGCAGTCCAGCACGCACGGCGACGCGGTCGCGGCGCGGGCGATTGATGGCAACAAGGATTCCGACTTCAACAAGAAGGGGCAGACCCACACTGTCAACGTCGGCTCGACGAATCCGTGGTGGGAATTGGATCTCGGGCAGGCTGTCGAGGTGGAGAAGATTCAAATCTGGAACCGGCGTGGCTTTGAAGGCCGGATTCACGGTTTCACGCTGACCCTGCTCGATGCGGATCGGAAGGAAGTGTTCCGCGCGGCGGACGTGCCGGCGGCGGAGTCCGCAGCGATCGATGTGAAGGATCAAGGCAAGCTCGCTTACTTCAATTATGCCGGCCAGCCAGCGCAACCTGCTGCCAGGGCCCAAGCAGCCACGGCCGAGCAGAAAAACGCGCAGCGGCTGCCCGCCGGCGCCAAAAGAGTGGGCGCTACGGCAATTCCTTCGTTTGTGGGTGGGGCGCGCGGCGGTATTGGGGCGATCCCAGGATCTGTGGCCACCAAGATCCCAGGCTTCTGGGGCAAGGCGCGTTCCATGAGCCCTGCCTGGAGGATTGGTCTTCCGGCAGCCGCGGGCTTTGGCGCAGGCAGTTGGACCGGCGGGCAGGTCGGGCATCAAACTGGCGAGGTGGAAGGCACGGGCAGGACTCTTCAAGAGGTCGCCAATTATGGGCAGAATTACATGCAGAATAACAAATTGAAAACGCTCGGTGCGGGCTTCGCCAATCTGTTTGGCATGCAGCCAACGCCGAACCCCCTCCGAACCCCGTCCCGGGCCGACTCGGTCCGCCACCCGCAAAAGCAATTTCCTAGCAGCAAGGGAAACGTTTGGTTCACCTGCATTCCCAACCTTTGGCTGCTGCGCGACACGCGGGGCACGGGCAAGGCCGACTTCCGGCAATCGCTCCACCGCGGCTTTGGCGTGCGGCTCGGCTATCTTGGCCACGACAGACCCCCTCACTCCCCGACGCCGATCCCCGTTCTGCCCGTCCACGGTGCGGCGGGCGCGAAAGCAAATTCCTAGCAGCCAATGTTCAGTGCCTCGGTCAACGGGGACTTCGTGGCCGACGGCTTCGTGGATGACCTCTATTCCGAAGCGCGCGGCTTTGCCTTCACGGATGGCACCTCAATCGGCGGAAACTACGGCGGCCAAGCCGAGATCGCCATCGACAATATCAAGGTGACCCACACCGAATAGCCGGTCTTTTCGACCCGCTTTCTCCCGTTCTCCCCTTTCGACAATCTCCTTCTCTACCATGATGCTTCCCCCTTCTTTCCGGATCGCCGCCAGCGCGGCCCTCATCGTTATTTTTGCCTCGGGTCAGAGTGCCGCGCAAACCGGCACCCCCCAATTTCCCTCCCAGCCGACGGGTGAAGGGCACCAGACCTCGCCGCGTCTGACAGCCGTCGAGACGCTTTGGGCCGGAAATACGTTCGGTGCCCACATCGGGCGGATGCCCTCGCGGCAGATCAGCCAGGATGCCATGGCGGCGGAAATGGCGGTGCGCGTCCAGGGCGGTTTGGGAGCCGTGGCGGCTGGCCCGGACGGCACGGTATATGTGGTCGGACGCGCCGACAGTCGCCGCACCGGGATTTTCAAGGATGGGATGCTGATCGGCAATATGAGCTTCGTCGGCAACGCGATCTTCGAGGATTGGGCCATCGCGGTGGACGACAAGTATGTCTATGTGGCCTAT
>JBBRDN010000113.1:0-13662 GCA_038203875.1 Verrucomicrobiota bacterium
CATCTGGCCGAGCGATTTTCCGTCGCGGCGGATCGATGCGAAGAGGATGACGAAGTCCTGCACGGCTCCACCGAGCACGACACCGATCAGGATCCACAGCGTCCCGGGGAGATAGCCGAACTGCGCGGCCAGCACGGGTCCTACGAGCGGGCCTGGTCCGCTGATCGCGGCGAAGTGGTGGCCGAAGACGATCCACTTGTTCGTCTTCACGAAGTCCTTTCCGTCCTCGTGGACTTCGCACGGGGTGGCCCGGCGGTCGTCGAGCATGAGGACCTGGGTGGCGATCCACTTTGAATAGAACCGGTAGCCGATGGCGTAGGTGCAAAGTGCGGCGACGAGCAGGAAGGCCGAGCTGAGATGCTCGCCGCGATGCAGGGCGATCGTCGCGTAGGCCCAGGCACCGAGACCGGAAACGGCCAGCCAAAGGAGCGTTCGGAACAGGGATTTCATTGTGGCCCGGGAGTTTCGTCAGATGGCGGCAATGAACGCAACCGCCCCATTGAAACAGGTGGCCGGATCAGGCGCGGACAGCCCAGCGGAGTTTAGCGGACGAAGAACGGGGATTGTCGCGACGCTCTTCGGCGCTCGGGCGGATGATCTCCTCGGCGATCGCCGCGTAGTGGCCGGCATCGTAGCCGCCCTGGAATGCCTGTTTCACGCGCCGGTCTTCCCCGCTGTGGAAGGTGAGGATGGCCACGCGGCCGCCGGATTTCAGACACGTCGGCAGGACGCGCAGCAGGTTGTCGAGAGCCCCGAACTCGTCGTTCACCGCGATCCTAAGAGCCTGAAAAATCCTCCGCACCGTGTCGTCGGCGAGTTCCCGCGCGGAGGAACGATGCCCGCCAGCGAAAGCGCTCCGGATGATGTCGGCCAACTGCGCCGTGCGCGTGATGGGCTGGATCCTCCGGGCCGAGACGATGGCAGCGGCGAGATTGTCGGCGCGGGGTTCATCAGAATTGTCGCGGAAGAGGGTGGCCAGTTTGGCGGGATCCAATTTCGCCACAAGATCCGCGGCGGAAGGTGAACGGCGGGGATTGAGCCGGAGGTCGAGAGGCCCGTCGGTCTTGTAGGTGAAGCCGCGCTCGGGATTGTCGATCTGCATGGACGACACGCCGAGATCCGCGAGGACAAGATCGACGCCGCCGACGAGATTCTCCTGCGCGATTAGTTTGGGAAGTCCGGCAAAGTTCATGTGCCGGGCTTGAAACACATCCGGCCCAAAGCCGGCGGATCGCAGGCGCTCTTCGGTCCGGGGCTGCTCGATCGGATCGACATCCAAACCGAAGAGTCGCCCACCGGGGGCGAGGCGTCGAAGTATCTGCTGGGCGTGACCGCCGAACCCCAAGGTGCAATCAACGGCGACTTCTCCGGGCCTGGGCGCGAGCACGCTGAGGATCTCTTCGACGAGGATGGGGCGGTGCGTGCCGGCGGGTGTCTTGCCGGAAGCGACGACCTTGGCGACATCCCCGGCGTAGCGGCCGGGATTCAGTTCCTTGTATTTCTCGTGGAACTTGCGCGGATTCTTGCCGCCGTAACGCGGCCGGCGTTTCGGTTGCGGTGCAGTGGAGGGGTCGGAGGCCGGAGGCGCTTGCTGGGTTTCGTCAGGCATTGGGCCGGAGGAGTAGAACCACATCGGCCCCGATTGAACATCCGGGAATCAACTACGCCCGGTGGATACTGGCACGGGGACAGGAAACCGACGACGCTGGTCCGCAGGGTGACCCGCGTCGTCGGTTTCCCGGCACTATGCCGTTGGGGATCCAGGGGAATTCATGCGGTCAGACAAGCTCCTCAAGGATTAGTTCGCTGCGCGACCGGATGACATTCTGTCTGGAAACCAGTCGCCGCGCTTCCCGGGCCTTCTCGTCGAAGATGACTGGCAGCAACAGCAGCGGGTAGGCATGGGCGCATGCGAGCGCGACCGCCTCGTTGGCGGCCTGGCGGAGCAGGCTGTTGAAGCCGGGCTCGGCGTTGGCGCTGAGGTAGTGCTGGAGCAACCGGTTCTTCAGCCTGTCGACTTCGTCGTCGAGGGTGGCCCGGAAAGGTGCATCGACAGGATGCAGGGCGAACTTCGCCTCGGGCTCGAACCTCGGTTCGATGGTTTTTATTCTATTGGGCATACGATTCTCTGGTTCTTTGGTTTTGTTATACCGCCGGTGGACCGGCTGAGGTTTGGATTCGTTCAAAACGAAAAACCCATGACCGCCTAGGCGATCATGGGTTTAACAAATCCGGTTTTACGCCGTGTCAGCCCAAGTCGCCCCAAGCGAGGTGACGCCAAATGGTCATGCCGAAATGGCATGCCAATGATTTGGCGCTTACGTTTGCTTTGGACGTGGACCGGTTCACAACGCCTTGAAAAGAGGGCTTCGGGCCGATCTTGTCAAAATGTTTGTCGGGACGACGAAGACTTCAGGTCAAGACTTGTGGCACCGCCGCCGATGGCTTACGTGACTCTCCGCACGTGAGCGACGCCGCCGAATCAACAGCACCGGAACCGCGCAAGACACTCCGCATGTCCGAGTGCGGTCGTTGCCGCTCGAAGAACTTCATCGCGGGCGACCTCGAACCCTTCGCCACGACGCCGTGCACCAAGTGCGGCCATCCCGTGATGTTGCCGATCCTGATGCGGCAGTTCGAACTGAGAAGCATCATCGCCTCCGGCGGTATGGGCACGGTGTTCCGAGCTTTTGACGTGAAGCTGGAAAGGCTCGTCGCCTTGAAGATGGTGAAACGCGAGATGGTGGAGGACGCAGAAGTGATGCGCTCTTTTTACCGAGAGGCCCGGGCCGGTGCAGCGTTGAACCACACGAACATCATCCACATCTACACGTTCGACGAATTTGACGGGTTGCCCTACCTCGTCATGGAACTGGCGGACCATGGGAGCTTCTCCGGCTGGATCGAAAGGGAAGGCCATGTTCCGGAACTCAACGTCCTCGACGTGGGCATCAAGATCGCCTCGGCTCTGGAGACCGCGTTGAAGCACGACCTGCTGCATCGCGACCTCAAGCCTTCCAACATCCTCTACAACGTCGAAGGCGAGCCTAAGCTGTCCGATTTCGGCCTCGCCGAAAAGGCGACGGGCCAAGCAGGCGCTGAGGACTCCGTATTTGGCACGCCCGAATACGTGGCTCCCGAAAAGATCCAGCGCGCTCCGGAAACGTTCCTGTCCGACATGTATTCCCTTGCGGCCACGTGCTACCAGGGACTGACGGGTCGGACGCCGTTCGTGACGGAGACTATCGAAGAAATGGTCATGGCGCATGTGAACCAGCCCCTGACCCCTCCAAACCACATCGTGGAAATGAGCCAGATGACGAACGACGCAATCTGCAAAGCAATGTCCAAGAATCCGGCGGATCGTTTCAAGTCCTATGGCGAGATGATCTTGGAACTCGAGTCCGCGCGGAGCCATCTACTGGTCGCCCTCTACGCCGCTCCCACTGAGGCATAAAAAAGGCGGCCCCGATATCGGGGCCGTCTTTCTGGTTAGAAATTGGTTACTTGTCCGAGGCTCCGGCTGCTTCCTTGGCCTTCTTCTTTACTTTGGCCGGTCCTTTCGGATCTGCGCTCTCGCCGCCCTCGACGGGTTTTGCGCCAACACGGAGGGACTTCAGGATCAGCTTCCCGTTCTCCTCAACGACGCTGCCGCCGATTTCCTCGCCGACGGTCGCGTCCGAAAACGTGGCGGGTTTGCCCGCCTTCATGATCTTCGTTTCGGAGGTCACGACGAGCACCTGCTTCTTCTCACCCGAAAGCGTGAGCGTCTTCATCGTCTTGTCGACGGCTTCGATCTTGCCCGCGATCGGTCGGGCGCGCGGGGCGGATTTGTCAGATTTCTCGGCCTTCTTCTCCGGCGCCTTCTCGGCGGCGATTCCGGCAAAGCCCCCGAGGGCAAGACAGAAGGAAAGCGTGAGTGACGAAAGGATGCGTTTCATGTGGGTGGTCGGCTGGGATTTGTTGAACGGATCGAAACGCTTGATAACAAGGCCATCACCCCGTGCAAGCGTGGACTTGCGGTCTGGGCACCCGCTTCCAGAGGAGCAAATGAGCCGTTGACATCAACTCACCGCCTTGGTTTATTCCGCGTCCCTTTTGGGACAGCTTTATGTATGCAGTTTTAGAAACAGGCGGGAAGCAATACCGCGTGGTGGCCGGCGACAAGCTGGAAATCGAGCGCCTCGAGACCGAGGCCGGCAAGACTTTCACGTTTGATCGCGTCCTCATGGTCAGCAAGGAAGGCAAGCCCACTTTTGGCGCGCCCACGGTCGCCTCGGCGAACGTCGTGGCCGATGTGCTCGAGCACAAGCGCGGTGACAAGGTCATCGCCTTCAAGATGCGGCGCCGTAAAGGCTACCATCGCACGGTCGGTCATCGTCAGGAACTGACGGTGGTCCAGATCAAGGAAATCAACGCTTAAGGAAGCAGGCTTATGGCTCATAAAAAAGGTGGCGGCAGCACAAGCAACGGCCGCGATAGCAACGCAAAAAGGCTCGGTGTTAAACGCTTCGGTGGCGAAGTTGTGACGGCGGGCAGCATCATCGTCCGTCAGCGCGGCGCGAAGTTCGTCGCCGGTGCCAACGTCGGCGTCGGCCGCGATTGGACTCTTTTCGCGCTCAAGGATGGAAGCGTGAAGTTCGACAAGAACAGCCGCCGGGTGAACATCCTCCCGACCGCCGCTCCTGTAGTTCCTGCCGCGAACTGAACGATCCAACACTCTACTCAAAGGCGAGGCCGTCTGGCCTCGCCTTTTTGTTTTCCACCCTAGACGGCATCCGCCGTTCGAAGCCACACTCCCTCCATGTTCGTCGATCAGGTCAAAATCTATGCCCGCGCCGGCCACGGCGGGAAAGGCGCTGTCTCCTTCTGCCGTGAAGCCTACCGGCCCAAGGGCGGTCCCGACGGCGGCAACGGCGGACGTGGGGGCGATGTCATCCTCGAAGCCTGCCACGATCTCAACAACCTAATCGGCCAGTTCTACATTCCTCGCCTGATGGCCAAGGATGGCGATCCCGGCGGAGGCAACGGCAAGGATGGGTTGGCCGGTCCCGATCATGTGATTAAGGTGCCTTGCGGAACACTGGTCTGGAAACTGCCGTCCCCGGAACCGGCGCCCGGGGCGGACGAAGACGACGAGGAAATCGACGAGGAAGGCGATCAGCGCCAGGCCGTCATGCCCAGCAGTTCGAGCGGGCGAGGCGTCATCCGGACGGCGGGTTCCGTTCGTGCGGTGGAAATCAACCTCGAGGACGAGGACGACGAGGACGTCGCCGAAGGCCTTCGCAAACCCCAGGACGGGGCCGAGTTGGTGGCGGACCTGACGACGGATGGCCAGCGTTTCATCCTATGCAAGGGTGGTCGGGGTGGACTGGGCAACCGCAATTTCGCGACTTCCGTTCGGCAAGCCCCGCGATTTGCCCAGCCTGGAGAATCCGGCACCAACGAAGGCGAATACTTCCTCGAACTCCGCATCATGGCGGAGATCGGCATCGTCGGGTATCCGAACGCCGGCAAGTCCACTTTGTTGACCGCGATCTCGCGCGCCCGTCCCAAGGTCGCCCCGTATCCGTTCACCACCCTGCATCCGCAGATCGGCATCTTGGAATACGAGGACTTCAAGCGCCTCACCGTTTGCGATGTTCCAGGTCTCATCGAGGGTGCTCACAAGGACGTCGGGCTTGGCCATGCCTTCCTCCGGCACATCCAGAGGTGCAAAATCATCGTGCTCCTCCTCGACATGGCCGGAACCGACAACCGCGCCCCGTGGGACGACTACAAAAAGCTGCTCGCCGAACTCGAGCTCTACGACCCGACGATGCTCGACAAGCCGCGCTTCGTCGTGGCCAACAAGATGGACGAGCCCGTGGCCGAGGAGAACCTGAAGAAGTTCAAGCGCAAGGTTCCCCGGACCAAAGTTCTGTCGATCTCGGCCGCGTTCGACCAGGGGATTTCCGCCTTCAAGCAGATGATCCGCGAAGCCGTCGAGGAAGTGGAAGCCGCCGCGGCCGACGAGTCGAACGAGTAGTCCCGTTGGTCATTGGCGTCCCAAAATCCGGCCGGGGAATTCCCAACTGAAGGGTTCCGCCTGGCGATTCGTCCGTTCATGCTGCGCAGGAATCTCCTGCTTCGTATGACCCAGCGTCTCCTTGCCCAATCGCTCGCCGTCCTCGCCCTCGGACTTACCGCCGAAGTCGCTGCACAAGCCGCGGACCAAACCGTCCGCTTCAACCGCGACATCCGGCCGGTCATATCCGAGAACTGTTTCCACTGCCACGGCCCCGACCCCGGTTCGCGCAAAGCCGGCCTGCGTCTCGACACGAAGGAAGGATTCTTCGAAGGCACCCCGAAACGCGAACCGACCATTATCCCCGGCAAGCCCGAGAAGAGCGAACTCTTCCGGCGCATCATGACCGGCGACGAGGAGGACATCATGCCTCCGCCCAAGGAGCACAAGGTTCTCAAGCCCGAGCAGAAGCAGCTCGTCAAACGCTGGATCGAACAAGGCGCCCCGTGGGAACCTCACTGGTCTTTCCTCAAGCCCGAACGTCCCATTCCCTCGTCACTCGACCACGCGGCGATCCGCAATCCCATCGACTCCTTCGTCGCGGCCAAGCTTTCCGAGAAACGCCTCGCGATGAATCCCGAGGCCGACCGCCGCACGCTCGCGCGCCGTCTGTCGCTCGATCTCACCGGTCTTCCGCCCAAGCCCGCCGATGTCGACGCCTTCGTGAAGGACAAGTCGCCCGACTCCTACGACAAGTTCGTCGACAAGCTCATGGCCACGCCGCAGTGGGGCGAACACCGCGGCCGTTACTGGCTCGACGCCGCCCGCTACGCTGACACCCACGGACTGCATTTCGACAACTACCGCGAGATGTGGCCCTACCGCGACTGGGTCATCCGTGCCTTCAACGCCAACAAACCCTTCGACCAGTTCACCGTCGAGCAGCTCGCCGGCGATCTCCTGCCCGGCGCGACCGACGACCAGAGGACGGCCACCGGCTTCCAGCGGTGCAACATGACGACCAACGAAGGCGGCACCATCGAGGAGGAGAACCTCGCCAACTACGCCAACGACCGTGTCACCACCGTCGGCTGGGTCTTCCTCGGCCTCACGGCCAACTGCGCCGCCTGCCACGACCACAAGTTCGATCCCATCACGCAGCGCGACTTCTATGCGATGGCCGCGTTCTTCCGGAACACCAGGCAGTCCGGCTTCGACAAGAACATGTCCGAAGGCGACCTCAGCATGGTCGTCTACCGAGATGCCGCCGACAAAGCCCGCAGCGAAGTCCTCGGGAAGGAAATCACCGCCGCGAAGACCAACCAGGTCAACGCCGCCTCCGCCGCCAAGGCCGACTTCACCAACTGGCTCGCCTCCGCGAAGGCTCCCAAGATCGCGCCCCAGCTCGACCTCGATGGCGAATACCTCCGGCTCAATCTCAACGATGGCGCGAAAGCCAAGTTGTCAGGCGAATTGAACGGCCGCCGGCTCCGGCTCGACGCGTCGACCAACGCGAAGTTCCGCGCGGACGGCCCGATTGGCTCCGCTTTGATCCTCGGGAAAAACTCCACGCTCAACCTCGGCCAGGCCGCCGACTTTGAACGCAACCATCCCTTCTCCGTCGGTGGTTGGATCTACGTTCCGACAAACTACTCGGGCAACTGGTCCATCATCGGCAAGGTGAAGTCAGACACACCTGCGGCGACCAAGAACGCCGGCTGGGACCTCAGCCTCCGAGGCGGCACCGTCGCGCTGACGCTCACACGCACCGAGGGGGCGTCGATGCTCCAGGAGAAGTCGCCCGACAAATCCGTCGCCACCGGCAAATGGCAGCACGTCTTCGCCACCTACGACGGCGGCAGTCGCGGCGGTTCGATCAAGATCTACCTCGACGGCGTTTCGCAGAACCTCACCGGCGGGCGCAACAACATCGAAGGCTCCATCCGCAACGATGTTCCCCTCCGCGTCGGCCAGCGTGAAACCGGTGAAATCGCCAATGGCCTCGCCGCTCAGGATCTCCGCATCTTCAAACGGGTGCTCGATCCCACCGAGGTGAAGGCGCTGGCTTGGTCCGCAAAACTTCCCGCCATCC
The DNA here is from genome assembly GCA_038203875.1 of Verrucomicrobiota bacterium. Lineage (GTDB taxonomy): Bacteria > Verrucomicrobiota > Verrucomicrobiia > Limisphaerales > CANJSG01 > CANJSG01. The sequence continues at coordinate 8,100 of JBBRDN010000113.1, forward strand.
TCGCCAAGCCATCCGCTGAACGCGCCACCAACGAGGTTGAGGCGCTGCAAGCTTGGTATCTTGTCGACCGCAGCCGCGATTGGCGTAAGTCAACCGACAAGCTCCTCGCGTTGCAGGCCGAGCAGAAAGCCATCCGCGTCCGCGCCGCCGTCACCCATCAGCAGGCGGAGAAGATGGATTCCATGCCGGTGGCCAACGTCCTGGCGCGCGGCCAATACGACCAGAAGAAGGACCAGGTCGTGGCCGCTCCGTTCGGTGCGTTGCACAAGATGCCCACCGGCGCTCCGACGAACCGCCTCGGCCTCGCCCAGTGGCTTGTGTCGCCGGAGAACCCGCTCCTCGCCCGCGTGACCGTGAACCGCTTCTGGCAGGAACTCTTCGGCATCGGCCTCGTGAAGACCTCCGAGGATCTCGGCATCATGGGCGACGCTCCGGCGAACCAGGAATTGCTCGACTGGCTGGCGGTCGAGTTCCGCGAGAGCGGCTGGAATGTGAAGCACCTCTTCAAGCTGATGGTTACCTCTGCCGCCTATCGGCAGGACGCCAAGACCACGCCGGAGAAGCTGGAGAAAGACCCTGCCAACCGGCTGCTTAGCCGCGGTCCGCGCTTCCGCATGGATGCCGAGATGGTCCGCGACTTCGCTCTCGCTTCGAGCGGATTGCTCGCCGGGAAGATCGGCGGAGCCAGCGTGAAGCCCTACCAGCCGGACGGTGTTTGGGAAGCCGTGGCCATGCCCGAGAGCAATACGCGCTACTACCAGCGCGACACCGGCGATGCGCTCTATCGTCGCAGCCTCTACACCTTCTGGAAGCGGGCTGCGCCTCCGGCCAGCATGGACGTCTTCAATGCGCCTAGCCGCGAGACCTGTTCCGTCCGCCGCGAACGCACCAACACGCCGCTGCAGGCGCTCGCCACCTTGAACGATATCCAGATGATCGAAGCCGCCCGGCACCTCGCGCAGGAGGCGTTGATCGCCTCGCGTGGTCGCCGTGAGAAGGCCATCGACTTCATCGCCCGTCGCGTGCTGTCGCGTTCGTTGACCGATGAAGAAACGAAGTTGGTCGACTCGGCCCTCGTCGAGTTCGAGGCCTACTACGCTTCCAAGCCGGACGACGCGGCCAAGCTGATCGCCGTGGGAGAATCGAAGGCCTCGTCCAAGGTCAAACCCATCCAGCTCGCCGCCGTGACGATGCTGGCCAACAAGATCCTCAACCTCGACGAAGCGATCTCGAAGTAGGCGAATCTTCCACTCAAAAAACCATGAGCCTCCTCGACGAATACAAGCGCTTGGAAACCCGTCGGCAGTTCTTCGCGCGCGGCAAGAGCGCCCTCGGCTACGCCGCCCTTAGCAGCCTGCTTGGCCCGCAGTTCAACCTCTTTGGGGCCGATGGTGCCCAGGCGTTCACGAAGAACACGCTCGGCCTGCCGCACTTCGCGCCCAAGGCCAAACGCGTCCTCTACCTCCACATGGTCGGCGGGCCGTCGCAGATGGATCTCTTCGACTACAAACCGGTCATGAAGGACTGGTATGACAAGGATCTCCCCGACTCCATCCGCCAAGGCCAGCGCCTTACGACGATGACCTCGGGCCAGAAGCGGTTTCCCGTCGCGCCGTCGAAGTTCAAGTTCGAGCAGGTCGGCAAATCGGGCATGTGGATTAACACCGAACTGCTCCCGTGGACCTCCAAGATCGTCGACGACATGTGCTTCATCCGCTCCATGCACACGGAAGCGATCAACCACGAGCCGGCCATCTGCCACATGCAGACCGGCAACCAGGTTTCCGGCCGGCCGTGCATCGGTTCATGGGTCAGCTACGGGCTCGGTTCGATGAACGAGAACCTGCCGACCTTCGTCGTGCTCGTGGCCGAACCGACGAACAAGGAACAGATCCAGGCCATCTCCGCACGCCTCTGGTCCAGCGGCTATCTCAGCGGCGAACACGCGGGAGTGTCCTTCCGCAGCGCGGGCGATCCGATCCTCTACATCAACAACCCGCCCGGCGTGCCCACCGATCTGCGCCGCAAGCAGCTTGATTCGCTCAAGGCCCTCAACGAGCTGAAGTATCGCGAGCTCGGCGATCCCGAGACGCACACGCGCATCAAACAATTCGAGATGGCCTTCCGCATGCAGGCCAGCGTGCCCGAGTTGACCAACGTTTCAGGCGAACCGGAATCGACCTACAAGCTCTACGGCGACGAAGCGAAGAAGCCGGGCACCTACGCCTATTCGTGCCTGCTCGCGCGCAGGCTGATGGAACGCGGCACACGCTTCGTGCAGGTCTATCTGAACAACTGGGACCACCACAGCAACTGCGGTGGCCGCCTGCCGTCGCAGTGCAAGGACGTCGACCAGTCGACCTATGGCTTGATCCAGGATCTGAAGGCCCGCGGGATGTTCGACGACACGCTGATCATCTGGGGCGGCGAGTTCGGCCGGACGATCTACAGCCAGGGCGGCCTCTCGAAGGAGAACTACGGCCGCGACCATCATCCGCGCTGCTTCAGCATGTGGATGGCCGGTGGCGGCTCGAAGGGTGGAACGCTCTACGGCGAGACAGACGATTTCAGCTACAACATCGTGAAGGACCCGGTCCACGTCCGCGACTTCCACGCCACGATCCTGCACCTGCTCGGCATCCAGCACGACCGCTTCAGCTACAAGTATCAGGGCCTCGACCAACGCCTGACCGGCGTCGAGCCGGCCAAAGTGATCAAGGCGCTAGTGGCCTGATGGCCCTAAAACCGGGGCTGCGAGGATTGCAATCGCGCGAAAGAAAAAGGGCCGGCGAATGCCGGCCCTTTGCGTGATTGGATGTCGCGACTGGAGGATTACTCCTTGGTCTTGATCTGGTCGAAGGCTTCGAACGCGTGTTCGAGAGCAACGAGGTCTTCGCCGGGCTTGAGCTGGTCGAGGATCTTCTGCTCTTCCTTGATCTGCTCGGGAGAGTAGTTGGCAGCCTTGATCGACAGGCCGATGCGGCGGTCGCTGCGGTCGATCTTGATGACGCGGGCCGAGACGTCGTCGCCGACCTTGAGGACGTTCTTGATCTTGTCCACACGGTCTTCGCTGACCTGGGAGATGTGCACGAGGCCGTCGATTTCGTTGTCGAGTCCGACGAATGCGCCGAAGCTGGCGAGCTTGGTGACCTTGCCGGTGACGAGGTCGCCGACCTTGTAGAGCTGGTCGATCTTGTCCCACGGGTCGATGGCGAGCTGTTTGATGCCGATCGAGATGCGCTGGTTGGCCTTGTCGACCTCGAGCACGGTGGCCTCGACTTCGTCGCCCTTTTTGAAGACCTCGGAGGGGTGGTTGATCTTGCGGGTCCAGGAGATGTCGGACACGTGGATCATGCCGTCCAGACCTTCTTCCAGTTCGACGAAGGCGCCGTAGCTGGTGAGGTTGCGGACCTTGCCCTTGACGCGGGTGCCGGCGGGATACTTGGCCTCGGCCTGATCCCACGGGTTGGTCTCCAACTGGCGGATGCCAAGGGAGATCTTCTGTTCGTCGCGGTTGATGCCGAGCACGACGGCCTCGAGTTCCTGGTCCTGCTTGAGGACGTCGGAAGGCTTGGCGATGCGCTTGGTCCAGCTGAGTTCGGTGACGTGGACAAGGCCTTCGACACCCGGCTCGATCTCGACGAACGCGCCGTAGGGCACGAGGTTGACGACCTTGCCCTTGACCTTCTGGCCGACGGTATACTTGGTCTCGATGGCGTCCCAGGGGTTCTGCATCTTCTGCTTGAGACCGAGGGAAACGCGCTCCTTCTCCTTGTTGACGTCGAGGACGACGACTTCGAGGTCCTGGCCGACCTTGAGGATCTCGCTGGGATGGCCGACGCGGCCCCAGGACATGTCGGTGATGTGGAGGAGACCGTCGATGCCGTTGAGGTCGATGAACGCGCCGAAATCGGTGATGTTCTTGACGATGCCCTTGCGGACGTCGCCGGGGGTCATCTCGGTGAGCAGCTTGGAACGCTTGTCGTTGCGCTCGGCCTCGATGAGTTCGCGGCGGGAGAGGACGACGTTCTGCCGGTCCTGGTTGATCTTGACGACCTTGAAGTCGTAGGTGTTGCCGACGAACGGGGTGAGGTTCTTCGGCGGGATGATGTCGATCTGCGAGGCGGGCAGGAAGGCTTCGACACCGATGTTGACGAGGAGGCCGCCCTTGACGATGGCCTTGACCTTGCCCTTGACGGTCGCGCCTTCGCCGGCGATCTGGAGGATCTTGTCCCAGTTCTGTTTAAACTCGGCCTTCTCCTTGGAGAGGATGACCATTCCATCCTTGTCCTCGAGCTTCTCGATGAGGACCTCGACTTCGTCGCCGACCTTGACGGTCTTGACGTCGTCGAACTGGTTTCCGGAGACGACGCCTTCGGATTTGTAGCCGATGTCGACGAGGACTTCCTTGTTGCGGACCTCGATGACGGTCCCCTTGACGATCTGGCCGGGAGCAAAGCGCACCGCGCTCTGCTTCATGGCCTGTTCCATGGTAAGCATGATTCTACTGTGACGGACTGCGGGAGACTTGCTGGTGCGGTGGCACCGGGAAGGCTCCATTGCCTAACGCTAGACCCGCGTTGGACGACAACGGAGGTTGAAGGTCAGGTTACGCGTTAACTTCTGTTTCTCAGCCTTAATGAACATCCCCACACGAGGCGTTCAGGCATCGGCAGGCTATCGAGCGAGTGGGCTGAGGCAAGGGCATTTTGGTCTGCGGAGGAATGCCGAACCGTCCCCGTTGAGTGGGCTTGCGTCCAAATGTCGCGGGGCGTGACTGTGGTTCGGACCTCTTCGAGGTCCCATCGCCATGTCATCCTCACATTCACCCTCGTTCGATAGCAGAGAAGCCCACCGGAGAGTCCGCCATCTTCTGCCGGGCGCGATGGCCTTGGCGGGAACCGCCGGATACGTGAATTCTGTCGTGCTTGGATTCTTCCACACCCCGGTCAGCCACATGACCGGGGCGGTCTCCCACCTCGGATTGGACCTTTCAGAGCGTCGTTTTGGCGATTCCGGAGCATCGATGAGCATCATCGCGGGATTTGTCCTGGGCGCGGTCTTGGCGGGAATCATGATCGGAGCTTGGAAGCTGATTCCCGGACGGCGTTACGGAGTCGCACTGATTGTCCAGGGGGCTTTGCTTGCCTTGTCCACTTGGCTGATCCATCGCCACGACCGCATCGGACTTTCCGTCGTCGCCATGGCCTGTGGACTCCAGAATGCGATGACAAGCAGCTACTGCGGCCTGCTCATCCGGACGACGCATGTGACGGGAATTGTCACCGACATCGGCCTGATGATAGGGCACTGGATCCGGCACCGTCAGGTCGAGAGTTGGAAGTTGCGATTTCTCATCCTCGTGTTCCTCACTTTCGGCGCCGGTGGATGGATCGGCGCATTGCTCGACCTGCGTTACGGACCTGGATGTCTCTTGGTCCCCGCCGGAGGTTGCTTGATCGCCGGCGGAATCTTCTGGTGGGTGACGCACCACGGCCTCGTCGACTTCATGCAGGACGCGATGCCGCATCCTCCGAAGATCGGCACGTTCACGAACTTTCCG
>JBBRDN010000114.1:0-13636 GCA_038203875.1 Verrucomicrobiota bacterium
CCCCAGAAACGCAGGGAGACGCCGGGCCCAATCACCCCGACCGTTTCCTGCGGAGCCTGGCCGGCCCCGACACCATCGGCCAGACTGGTGATGAGAGCGTGCAACGACTCCATCTCCAGGGGCTTGACCAGGTAGGCGTCGGCGCCCGCTTCCTCCGCTTCAAGACGATCCGCCATGTAGCCGCTGCCGGTGGTGACGACCACTTTGGTCAGGGGCACTCGCAGACGGTTTTCCCGCACCTGCCGGCAATACTTGAACCCGTTTCCCCGGGGCATCAGCAGGTCGCACAAGACAATCTCCGGCCGTTCCTTGAGCGTGATCTGAAAGCCGGTCTCGCCATCGGACGCCTCGAGGACTCGCCAGTGCCGAAGCCGCAGCCACTCCGCCACGGTTTGGCGGAAAGCCACGTCGTCATCGATGACCAGAATGGTCTTCACCTTACGACCCATCGGCGGAACAACATTCGAACTGAATCGGGCGCATGTGTGGGGAGAATGGAAGTTGTCCCAGCGATGGACAACCTGGATTTTCCAGGTGCAGAAAAAAACGCTTGAGGCGCCCGAAAGATCCGCTACCAATCCGGGTTCTCGAATATGACCAACCAAACCTGCCTCCTCCGCGGCATCGCTTTCGCGACCGCGCTCACCGCGATCGGCTCGTCCGCAAACGCGCAATCCGCCCCCACCACGACCTCCGGATCGAAATGGGAATCCAGCGCCGCCCTCGGCTTCACGCTGTCCACCGGCAACTCCGAAACCCTCCTCGGCACCGCCGACTTCAACGGCACCAAGAAGTGGGACGCCTACGAATGGATCGTCGGCGCGAACCTGACCTATGGCGAAAACGACGGCACCAAGAACGCCGATTCCCAGCGCGTCCTGACCCAGCTCAACTGGCTCGTATCCGAGCGCGCCTACGCCTTCGGCCGCATCGAGGCCGTCCGCGACACCATCGCAGACATCGACTACCGCGTCCCGATCTCGGCCGGTATGGGTTACTACTTCATCAAGAACAAACAGACCTTCCTCAGCGCTGAAGCGGGTCCAGGTTTCGTCTTCGAAAAAAAGGGCGGCATCTCCGATTCCTACCTGACCCTCCGGGCGGCCGAACGCTTCGAGCACAAGTTCAACGACAACGTGAAGCTCTGGCAGTCCCTCGAATACACCCCGCAGGTCGACAACTTCGACAATTTCCAAGTCGTCGGTGAGATCGGCATCGAAGCGAAGCTGAGCAATGCCCTGTCCCTTCGCACCTACATCCAGGACACCTACGTCAACAAGCCCGCCGCCGGCCGCAAGGACAATGACGCTAAGCTCGTCACGGCCATCGCCTACAAGTTCTGATTCACCTTCGCGGAAGACTGCTTCCCGAAACGACAAACCCCGCCGGCACAAACGGCGGGGTTTTGTTTTTCCGGGTGCCTGATCCCTGATGCCGGACGAACAACTCCGGCCTCTGGCATCAGGGATCTGGTATCCCGCATCCCCTTCCTAGTGCATCTCCACCGCGACCGTCCCAATACCGCCGCGGTAATAGTGGAACTCCACGTTCGGATGCTCCGCCAGGAGCGACATGGGAACCGCCGTGTCGACGAGGCGCTGAGAGATCATGAACGCCGTCAACCGTTGGCCGAAAGGGTTGTCGTGGTTGCCCGCGTGCCAGATGGAAACCTTGTCGGCCTTCCACGTTTCCACCGGCCCGACGGTGATCGCCTTTGTCGGGACCATCGAGATGTTGCCGCCGCCGCTGGTGCGCGCGTTCTGCGCGATGGTCAGCGGATGCAGATCGACGACGCGCGTCGCCAACTTCCGATACTCGGCCACTGATGGCGGCGCGTCCTTGTGCTTGCCACGGCGCGGGAGCGGATCGTTGAAGGCCCAGTGCTTCACGTCGCCTTGGCCGCCCTGCATCACGGCGCAACGCACGCCGGCGTCCCACGTCTTGCGGAAGGCCGCCGTGTCGGCCTTTGGAAAATACAGCTGCGCGTCCGGCATGCGGAGCTTCCGTTCGATGCGGTTGAAGCACATCTCGCGATCACAGCGCTCGAAGCTCAATGGATGCGTCACCGGCACCTCGCGTCCCGTCGCGACATCGAACCACTCGTCCATTCCCCAGAAGTGCCCGCTCCGCACGTCCAACCCGAGCGCGTTCAACATCCGCGCCACTAGCGGCAACTGCTCCGTCGGTCCGATGGGCCCGCAGATGCCGACGGGATTGTCGGGCGTGCTTTGGCGCCATGCGTCGACATATTCCAGTGTCTCGGCGAGGTAGAAGTCCTCCAGCGTATCGTGGAAAACCACCTTGAAGCCGGGCCGCGAAAGTTTGGCCAGCTTCTCCGGCGTCAGCTTGGCCGCCGCGTCGACGATCGCGGAATCCAGCGTGGTGTAGTCCCACCAGTCGGGAGCGATGGCGGAGAGTTTGCGCGGCATGGTCGTGGGTGTTCGGGTTTGGAATCAGGTCAGCGGCGAAGGCCTTTGCACGGGGCTGAGCAGAACGCCTCCACGGCTTCGGACAATGGATCACTGTCCGCTGCGCTGAAGCCGAGATGCAGGTGGCGCCGCCAGCCTTCGGCAAACTTGAGCCTGCGCCCCATCGCGGCCGTGCGGGCGGAAAGTTCGTCCATCGCGGCAAGGTAGCTGTCCATGCCCTGCGTCGCGTCGAGCCATCCCTTCTGGCTCGCATGTGCGGCGAGCGCGGCGCGCTTCTTTCCGTGGACCGAAGCGGTGTCCACCAGCAGATCCGGCATCACGGGCTCTCGCAGCGGCGTCTCCAACCCGTGGGGCATGGCGTGGTAAAGCGTCACCTCGCCGGCGGCCGGTGCCCGGCGTGGGGTCGTGTGGAAGTTGGGCATGTTCTTGGCAAACGTGGCCGTGACCGTGAGCCGGCATGTTTCCGTGTGGTCCTCCATGTAGTCGACGGGCGGATGCGTCAGGACAATGCGCGGGTTCACGTCGCGGATCACCGAGGCCAGCCAGCGCACCCGTTCGACCGAGTAGACGATCTCCAGATCATCACAGAACGGCGGATACCAGGTCGCCCCGAGGATCTTCGCGGCCGCCTGCGCTTCCTGTCGGCGAATCCGCGCCGTGGCGGCCGAGCTGGCGACCATGCTGCCGCAGTTGCCGGTGGAGAGGTTGAGGTAATGGATCTCCCAACCGGCCACCTTCAGCAGGAGCAACGTTCCCGCCATGCCGAACTCGATGTCGTCCGGGTGCGCGGCAATGGCGATGGCGGCGGGCATTGTCTCAGGGATCTCGAATCAGGTATCCGGGATCAGCTGCCTGACGCCGGATACCCGACGAATGGATTCAGAGCTTCACCGGTTTGCCCGTCGCGGCCGACTTGTCGGCGGCGAAGATCAGCTCGTGCGACTTCAGCGCATCCCAGAAGCTGGTCAACGGCATCTCCTCGCCGGCTTCGATCGCGTCGAAGAAGGCGTGGAACTGCGATTCATACGGATGGTCCTTCACGTCGCCGGAGTCGATCAGGCCGCAGGAGAGCTGGCTCCACTTGTTCTTGTTGAGCGCGCCCAGCTTGTTGCTGTGGAACTTGTCGTCCAGCAGCGAGCCGTTCGAGCCCACGACGTGCGTGTGGAAGTAGTAGGGCTGGATGCAGTCGAGGCAGCTCGTGGTCTTGCCCACGCGGCCGTCCTGGAACTTCACGATGCTGATCTGCGTCGTGGGGAAGTCATACGGCGCGAAGTATTCGCTCTTGGACGACGTGCTGTAGGACGTGACTTCGACGGGCTTGGCCCCGCCCATGACCATGAGCAGCGCGTCCATCGCATGGCACCCCGCGCTCAACAGGCTGGAACCGGCCTCGGCCTCCTTGTGGCTCCAACGGAACTGCCCATACCACGGGCCGACGCCGTGGTAGTAGTCGACCTCGGCGAAATGGACTTCGCCCAGCAACCCGGAATCGATCAGGCTCTTGATCGAGCGGAACTGCGCCGAGTAGCGGACCTCGAAGCACACGCAAGTCTTCACCTTCGATTTCTTCACCGCGTCGGCCACGGCCAGCGTGTCCTTCAGCGAAAGCGCCAGCGGCTTCTCGATGATGAGGTGCTTGCCCGCCTTGGCCACGGCCACGGCCTGCTTGGCGTGGTCCTTGGGGAAGGAGCAGATGTCGACCACGTCGAGCGACTTGTCCGCCAGCATGGCGCCGAGGTCGGTGTAGGCCTTGATCGGATAACCGTATTTGGTCGCCAACTCGGCCTCGTCGATCGGGCGCGTGCTGTAAATGGCGGTGACGCGGGCCTTGCCCGTGGCGTTGATGGCGGGGATGTGGGCCGAGGCGACCCAGCCGTTGCCGATGATTCCGACGTTGAGCTTCTTCATGATGGGAAATGCCAGTTGAGTGTCCAGACGTTGGCGTGGAGCCCCGCGCGCTTCACGAAATTTCTGCAACAACCGCGGCACTTTCGGACAGGCGGGAGGAGTTCCATCGCTTCTTCACCGCACCTCCTTCACCAGCCATTGGACCATGTTGATCGGCTGGAAGGCGCGGAGCTTGGGCATCAGTTCGTCGATGGTCGGCGCGTCGAGGACGAGGCGGCGGTGGTCGGGCTTCATGAAACCGTGCGCCACGGCCGAGTCGAGGTGGGCGAGGAACGGATCGTAGAACCCGGCGACGTTGAGGATGCCGCAGGGCTTCGAGTGAAGCCCTAGCTGCGCCCACGTGAGGATCTCGCAAAGCTCGTCGAGCGTGCCGAAACCGCCCGGCAAGGCGATGAAGGCGTCGGACATGTCGGCCATGAGCGCCTTGCGCTCGTGCATGGTCTTCACGACATGCAGCGTGGTCACGCCGGTGTGGCCAAGTTCCTTCTCCATCAGGAAGTCGGGGATGACCCCGGTGACTTCGCCTCCCGCGTCGAGCACGGCGTTGGCGAGGATGCCCATCATGCCAGCATTGCCCCCGCCATAGACGAGCCGGATACCTTTCGCCGCGAAGTGCCGGCCCGTCGCCAGGGCTGCTTCGGCGAAGACGGGATTTTCGCCCGTTGCATGCCCGCAGAAGACGCAGATGCGTTTCATCGGTGTAGGTTGGCCATGTTTGTCCGACGGGTCGAGCCCCGGCCACATCGACAGCGTCCCACGGAAACCCGCCGCCCCACGGCGCGCTTCGGATTGGCCTGTTGCTCGATGCGCTTTCTGATCCAAGATGACCGGGTGGCTGAACCAGCCAATCCGTGTTGCCGGTCCGTTTCCAAATGTCTCTCCTGACCATCCCATCCCGGCCCGCGCCGTTGCCGACTCCTGAGCCCGCTCCGCCGGAACTGGACCTTGTTCTCAGGTCGGCCAACGCCGGAGCGGCGCTCGGCGACCGTATCGACTGGCTCCGCGGCCTCGTCGCGTGGATACGACATCCGGTGAAGGGGCACGACGCCGTGACTTCCGCGCATCTGCGGATGAAGCGGCTATTCATGCTCCTGGACCATCAGCCGGAGATGAAGGACGCCGTCGCCCGGACGCTGCGCAGCCTGATCCGCGACACCTGCGCGTTGGATCTCTTCTGCGAAACCGGATTGCCGCGCGAAGCCGGCTTTGCCCAGGAAGCCTTCCACCGGATTTCCCACAGGCTCCTGCCCCAGCCGCCTTACGACGGGGACGTCGGCACGCTCTTCAACTGCCTTTTCCCGGACAAGGCGGACGCCCTCTGGATCGAGGCGCTCGACGAAGATGCGCGATTGCGCGTCCGCGACTTGTTCCACTGGAACGAGGCGGAATCCGAGGCCGCCTGGAACACCATTCCCGCCGACATGGAGGACGCGATCGTCCATCTCTCGGGCCAGATCGCGTCCGTCGGCGGCTCCACGCCCATCCGGTCGCGGTTGGAGCGGCGCAACTTCCGGGAGCTCCCTTTCGCGCGCCTCTGCGAAGTGGTGCCGCGGATGATCGAAAGCCATCGCCGGGTCGACTCGGCCGCGCTCGCCGTCGAACTAACCGGGCTCCGCGTCCAGCTGGATGCCTGTCACAAGGCCCTGGACCTGACGACCGATCATCTGGAGAAATACGGCGTCAGCCCCGGCCTCGTGTATCAGATCGAGCGCATGCGCGCCCAGCTTCTCCGCGTCGAGCGCCTCGTCGAGCTGCTCACCGCGCCCAAGGATTCCGATGGACGCTTCAACGGCTTCCTCGGCGAACTCATCCGCGACAACCAGGAAAGCCGCAGCCTGCGCTCGCTCTTCGGGGACACGTCGGCCCAGCTCGCCCGGCGCATCGTCGAGCGCAACGCCGAGACCGGGGAACACTACATCGCCCGGACCCGGGCCGATTACTTTGCGATGCTCCGTCACGCAGCCGGGGGCGGCGCGGTCACCGCGGTGACGATGATGCTGAAGGTCCTCATCGTCTCGGCCGGGATGTCCCACTTCTTTGCGGGGGCGTTCGCCAGCGTGGACTACGCCGCCAGCTTCGTGCTCATCCAGGTGCTCGGCTTCACGCTTGCGACAAAACAACCGGCCAACACCGCGCCCGCGCTCGCCCGGCAGATGCACGAAGTGCGCGACCCGGCGCGGATGGAAAGCCTCGTGGATGAAATCGCCTGCCTCGTCCGATCCCAGGCCGCGGCCATCCTGGGCAATGTGGCGATCGTCGTCCCCGTCGCGATCGTTCTCGACCTCCTGATCCAGCTCGCGAGCGGAAAGCCCCTGATGAACCCGGCCAAAGCCGCGGCCACCGTCGCCTCCTTCTCGATCCTCGGACCGTCCATCATCTTCGCCGCGCTGACCGGCGTGCTCCTCTGGGCCTCCAGCCTGATCGCGGCGGCGGCCGACAACTGGTATGCCTACCGCCGGATCAACGACGTTCTCCACCACCACCCCGGGCTCAATGCCCGGCTCGGAGCCGCTCGTGTCGGCGCGCTCGCCCGCTACCTCGACGACAATCTTGGGGGCATCATGGGCAGCGTGGGGCTGGGGTTCATGCTCGGGATGTTCCCTCCGATCTGGGAATTCATCGGCCTGCCGCTCGATGTCCGCCATGTGACATTGTCGTCGGGCGCCCTCGCCGCCGCGCTTTCGTCCGCCGGAATCGGGCTGCTTCACGAAACCGCCTTCTGGCTGGCCGTCTTCGGCATTGTGGCCATCGGCCTGGTGAATGTGACCGTCAGCTTCGCCCTCGCCCTTGTCGTCGCCATCCGCGCCCGCCGCCTGCATGCGCCGGAACGGCATCTGATCTATGGGGCCGTCGTCCGCCGGCTGGTTTCAAGGCCGCTGAGCTTCCTCTTTCCGGAGCGCGAAGGGCGGCCGAGTCAGTCGAAGTCCGAACAGCTCATGAAGTAGTGGCAGCGCGGGCAACGCAGCTTGCATTTCTCGTTGTGCAGTTCGTGCCCGCACCGAGGACACCACCGCCAATACTCGCCCGGCTCCGCCGATGGCGGCTCGGATGAAGAATCAGGCGACCCGGGTTGGGGACTGGACTCGGAAACGCTCATCGACACTAAAGACCCTGTGGAGATGAACGTGGATTTCAACCACCTTCCCATCAGCCTTTGACCTTCGCCAATCGCCCTCCCACGTTGCTCTCATGCCCGACGCCAAACCGCGCCACAGCCGATTCCGACGCTGGGTGGTGCGCCCCGTCGTCTATCTTGTCCTCCTCATGATCTTCTTCCGCTGGTTCGAGCACGCCAACGTCTACCACCCGAACAAGGTGTTGGACGGTTCCCCGGTGGATGACGGCTTGCCGTTTGAGGACGTCAACCTGACCACGTCGGACGCCGTCAAACTCCACGGCTGGTTCATTCCCGCGCCGACCAATTCACCCCGCGCCGGCTTCGTCGTCCTCGTCTCCCACGGCAACGCCGGGAACATCAGCCATCGCACTGCGCTCACCGGATTGCTGCGGCAACACGGCGTGGCCGTGATGCTCTACGACTATCGAGGCTACGGTCGCAGCGAAGGCCGCCCGAGCGAGGACGGCACCTACCGTGACGCGCTCGCGGTCTATGGCTGGCTGAAGCAGCGAGGCTTCGCCCCGGAGAAGATCATCAGCTATGGCGAATCCCTCGGCGGCGGCATCGCCAGCGAACTGGCCCGGCGCGAGAAGGTCGGCGCGCTTGTTCTTCAGAGCACCTTTACCAGCATTCCCGACATGGGCGCGGAACTTTTCTGGTTCCTGCCTGTGCGCCTCATTTCCACGATCAAATACGACACGCGTTCGCGCCTGCCGCAGATCCATGTGCCTGTGCTCATCGTCCACAGCGCACAGGACGAGATCATCCGTTTCAGCCATGCGGAGAAGAACTTCGCCGCCGCCAACGAACCCAAAGAGCTGGTGAAGATCACCGGCTCGCACAACGGCGGCCTGTTCGAGAACGGGGAGCTGTTCCGCGCCGGCATCGAAAAGCTTTTGATGAGGGCCGGGGCTCCGCCAGTGTCCGCAGGTCATGAGTAGCCGTAGCACGTCCGCCTTGTCCGCCCTGGGCCGTCGATCCGATGCGCCGCCGATCACGTGGTTGATGATCCTCGCGTTGTCGCGTCCGAAACTGATCTCGCTCGCCGCTGGATTCACAGACCAGGAAACGCTGCCGAACACCGAGACGCTCGCCATTCTCACGGAACTCCTCTCCGACCCGAAGCGCGGCAAAGCGGCTCTCCAATACGGCACCACCCAGGGCGATCCCACGCTGCGCGAACTGACGAGCCGACGATTGCTCCAGCAGGACCAGTCCGCCGTGGCCAGGTGGACCGAGTCGCGCTGCGACTCGGTCGGAGACCGCAGCGCGGTTTCCGCCACCTCGTTTGATGTCTCCGCCTACGCGCCGGAGCGGATGATCCTCACGCACGGTTCGCAGCAGCTCCTCTACCTCACCTGCGAAGCGCTCTGCGACGAGGGCGACATCGTGCTCGTGGAAGACCCGACCTACTTCGTCTTCCTCGGCATCGCCCAGAGCCGCGCCATCGATTGCCGCGGCGTGAAGCTCGACCCGGACGGCCTCAACCTCGATTCGCTCGAAGCGCAACTAGAACGGCTGAAGAAGTCCGGCGAGATCAAGCGGCTGAAGTTCCTCTACCTCGTCAGCTACTACCAGAACCCCAGCTCCGTCACCACGAGCCGGGCGAAGAAGGCCGCAGCCCTTAAGCTGCTCCGCCGCTACGAGCGCGCCGCCGGACATTCGATCTACCTGCTGGAAGACGCCGCGTATCGCGAACTGCGGTTCGAAGGCGACGACGTCTCCTCCCTGCTGGCCGAACCCGGCGCGGCCGAACGCGTCATCTACGCGGGCACCTACAGCAAACCCTTCGCGACCGGCATTCGCGTCGGCTTCGGCCTGATGCCCGAAGCGCTCCAGACGGTCTGCCTGCGTCTCAAGGGCAACCACGACTTCGGGACGGCGAATCTGCTCCAGCAAATCGTCGCGCGCAGCATCCAGTCGGGCATCTACGAGAAACACGTGGCCATGCTGCGGCAGCGTTACGCGACGAAGGCGGCGGTCATGGTCCACGCGCTGGAGGAACATCTTCCGGCGAGCTGCTCATGGTTGAAACCCAGCGGCGGGCTCTACGTCTGGACCGCGTTGCCCAAACGCGCGAAGGCCGGTCAGAAGGGGAAGTTCTTCCAGGCCGCGCTCGACGCCGAAGTGCTCTACGTGCCGGGCGAAGTCTGCTACGCCGAGGACACGTCCCGCCGCCGTCCCGCGCACGAGATGCGCCTGACCTTCGGCGGGGCCTCCGAGGACGCGATCCGCGAAGGCGTGCGCCGACTTGGAAAGGCGGTAACCAAATTCTACGGGAAATCCTGAGGCGCACCGTCATTGTGGCGGCGCGATATGAGCCGCTACGCGATTCTCCAGACGAGCCTCGAGGTGCCGGATGCCGAGGCGGTGCGGCGTGCCTTCAAACGTGTCTCGTTCCTCACTTCTGCCGACGCCTCCATCGTCCTCCGCGACGCGTATGGAATTCTCTTCCGCAACCTCTCCTACGAAGACGCCATCGCCGTCCACGAGGCGCTGGCGGCCGAAGGCGTCGCCGTCGATGTCGTGGAGAACCGCCACCTGCCCGAGCTGCCGCCGACGAAGTTCGTCAAGCGCATCGAACTACGGCCTGACGAGTTGATCATCTACGATCCGCTCGGGAGGAAGTTCGGCTTGGAGTGGGGACACTTCGCCCTGGTCAGCGCCGGGCTGGTCCCGATGGAGGAGGAGAAGGAGTTTACGAGGGTTGCCCACGGACTGAACTCCCCGTTCATCGGTGGGTCCGATCTCGATGACATTTTTATCGAAGCAAGCGCCCAGTTTTGGACCCACAGAGTCAACTCGGGCGACGACCCCGAACGCGTGGTCACAAGCCGGAAGAACGTCACGGTTGAAAAACGCTTCATCGACCTCGTGCTCACGCGCGGCGTCGCCCGCTACACGTTGGATGCTGATGAAGTTCTGCTGGGCCACGTCCTCGGTCGTCCGTGCGGCCGCGAACTGCCCAATGCCTTCCTTGAGCTGATCCGCCGGATTGTTTCCCACGCCGGCCACGCTTCGTTGAATCGCGGAGCCGTTGTCGCCCGCGACCAGGGCGCGCTCATGGCCTACCCGAGCCGCAATGCCTTCCATGAGGAAACCCAATGGCACCTGTGGCAGATACGGCGGCGGACGGAAGATCTCAGCCCACCCGGATGACGAGCGCGGTGGTGTTGTCCCGGCCGTCGTTCGCCAGCGAAGACTCGACGAGGCGATGGGCGGGATTGCCTTCGGGCTTGTCGGAATCGGGCGCGCGCAGCAGGTCGGTCATCTGGTGGCCATGGAGCCCTTCGGATAGGCCATCGGAGCAGATGAGAAAGGTGTCGCCCGGCTCGCACGCCACGGCACCGACCTGCGGGTCGACGAACTGATTGCCGCCGCCGAGGGCTTTCTGGAGGACGTTGCGCCGCGGATGGGTCCGGGCTTCGCGTTCGTTGATCTGGCCGTTGCGAAACAGCCAGCCGACATGGGTGTCGTCATGGCTGAGTTGTCGGATGGTCGATGCGCCGGCGGGCAGGTAGTAGATCCGGCTGTCGCCAATGTGGCCGAAATACATCCACCGCGGCGTGAACCAGCAGAGGCTG
Source organism: Verrucomicrobiota bacterium (assembly GCA_038203875.1). Taxonomy (GTDB): domain Bacteria; phylum Verrucomicrobiota; class Verrucomicrobiia; order Limisphaerales; family CANJSG01; genus CANJSG01. The sequence continues at coordinate 11,040 of JBBRDN010000114.1, forward strand.
AGGGTCGTTTCCATCCCCCGGCATTCCTCGTAGCTGCCACCGAGATAGACGAGGGCGCGATGGATCTGGGAGTAGAGCTCGTGCAACACGTCGCCGAAGCCCGCGTCCATCCCCTGGGCCGACTGGTGGAATGATCTTGGCAGCAGGGACGTGATCTTCTCGACGGCGATCCGGCTGGCGAATTCGCCGGCCAGCGCGCCGCCCATGCCGTCGCTGACGGCGAACGCGAAGTCGTGCTTCTCGGTCGAAGCGTCGCCCAGTTTGCCGAGGCGTTGGACTTCACGCGCGTCGAACTGGAGGCCGAGGAAGGAGTCCTCGTTGTTCTTGCGCACGCGGCCGACGTCGGTGCGGCCGAACCAGCGTAGTCGCGTGGCGGGGGGGCGTTTCGAGGATGGATCTTTGTCGGGGCGCTTCACTTTGGTTCAGGAAGGAGCGTGGCGAATTCGAAGTCGATCAGACAAAACCGACCGTCGGACTGGCGGTAGGTGACATTGCGGAGCTCGGGGTCGTCATGACGAACGCCGTAGAACTCCAGTTCCGTGAAGAGTTCCCTGAGCCGGGCATCGTCGATGCGTTGGACGCGCTGGCCGCAGTTGGACGTGATGATGCGGAGTTTGGACTCATCCGCTTCCAGAAGGCGCGGAACAAACGGGCAGGCGCGTTCTTCCAGATGCCGGAGGACCCGAACCTCATTGGCGAACCGCACGCTCGCATCCGGCCCGTGATAGGCCTTGAAGACCCTTCCATCGAAACCCAGATGGACCGTTGCCCGGAGCGTGTCTTTGACCTTGAGCATGTGGATTTCGGCGGAATCGACGGTTCGGCACCGTCAGCCGTGTGTAGTCGAATTCATCGGACGGAGCCAGCGACCACTTGGGCTGATTTAGATCGGCTGCGCCAGAGGATGCAGCGGGTCGGCATTTATGGGCACATCGTGGTCAATTAAAGCCAGAAGGATCGAATGGGTTCACCGCCGGCGACGAGGGTTCGGACAACTGCGGTGATTCCCACGAAAAGAACGGCCTTGCCAGAGCGTGTTCCCACTCCTATTTCAACCCGGCGCACCACAAGTCATCCCAATGGCATTTCGGCTGCTCCCTTACCCGGAGTCCGCAGGCAGCAACGCTCAGCCGCATTGTCATTTCGCAGGAAGATTGGCCGCACTGAGATCGCAACGAACCAACCTGCATCCACTAACATGCCGAAATACAAACTCGAATACATCTGGCTCGACGGGTATGAACCCGTGGCCAACCTCCGCGGTAAGACCCAGATCAAGGAATTCGCCAAGTTCCCCAAGCTCGAAGAACTCCCGATGTGGGGCTTCGACGGCAGCTCGACCCGGCAGGCTGAAGGCCGCACGTCGGATTGCATGCTGAAACCCGTCGCCGTCTTCCCCGACACGACCAAGAAAAACGGCGTCCTGGTCATGTGCGAGGTGATGATGCCGGACGGAAAGACACCGCATCCGAGCAATTCCCGCGCGACCATCCTGGACGACCCCGGCGCGTGGTTCGGTTTCGAGCAGGAATACTTCCTCTACCAGGAAGGCAAGCCCCTCGGTTTCCCCAGCTCCGGTTTCCCCTTCCCCCAGGGCGAATACTACACCGGCGTCGGCTACAAGAATGTCGGCGACATCGCCCGCGAAATCGTGGACGCGCACCTCGACCTCTGCCTCGACGCCGGCATCAACCATGAAGGCATCAACGCCGAAGTGGCCAAGGGCCAGTGGGAGTTCCAGATCTTCGGCAAAGGTTCCAAGAACGCCGCGGACCAGGTCTGGATGGCGCGCTATCTCCTCGTCCGTCTCTGCGAGAAATACGGCGTGGACGTCGAGTTCCACTGCAAGCCCCTCGGCAAGGACGTCGACTGGAACGGCTCCGGCATGCACTCCAACTTCTCAACCACCTACATGCGCGAAGTCGGCGGCAAGGAATACTTCGAGGCCCTCATGGCCGCGTTCGACAAGTTCAAGAACGAGCACATCGCCGTCTACGGCCCGGACAACCACCTCCGTTTGACCGGCCTCCACGAGACCCAGTCCATCGACAAGTTCAACTACGGCATCGCCAACCGTGGCGCGTCGGTCCGTGTGCCCCACAGCTTCGCCAACAACGGATACAAGGGCTACCTCGAGGACCGCCGGCCCAACTCCCAGGGCGACCCCTACAAGATCGCCAGCCGCATCCTGCAGACCATCGCAACCGTTCCGACTCCTGCCGCCAAGAAGGGCAAGAAGTAGGCGCTAGCTTTCTCGAAACGAATTCACCGGGCGTGGTCACAAGGCCACGCCCTTTTTGTTTTCACGGAAAAGTCGGCTGAGGAGGACCGGGCGGCTTAGGAATCAGACGTTCGAGGCGGGTTCAGGCAGCCTGCTTCTCGCGCTCCAGAAGGGTGGTCACGTGCGAGAACTCCCCGCGCAGGTCATCGAGCTCCGAGAGCTCCCAAGTCGGCTGACTCGCCTCCAAGGCGAGCTCCATCTTGGTCGCCAACGCGGCGAGCCGGACGGCCCCGACATTGCCGGCGCTGCCGCGGAGCGAATGGATGGCATTGTGGGCGACCCGAAAGTTGCCCTGGCCGAGCGCCGTCTGGGCACG
>JBBRDN010000115.1:0-13625 GCA_038203875.1 Verrucomicrobiota bacterium
AGCCAAGCCAGCTTCAGTTTCACCACCGGTTCCTGGAACGCCGTCCAATACGGCAAAGTCGGCGGAACCGGCCTGCAAACCCTCGACGTGCCCCGCGAGTTCTGGACGTGGCCCGGAAGCAGGCGCGACCCCGGCATCGGCGACCCGCTGATTTCGTTCCGCTACGACCAGGCCATCGAATTCATCAACGCCATCCGCGAACAACGCGACTGCGCCGTCAGCTTCCACCACGGCGCCCAGGCCCAACGGACCATGGACGCCGCCGTTCGATCGTCTGAGACCAAGCAGTGGGTCGATCTCGGGTGAGTCGCCGCAGCCGCTCCTCCGCCTGAAATGACAAACGCCCGGCTCCTTGCAGAGCCGGGCGTTCTTCTTGGTTTCGTTTACCTTCGACGCCTGGCCGCGAGGGCGGAGACATTGAGACGATTCCTCAAGCTCCGCCCTGGGGCCGCGGCTTTCCGGGGGGTGGGGTTTTACGGGGTGGAGACAACGCAATTGGCCGCGCGCTGACGGCGCCAGGCCATGAGTCCGACGCCGATGCCGAGAAGCCCCGCAGGCATGAGCTGCGAGACTTCCGGCACCGCCGAGGGCTCGGAGAAAATAAAATCATCCATCGCGACCACGTCGCGGAAGAACCCACGAACGTCCACCCCGTCGTTGTTGTTCGCGCCCAGCGCCGTGTTGCCGTTGATAAGCCGGACGGAAGTGGCCAGCGCGCCGCTGGGCAGCAGCAACCCGACGAATGAAAGCCCCTTGTCCCGCGCCGGAGCGAAGGCCGAAGCCAGCAACTGGTTGCCCGCTCCGTAGAGCTCGATGCCGGTCACACCGGCAAGGTCCACGTCCGTGAAGACGGCTCCAAAAGCCTGCACGCCCGCGGCCGTGGTCGGGAAATTCGGCAGGAAAAACTTCGTATCGGTCGCAGTGGCCTCACGAGGGGCGAACAGGCGGTTCGCGCTGAACACGGTGAACTCACCCGGATAGGTCGCGTTGATGTCGCCGAACTCGCCCCCGGCGACGTTCTGGCTCACGTCGAAGCCGAGACCGGGCGTCGAAAACTCAGCACCCCGGCGGGAGTTCGCATTGAAGAAGTTCGCCGGCATGTTCGCCGGCAGGGCCGCCGCGTCCCAGTTGATTTCCCGGCGTCCCGTGGTGAAAAGGGTTCCAAGCGCGTTGTTGGCGCCGTTGTTGACTCCACCGATCGCCGCACGAAAGGCGTCGACCGAAGCGAGGATGTCGCCGGACGTCGCACCGGAACCGGTGAACAACGTGGACGAACCAAAAAGGCTTCCGCCATCGGCATGGGCCGAGGTCGCGAAAGCCCCGAGGAGACAGACCGCACCGCACGCGGCGGTGAACTTCGAGGCGATGGTGTTTTTTGAATAGGAGGAGTGCATGACATCTCCGGTGACGAGGCGGTTCGCGAAAGCATTACATCCCTCGCCAAAAAGTTTTCCGCACCCACAACTTGGTCTCCCCGCCGCGGTGGATTCGGCGGACTTGCTGGGTCGCCCCGCCCTCTCCATCGTGACGCCAGAAAGCCGATATTCCACTTTGGTAGTAATGCCCGGGCAGTCCGGCGCGTCCTAACCGATGTCGGGTTCGGCCGCTCCATGGTGAACAGCGCGGAATGGTGGGCCCAGATTCTGAAGCGTGTGCGCTCTCGCGACGAGGCGGCCGCGGCGGAACTGGTTGCTGCCCTGAAGCCGCTGGTCACCCGGATAGTCCTCACGCATTTGCCGCGCGAGGCCGCGGCCGACGACCTGATGCAGGAAGTGTTCATGAAGGTGTTCAGCAAACTGGATCAATACGCGGGCGTGGTGCCGTTCGAACACTGGACGGCGCGCGTCGCGTTGAACACCTGCCGCGACCACCTCCGCGCCCGCCAACGTTCCCGCGAAATCCGCGTCTCCGACCTCGGTGAAGAAGAAGCCGCCATGCTCGACGCCATCGCCGAGGAGGATCCGTCCCGCCACGACTCGGCCAACGATGCCGTGGCCGCCAGGGATCTCGCCAAGAAGCTCCTCGATTCGCTGGGTCCCGAGGACCGGATGGTCATCCAGATGATCGATCTGGAAGGGCGTTCCGCCGAAGAAGTCCGCGCCGTCACCGGCTGGAGCATCACCAGCATCCGCGTCCGCGCCTTCCGCGCCCGTCGAAAGCTTCGCAAGACGATCGAGAAGCTCCAGAAGGAGGGTGGCCGATGAAGCGCCCCGATTGCTGGGATCAGCTCGCCGTCAAAGCCCGGCAAACATCCGAGACCACGACCGGCGCCGCGACGGACAACGCGTGGTCCGCCGCGATGGCCACGAAAGCGATGTCGGGCGCCGCCCTAGGCAAACCCACAGCGGGGGCCTTTCTCGTTCTTTGGCTGACGAAATTCTGGCCGTGGCTGCTGGCCATCGTGCTCGTGGGCAGCTCCGCCACATGGATGGCGGCGGCGAAACCATGGCGATCGACGCCCGTCGAATCCTACGCCGAATGGCGCTCGGACACGCTCGCCCAGCTCCGCACTTGGCTGCCGTTGGAGTGCGAAGAGGCCGGCCGCATTAACATCCTGATCCGCACTCCCGAGGCCACCCTGTCGGCGCCCAAGACAACCGTTGCCGCCGCCATCGCGGAACGTGACCGCGTCCGCGCCCAGATCGAGCTCCTGCTCACGCCCGAACAGGCCGAAACATTCCGGCGTTGGCAGGAAGTGTGGGACAAGAAGAAAGGCTGGCGATGAACTCCATCCGTCGAAGCAAACGAACCATCCGCAGCCTCGGGACTCACGACGCCTTCACCCTCATCGAGCTGCTCGTCGTCATTGCCATCATCGCTCTCCTGGCCGGAATGCTCCTCCCCACTTTGGCCCGGGCCAAACAAGCGGGCCAGCGCACCTCCTGCCTGAACAACATCCGCCAGCTCCAATTCGGCTACGCCCAGTTCCTCGGCGACGAGGTCGATCTGCTTCCCAACAACCTGACCGATCCGTCGAACACGTCTCTGCCCAACTCCGAATCCTGGGCTCCGGACAACGTCCAGATCTGGAAGCCCGACTACGAGAATGCCATGACGCGCGGACTCCTGTCGTCCTACGTCTCCACCGCACCGACTTGGCGATGCCCCGCAAGCCGTGCCTTCGTCCGCGACGCTTCCGGCGCGGCGGTTCCACACCACCGCAGCTATTCCGTCAGCGCCTGGCTGCACTGCAACGCCATCACCAACATGATCAAGGGAGCCAGCGCCATGAGTTCCAGCATGATCACCCACGGCTCCGCCGTCCGGCGTCCCGCCCAGACCGCGGTCTGGGTCGAGGAAAACCCCGTCAGCATCGACAACAGCTCCTTCGGCATCCGGCCGGACGACGACGGCACATGGTTCTGGCACCTCCCCGCCAGCCGCCATGGAGGCAGCGCCACCCTCAGCTTCTTCGACGGCCACGCCGAAGCCTGGACATGGAAAGGCCCCATCGTCCGAAAGGCGAATGAACGCGAGTTCAACGCGGACGACACCCGCACCCAACGCCCGTCACCGAGCGTGAATCCGACCCTCGCCCTCCCCACCGCCCCCAACGATCCCGATCGACTGCGCCTGATGCGCACGGCGGCAAAAGATTGAAGGGCAGGTTCGGCGTGGCTTCGCACAGGCCCTTCATCACGACGAAGCTGGTCGGGGAATCATTCCTATCCGCTCCGCCTTCGCCCAGGCCCAAGCCCGTCTCTCCGGAACGGATCGTTGTCTCCAAGGATTCCGCCGTGCGGCGGACGTGGCGGGACTGGTGCGACGCTGGGAAGTCCCGGAACAGTGGAAGCAGCAGTTCCGAAGTGTGAATTCCCCGAGCGACCTCGGATGACTCGCTTCGCAGCCGAACTTTCCGGAGCGCGGCCCTCAGGGCCTCAGCAGTTGGGAACGGTAGATGAATCGAATCCTGCGAATGCCTCGGTGCCGCTGCGGCCTGGAAGGCCACGCTCCGAAGCCGCTTGTTCGGGAGCTTGTTGACGCCACCTCAAAGCGCCGGAGCACCGGCGCAATCCAAGACCTGGCGGACTTCCACACCTTTTCCCGAATCTCGCGCCAGCGTTTTGGACTGCGTGCGCTGCTGCGCCGCTTTCCCACCGGAACCGAACTTTCCGGAGCGCCGATTCCTGCTCGGCATCCGGCCACTTTCCTTCCAAGACTTCTGCGATGCAGCCGAGACGGTAGGGATGGTGCAATGCAGGGAAGTTCCTAAAGAGTGGAAGAAGAAGTTCCGGGGCGTGAATTCCGAAAGCGACCTTAGGCAGGCAAGCAATGGTCGTATGCGGGGATGATAAACCTCATCGCCCACGCCTGCGCGTTTGATCATCTGAAAATCACCCTCACGCTTCTACTTCTCCCACCAATCGAAAACGGCGTGGGTAACAATTCCCCCGATCGCACGGACCAAAAGCCGCTCTTCGTCAGATTGAGGTGCCCTTCTCAAAACATTCCACACGATCCATTTACCCACTGAATCTGACGCCACAAAACGTGAATCATATCCGGCATTGGTGAGCGAATCGAACGCGGATGTGAAGAAGGCCTTACAGTCTTCAAAACTATCAATCCCATCCTTGTTCCATTCACTTAACCGACTAGCTACAAGAGCCATCAATTTGTCTTCCCTACCCTCATTCAGCCTTAAGTTGTCCAGCCTCGTAGCGCCCATGAAGACCGTTGCAACCGTAACAAAAAAGTCCCAGTCGTCGGGCTGAATTTCTTCAAGGAAGTGAAACCTCTCACTAAGGGGCATCAAAGAGCTAACCGCCATGATCTGAGCCCCAGCTACGAGCTCCTTGGCTCGTTCGACGAGCGGATCCTGTCCACTTCCGAAAAGTTTTCCGATTAGTCCCATAGACACCAACGTTGCGTCCTCAGTTGGCCATAGTCCTTAACTCGATCCCAAGGATGATAAATGTGATCGGTCGTATGCAAGCGCACAACGCACCGACCGATGATCTCTACCCTTTGCCAGTGATTTTCCCTTGAAACCTTCCGCCTTAGCCTTGCCAAGAACCGTCTGACACAGGCTCAGCGGGATAAGTCCAACCCCAAAACGTGCATTCCCCGCCTGGTCGCGCCATGTTCCGGATATGGCCAGTTGTAAGGTGCCCCAGGAAACGTCGTGGAAGAATCGGATGCCGTTTGGGCTGGACGCGACCAAACCGAAACACTTCCGCGACATGCTCGGCGTCATCTGGAAGAACCGCGACAACCTCGGCTATGCTTACAAGGTTTTGACGAAAGGCGTCTGCGACGGTTGCGCCCTCGGTGTCGCCGGGCTTCACGACTGGACGATCGACGGCGTCCACCTGTGCATGACGCGGCTGAATCTTCTCCGGCTGAACACCATGCCGGCGCTGGACGAAACGGTGCTCGCGGATGTCGCTGCGCTTTTCAGGTTGGACAACGCCCAGCTCCGCGAACTCGGTCGCCTACCGTATCCAATGCTGCGCTGCAAAGGCGACGCCGGGTTTCGCCGGATCACCTGGAACGACGCGCTGCAACGGATCGCCCGGCGGATGCGCGGGTCGGAACCGAAGCGGCTGGCCTTCTTCGTCACCGCGCGCGGCGTGACAAACGAGGTCTATTACATGGCGCAGAAGGCGGCCCGGTTCATCGGGACCAACCACATCGACAACGCCGCCCGGCTTTGCCACTCGCCCTCCACGGCGGCAATGAAAGCGACGTTGGGTTTAGCCGCGTCCACTTGCAGCTACCGCGACTGGTATGGGACCGACCTCGTCATCTTCTTCGGTTCCAACCCAGCCAACGACCAGCCCGTCAGCACGAAGTATCTGCACGAGGCCAAGAAGCTCGGGACGAAGATAGTCCTGGTGAACCCCTTCTTCGAACCCGGCATGAAGCGCTACTGGGTTCCCTCGTCGGCCAGCAGCGCGCTCTTCGGGACAGACCTCGCAGACTGGTGGTTTCCCGTCGCGCAGGGCGGCGACATCGCGTTCCTCCATGGCGTGTTGCGGCTGTTGATCGAGCGCGGTGCGGTGGATGATGCGTTCATCCGCGAACACACGAATGGCTGGGACGCGCTGAAGGCGGAGCTTCTCGCTTTGCCGCAAGAGGCGTTGGTGGGGAAAGCCGGATTGCCGTGGGAAGCGTTCGTCGAGTTCGCCGATCTGCTGGCCAAGGCGAAGAACGCGGTGGTCGTGTGGAGCATGGGCATCACCCAGCATCCGCACGGCGCGGACGGCGTGCAGGCGATCCTCAATCTGGCGCTCTCACGCGGCTGGGTGGGCCGCGACAAGTGCGGCATCATGCCGATCCGTGGACACAGCAGCGTGCAGGGCGGCGCGGAGATGGGCGCGTATTCGACGGCTTTCCCCGGTGGAAAAGCCGTCACGCCGGAGAACGCGGCCGCGCTGTCGGCGCAGTATGGTTTCGCCGTGCCCGATTGGCCTGGCATGACGACGACGGAGATGGTCGAAGCCTGCGGCGATGGGCGACTCGACGTGCTCTACTCCGTCGGCGGTAATTTCCTGAGAACCTTGCCGGAGCCCGACGCGGTGGCCGACGCGATGAGTCGGGTGCCGTTACGGGTGCATCAGGACATCATCCTGACGGACCAGATGTTCATCGAGCCGGGCGAGGAAGTGATCCTGCTGCCGGCCAAGACACGCTACGAACAGGACGACGGCGGCACGGAGACAAGCACGGAACGCCGCGTGATGTTCACGCCGGAGCTTCCCAGGCAAGTCGGCGAAGCGCGAGCCGAGTGGAAGATCCTGCGCGATCTTGCGGCGGCGGTTCATCCGGAGCGCGCGCATCTGCTCGGCTGCGAAACCGGCTGGGTCATGCGCGAGGAGATAGCGCGGATCGTGCCTTTCTACGAAGGCGTGCAGCATCTGCGGAAGATCGGCGACGCCTTCCAATACGGCGGGCCGCATCTCTGCGCAGGCGGCCAGTTTGCGACGCCGGACGGACGGGCGAACTTCCGCTTCGTCCCGGTGCCGAAGGACTCCAACAGCCAAGCGCCCAATCATGTAGCCCCCACCGGCAGGTGGTTCCATGTTTCAACACGGCGCGGGAAGCAGTTCAACACGTTGATCTACGCCGAGGTCGATCCTCTGACGGGCGCTGGACGCGACGCGGTGTTCGTAAGCGCGGACGACGCGGCGGCCTTGAATCTGGCGCAGGGTGACCGTGTTTTGCTGAAGAACGACTTGGGCGAACTCGCCTGCCGCGTCCATATCGCGGAGATCGCTTCCGGAAACCTCCAGGTCCATTGGCCGGAGGGCAACGTCATCATCCGGCGCGGCGTCGTGGATGCGGGCGGCGGTGTTCCGGACTACAATGCGCTGGTGCAAGTCGTGCGGACCGAGTGAATCTCCGGGGCTTTCGGGCCATTGCAGGCACGGCTTCAAGCTGGCTCTTTGCGCGCCACATTCACAGCAACGAACACTGCTCTTCTCTTGATCGAAACGCGTTCAACAAAACCGATGACCGAAGCCGTCGAGATCCGGCGCGTCGACGGTGAAGGGCGTTCCACGATGGCCGACGCGATCGCGGTCGAGGAACCGCTCGAGATCCGCGTGGGCGGCCGGAGCGTGGCCGTGACCATGCGGACACCGGGGCATGACGCGGAGTTGGCGACGGGTTTTCTGATGACCGAAGGCGTGATCAGGTCCGCAAAGGATATCATCGAAGTGGCCCATTGTGAGTCCGGCCAAGCGCGCCAGACGGGCAACGTGGTCAACGTCTTCCTCGCGGCCGGTGTGGAGGTCGACTTCCAGCGATTGACCCGCCACGTCTTCGCATCGTCGAGCTGTGGGCTCTGCGGCAAAACGGCCATCGACGCGGTCATCCAAAGCCATCCCCCAGTAGATTCGTCGCTTCGAATTCCGGCCACCATCCTTGAATTGCTCCCGGAGAAGCTGCGCGAATCGCAAAAGGCGTTCGATGCCACCGGCGGACTCCATGCGGCGGCGCTATTCGACGACATGGGACGGATGCTGGTGGCTCGCGAGGATGTAGGCCGACACAACGCCGTCGACAAAGTGATCGGCTGGGCCCTTCAGCAGGGCATGTTGCCGTTGAACGGACTCGTGCTGCTCGTAAGCGGACGCGTGTCCTACGAGATCGTGCAAAAGGCCCTGGCGGCCGGACTGCCGTTGATCTGCGCGGTTTCGGCTCCGACGAGTCTGGCGGTGGAACTGGCGCGGGAGAGCGGGCTAACCTTGGTGGGGTTTCTCCGCGGCCGGACGATGAACCTGTATTCCGGCGTCTGGCGCGTGACCGACGGGAACGAGCGGCGTGTGAACCCATGAAGAAGTTTTCCGGGGCCGCTTCACTTCTTGCCGTCGTCGGCCTGTTCCTATCGGCGGGCCCGACGGAGACGGCCGCGCAGGTCCTGCCCACAGGTCCGGGCGAAGCGGCCCCGACACAGCCGCAAGGCGGATTGACCGGGCGCATCGTCTACGCTGGTGCGGGCCACGGCTGGACGTATCAGAACGATTCCACCTCGGTGAACTGGTATACGCAGCGGGGCGTGGGACAGGAGATGATGGAGGACTACGGGAACCTCGATCAGTTCAACGTCTTCGTGAACTACTGCTTCAACGCCGGCGCGACCATCGTGCCCATGAGGCCCGTGGGTTATCAGACCAACGAAGTGATTCTCGACAACAACTCGCCCGCGGTGACGTGGCAGGGAAATTGGTTCAACAGTTTCAGCACGCCGTATTGGGGCACCGCCGGCGATGCCGTGCCGTATCGTTTCGCGAACCTCGCCGCATCCGAAACGGCGACTGCCACCTACACTCCAACCATTCCCGTCGCCGGCTTCTACCCCGTCTACACCTGGGTGCTTGGAAGCGACAACCGCACCTCCCAACTCTACCGCATCCGGCACGTCGGTGGTGAAGCGACGGTGCGAATCCCTCATCACATGGTCGGCAGCGGCTGGGTGTATTTGGGAACCTACAAGTTCAACGTCGGCTCGAATCCTCTGACTGGCGCGGTCGTCATCAGCAACCTGCAGCCGACGCCGGGCGTCGGTTCGGTCGTGATCGCCGATGCGATCCGTTTCGGCAACGGCATGGGCGACGTCGTGCCCGTGGCCACCGTCGCCAAGACCCCGACGATCTCCGGCTACCCGCGGGAGGACGAATGCGCCCGATACTGGGTTCAACGCAGCCTGGGCGTCGGACAATCCACATCCCTGTTCGACGGAAGCGGCGACGACGGCGCGGACAGCGTCGGCGCCCCTATCCGCATGGCGCGCGAGATGAACCGCGAGGGACAGGGTGGCTACTACAAAAGGGTCTATATCAGTTTCCACTCGAACGCCGGAGGCGGCCGGGGAGTCATGGGCCTCTACAACAACAACTCGTTGTTCCCGGGAACCGGCGGCTCGAACCAATTTCGCCTCGCCCAGCTCTGCGGCATCGAGGTCAACGAGGACATGGCGGCGGTGAATTCGCTGCTTGAAGTCGGCTGGTCGAAAAGAAGCACGAACACCGTCACATTCGCGCGGTCGGATTTCGCGTTTGGAGAAATCCGCGACGACGTGCTCGGCAAGGAGATGGATGCGACCATCGTGGAGGTCGCGTTCCACGACGACGCCAGCGACGCCAAACTCCTCCGCGATCCCCGCGTGCGGCGGCTCATGGCGCGGTCGACCTACCACGCTCTCGTCCGCTACTTCAACGAGTTCGATTCCGGCCCGCTCGCCTTCCTGCCAGAGCCGCCGATCAACGTCCGCGCCAAGGCGGATGACACAGGAGCGATCACCGTCACATGGCAGCCACAGATCGCGGTCGGCAGCGGCAACGCCCAGGGTTTCGTCGTCTATCGATCATCCGACGGCTATGCCTTTGGCAATCCCGCCTACGTCTCCGGAGGCACTTCGTCCAACTACACCTTCAGTTCGTCCGCACCCGGGACGGAACACTACTTCCGCGTCGTGGCGACAAACTCGGCCGGCGAATCGTTCCAATCCGAAACGGTCGGCGCCCGCTCGCGGAACCGCCCGACCGCCGCCCGAGTTCTTGTCGTGAATGCGTTCGATCGCTTCGAGCGGCGGTTGAATCCCCGCCAAACTCCGACAGCCCAGGCGTGGGCGCCACCGGGAGCAACCGGTTCGATGGACCGCGTCATTCCTCACTTGAACAACGCGTTCAACTACGTCGTTCCGCATGGAAAGGCCCTCAGCACAAACGGCGTCGCCTTTGATTCGTGCCAGAATGAAACCGTGTCCGGCGGCCTCATCTCGTTGAGGAACTACGAAGCGGTCGTCTGGGCTTGCGGCAATGAAAGCACCGCCGACCGGACGTTTTCACCGCAGGAACAGGCGTTGATCGGTGCATATCTCGACGCGCGCGGAAACCTGTTCGTGTCGGGTTCCGAGGTCGGATGGGACCTCGACCGTGCGTCGGGACCTACTGCTTCCGACCGGGCTTTCCTCGCGAACCGCCTCCGGGCGCGATTAAATGGCGACATCAACGACGACGCCCAGACCCAAGTATTCTCGGTCTCGGCCGGTGGGATCTTCGCCAACCGATCCGGCGGATCTTTCGGCGACGCCACGAGCGGCGGTTACACCGTGGCCTACCCAGATGTGCTCACCCCGAACGGCGGCGGAACCCGGGCAGCGCTTTCCTACAGCGGAGGGATCGCAGGGGCGGCCGCGATCCAATACGATGGAGCGGCGGGCGGCGGGCGGGTGGTCTTCTTTGGTTTCCCGTTCGAAACAGTCCTCAGCCCGGATACGCGGTCGAACTACATGAGCGATATCATGCGGTTCTTCGGTGCGCTGGAACCCCCTGCCTTGGCTGTTCCGGAAGTTCAGTTCAACCCGGACTCCATCGTGCTCAAGTGGACCGCCATTCCCGGAAAGCGTTACCGTGTCCAATCCAAGTCGGAATTGGTCAACGGCCCGTGGATCAACCTCGGCCAGGAGATCACCGCCGGATCCACCACCGCGTCGTTCGTGGACGCGCCGCTCCCCGTTTCCACCGAACGCTACTATCGGGTGTCCCTGGTTGACTGAGAGCACGTCGGGCGCCCGTTTTTTCGGCTTCCCACCGGCCCAAGAATCAGGTGGATTCTCCCCCCACAGCCCTTATAGTCCCGATTCAACCTGACCCAAAGACCATGCGCGTTCGTCGTCTTCAATCAGAGGCATCAGGCAGTTCTCCAGGGGGATTTTCCCTTCTGGAACTGCTGACGGTGGTTGCTTTGATCGGGATATTGGCTGCGCTGCTGGTCCCGGCGCTGAACAGGGCGAAAAGCACGGGAAGCGCGGTCCGTTGCCTTCAACAGAAACAGCAGTTGGGCATCGCCTTCCAGATGTATGTCCAGGACAATGACGACCGCATTGTCCCCAACATGACCGGGGTAAACGCGAACCTGCCTTCGCTTCAATCGGCGGCCGAGTCGTCTCCTCGCTACTCCTGGGCCGGTGGATGGCTCGATTACAGCCAATCGCCACTGAACACCAATACGTCGGTCCTGATCCGGCACGACCCCACCCGGGGGATGTTCGGGGGAATGCTCGGAACTTACATCAAGGATGCCCGGATCTTCCGTTGCCCCGAAGACCGGTCCACGGTGACCCTCATCGGCAAGAAGATCCCCAGGGCGCGATCAGTTTCGATGAACTACTTGGTCGACGGTTCTTCCCGCACCGCGATCCCGAGAAACAGTCCCGACCAGCTCATGGCTGTAAATTCCGGATACTTGGTCTACCGCCGGATTTCCGACTTCCGGCTCCTTTCCCCATCCCGGGCGTGGACGATCATCGACGAGCATGCCGACTCGATAAACGACGGTGTATTCCTCGTCGACGTCGCGAATCGCGCCCAGGTCGACGACTGGGTTGGCGCCTACCACCGCAATGGAACCGGGGTCGCCTTCGCGGACGGTCACACCGAGATGCATGTCTGGAAAACCAGGGCAAAAGTCTTCGGCGACCAGGCCGTCGTCCAACCGGTCGCGCAGATGACTCCGACCTCGGTGTCGCTGTCTAATCCCGACGTCGCTGCCGACTGGAAATGGCTCCTCGATCGCACTGGCATTCGCCAGCCCTGAACATTCGTTCCGTTTCCCCTTCGTCAATCGAGCGTCGATCGCTCCAGAACTTCCGCCTCCTGCCGCGCGTTTTGGATGCGGCACAAGGTCGCGTAAAGACCCTCGCCGGCCATCAACTCCTCGTGGTTGCCCCGTTCGATCACCTGCCCGTGCTTGAGCACCAATATCTGGTCGGCGTTGCGGATCGTGCTCAGCCGATGCGCGATCACGAAGCTTGTCCGGCCTGACATCAGGCGTTCCAACGCTTCCTGGATCAGCTTCTCCGTCTGCGTGTCCACGCTCGCAGTGGCTTCGTCCAAGATGAGTATGGGCGCATCCTTGAGCAGCGCCCGCGCGATGGCCACACGCTGTTTCTCGCCGCCGCTGAGCTTCACGCCGCGTTCGCCCACGGAAGAATCGTAACCCTTCTCCAAACGACCGATGAACTCATGGCAGTTCGCGGCTTTGGCGGCGGCGACCATGTCGCCCTCCGTCGCATCAAGGCGGCCGTAGAGGATGTTCTCGCGAATCGTTCCGTTGAAGAGAAACGGCTCCTGCGAAACCACGCTGATCTGCCGGCGCAATTCGGCGAGCGGCATGGCCGAGATGTCACGCCCGTCGATGCGGATGGATCCGCTCGTCAGCGGGTAAAACGCCGGGATCAAGTTGACCAAGGTTGTTTTCCCGGCACCGGTTGGACCGACCAACGCCACCATCTGGCCGGGTTTGGCGATCAAAGAAACATCCTGCAGAACCCTTCGCTCAGCGCCGTAACCGAAGTTCACCTGCTCGAACACCACCTCTCCTTCAGCGCGCCACGAAGCCGTTGCCGACGAACCGACTGAGGGCTTGGCTTCAGGTTCAGCGTCGAGGATGTCGAATACCCGCTCACCGGCAGCGCGGGCCGACTGCAGCATCTGGTTCAAGCCGTGCAGGCGCCCGATCGGTTCGTAGAAAAGCGCGAGGAAAAAGAGGAAGCTGATCAATTGTCCGATCTCCATCCTGCCGGCAATGACCTGTTGGCCCCCGACCCACAGCACGAGAGCGGAACCGAGCGCCGTGCAGAACGCCATCGTCGGCGAGTAGAAGGCCCAGGCCTTCATCACCACCAACGTGCCCTGCCGCACTCCGTCCGCCTTGTCGGCGAAACGTCCGTCCTCATGCAGCTCGCGGCCGAAGGCCTTGATGGCCCGAACGCCCTGAAGGTTGTCCATGAGCAGCGCGTTCATAGCCGCCGAAGCCTGGCGTTGCACGCGGTAACGCTTGTGCGCCGTCAGCGTATACCAGAGGGCGCCGGCTGCCAGGAACGGGATGGGGATCATGGCCACGCCCGCCAGCGTCGGGTTCTGCCAGAAAAGGATTCCCGCCACGCCGAACACACCCAGGATTGCCACGGTCCCCTGCTCCGTTCCGTCGATCAGCAGGCGTTCGACGGCGTTAACATCCTCGATGACGCGGGTCATCAGATCCCCGGAAGCGCGTTGGTCGAAGAAGCCGATGGTGAGGCGCTGGAGCTTGCCGTAGACCTCGCGGCGCATGTCGAAGATCACATTCTGCTCAAGACGGTTGTTGATCCGAATGCGGATGCCGTTGAACAGATC
>JBBRDN010000116.1:0-13611 GCA_038203875.1 Verrucomicrobiota bacterium
CCACTACAAGGGCACGCTGGACCGCAAGATGACCGTCGACGTCCGGATCCAACGGCTGGACTAGGGAGTTTCTTCAAACCAGCTGCGAAGGAGCGGAAAAACGCGGCCCCAGGCGCACGCCCCGCGTGCACAAACAACAGGGGGTAATCTCCATCACTCCGTCCACCCGGATCTCAGCATGAAAAGCGAATCCTCCACACAACTTCTGCTCCACGCTGCTTGAGGCTTGCGGCGACCAAAGCCGCCGCCGGTGACGCGGGCGCCGCGGCCAAGGAATTGTTGCGGACGCAATCCAAACACTCGAATTCCGACCGGCGATCCGGCAGAGGATCGCCGTTGTTCTTTCGCCACACGGCCGTGACGGCGAATTCACAGTCCGAGGCTGTTCGCGGGGCACCCGCTTCCGCACATTGATCATGGCTGGATGATCGACGCGCGACGGAGGCGGTTGATCGCGGCCAAAGTCACCAATGACACCGACATCTTCCGCATCGATGGGCGACCGCGCCCTGTCCCGAGGACGTTCCCAGGCCAGCGCCAACTACCGCCTTCGACTCGGGGCAAGCACCGGGGACATGCGTGCCGCGCAGTCGCTGCGGTTCCTCGTTTTCAACGTGGAAATGAACGAAGGTCTGGAAGCGTCCTTTGCCACGCTGCGTGACGAAGACCCGTTCGACCCGATTTGCGACCACCTGCTTGTCGAGGACATCGCTACCGGCGACGTGGTCGGGACCTACCGCCTGCAGAGTGGAGAGACGGCCGCGCGCAATCTCGGATACTACAGCGCCCAGGAGTTCGACATGACCTGCATGGAACCCTTCCGGCCGCGGATCGTGGAACTCGGCCGCGCCTGTGTGCACTCCAGCCATAGGAACCTCTACGTGCTCGGTCTCCTCTGGAAGGGCATCGCCTGCTACGCCCGGGAACGTGGTGCGCGTTACCTGATCGGATGCAGTTCCCTTCCGACTACAGACGCGGCCGCCGGAGCGGCCGCCTATTCGTCGTTGATGCGCCGCCATCTTGCCGACGAAACGTTTCGCGTGTCGCCGCAGCCCGGTTGGGAATGTCCGATGGACCAGATGACTGCGGGCGAAGCGAAGATCCCCCGCCTTCTCATGGGCTACCTGTCGCTGGGAGCGAAGATCTGCGGCGCCCCGGCCATCGACCGGGAGTTCAAGACCATCGATTTCCTTACCCTGATGGACCTGGCAACGTTGCCTGCCGCGACGGTGGAGCGCTACCTCAGCTGAACTGCCGGTCCGCTGACCGGGACATTCAGCCTTGGATGAAGTAGCTGAGGTTCTCGAGTTCGATGGCGAGGTTCACGTAGTTCACCTGGACCTCCTCGGGCACGCTGAGGACCATCGGCGCGAAGTTGAGGATCCCGACGATTCCGTTTTCGACAAGGACGTTGGCCACCTCCTGCGCAGCCGGGGCGGGGACGGTGAGGATCGCCATCTTGACGGTGTGTTCGCGGATGAACTCCGCCATCTGCTCCATCGGCAGGATGGGCTTAGGGGCCGGCAGCTTGTTCTTGGCGGCGGCTTCGGAGTCGAACGCCGCGAGGATCTCAAAACCCTCCTGGTCGAAGCCGCGATACGACAGAAGGGCGCGGCCCAGATTTCCGACACCGACGAGGATGACCGGCTGAAGGCTGGTCGTGCCGAGCGTGTCGGCGATCATCTTCGTGAGCTGATCGACGTCATAGCCGAGTCCACGCGTGCCGAACTGGCCGAAATAGGTGAGATCCTTGCGGAGCTGTGTCGGTTTCACGCCGGCCGCAGTGGCCAGTGCCTCGCTTGAAACCGTGCGGATGCCGTTGCTCCGAAGCCGGGACAGGCACCGCAGGTAGACGGACAGACGATAGATCGCCTTCTTCGGAATCTCGGGACGCGTCGGTTTCTTCAAGCTACGGGCAGACTAAGGATTTCCGGCAGGCAGCACAAGGTGGCGATGCCGATACCGGGTTCAACGTTGCCCTGCAAACGCCGTCCGGTCACAATTCCCTCCGACGCCCGCTCAACCGGTTGCCAGCAACTGCATTGAATCAGCCGTCCCTGATCCAGCGTCTGAACGTGGCACCCGTTTTCCAGGACCAGCCACGGAACGCCGGAAGCCAAATGCCCAATCGCAGACCAATGACCGTATCGAAAAACTTGCTCAGGACCTTGAGCGTCGTCTGCCTCGCTCTTGCGGCCGGGTGCGGCGAAAGCCAGTCGGGCGCGGGCAAGACGCGCGACAAGGCCGGCGTCCCTGTGACGACGGTCGAGGCATCGCTGCGGCCGATGGAGAGGACGGTCACCGCGCTCGGAACACTCCAGGCCATCGACCGCGCCACTGTCAGCATCAAGACCACCGGACGGCTGCGCACCTTCAGCGTCGACATCGGGAGCGCGGTCAGAGCGGGCGACGTGCTGGTCCAGATCGAACCGAGGGACTACGAACTCCGCATCAAGCAGACTGAAGCGCTGCTGGCACAGGCCCGCGCGCGCCTCGGACTGACGGTGGAGGGCGGCGACGACAAGGTGGACATCGAGAAGGTCAGCACCGTGCGCGAGGCGAAGGCGCTGCTCGCGGAGGCGGAGAAGAACGTCGCGCGTTTCCGCCGGCTTCAGCTGGAAAAGATCTCATCGGAAGCAGAGATGGAGCGGGCCCAGGCCGACTACCTCGTGAACCTCAATCGCTACGAGGATTCCCTTCAGGATGCACGGGAGAAGCAGGCCGTCCTCGCGCAACGCCGTGCGGAACTTGAGATCGCGCGCCAGCAACTCACCGACACGTCCGTCCGCGCGCCGTTCGACGGAGTCGTGCAGCAGCGGCTCACCAGCATGGGCGAATTCGTCGCCGCCGGCAGCGCAGTGCTCGTGCTCGTGCGGGTCGACCCGCTCCGCTTGCGCGCGGAAGTCCCCGAGCGGCTGGCCTCGCAGATCCGTGCCGGCCAGCTCGTCCGGCTCGCGCTGGACGGCGATACGAACTCCTACGTCGGCTCGCTCCAACGAATCAGCCCGGCCCTCGACGAACGCACCCGCATGCTGACGGTCGAGGCGGAGATCGCGAACCCGGGGCACCTTCGGCCCGGCGCCTTTGCCAAGGCGGCCATCGTCGTGCAGGACGCGAAGCCCGCGCTCGTGATCCCGGAAGACGCCATCGTGACATTCGCCGGCACGGAACGCGCCCTGACCATCGCGACCAACACCGCGATCGAGAAACGCATCACCACCGGCCGGCGCGAGAACGGATTCGTCGAAGTGCTGAAAGGCCTCAGACCCGGAGAACGCGTCATTCGCAGGCCCGAAGGGATCCAGTCCGGCGATCCCGTGACCCCATCATCCGCTTCCGGTCCCGTTTCAATGCTGGAAGCGCAGAAAAATCCCAAGCCCCTCAATGCAGAAGCTCGCTGACACCTGCATCCGGCGGCCGGTCTTCGCGCTGATGCTGATCATGGCGCTCGTGGTCGTGGGCGGGACGAGCTACTTCAAGCTCGGCGTGGACCGCCTGCCTTCGGTGGAACTGCCGACTCTCCGCGTCAGCACGGCGCTGCCGGGCGCATCGCCGGTGGAGGTCGAATCCCAGGTCTCCAGGATCATCGAGGAGGCAGTGAACACCGTCGCCGGCATCCAGGAGCTCCGTTCGATCTCGGCCCCTGGAAACTCGACGGTGATGATCACCTTCGACCTGCGCCGCGACATCGACACGGCCGCCCAGGACGTGCGCGACGTCGTCTCGACGGTGATGAGGAAGCTGCCGAAGGAGGCGCAGCCCCCGAGCGTCTTCAAGTTCGACAACGACTCATTCCCCATCATGACCCTGACGCTCTCGGGCGACCGTTCGATCCGCGAGCTGACGGAACTCGCGGACAAGATCGTCAAGGTCCAGCTCGAACGCTCCAGCGGCGTCGGCGGCATTTCCATTGTCGGGGGCGCGAGCCGGTCCCTGAACCTGACCGTGGACGCGGACCGTCTCGCGGCCTACGGCCTTCCCGTGACAGCCGTCCGCGACGCGCTTGGACAGCAGAACATCGAGATCCCCGGCGGCAACGTGACGGCCGGCCACAAGGAAAGTTCGCTGCGCACGCTCGGGCGCTTCACCACCGCCGAGGAGTTCAGCAAGATGGTCGTCGCCACCCGCAACGGCACTCCGATACGGATGCTGGACATAGGCCGGGCCGAGGACGGGAGCAAGGAGCAGCGCTCATTCAGCCGCCTGAACGGCAAGCCCGCCGTCGTCCTCGAAATACGGCGGCAGTCCGGCGCCAACACCGTGGCGGTCATCGAGGGATTGAAGGCGAAGCTTCCGGGCATCGTCGCGCAGCTGCCGCGCGAGTTGGAGGTCGCGGTAATCCGCGACCAGTCCCGCTACATCTACGAGGCCCTGCACGGCATCAACGTCCACCTCGTCCTCGGCAGCGTGCTCGCCTGCATCGTTGTGCTGGCCTTCATGCGCGACTGGCGTTCCACCATCATCGCGGCTGTCGCCATTCCCTGCTCCGTCATCGCCACGTTCGGCATGATGTGGGCGCTGAACTTCACGCTGAACAGCGTCACCATGCTCGCGCTCGTGCTCATGGTGGGGATCGTGATCGACGACGCGATCGTCGTCCTCGAGAACATCTACCGTTTCGTGGAGGAGAAGGGCATGGAACCGTTCCAGGCGGCGAAGGAGGCGACGGGCGAGATCGGCCTCGCGGTCATGGCGACCACGTTCAGCCTCGTCGTGATCTTTGTCCCGGTCTCCTTCATGTCGAGCATCTCGGGAAGGTTCCTCTTCCAGTTCGGCATCACCGCGTCGGTGGCGATTCTGGTCAGCCTACTCGTTTCATTTTCCCTGACGCCGATGATGAGTGCGCGGCTGCTGCGGAAAGGCGGCGCCGGCGGACATGGGACATCCCGGGCAGGCTTCTACGCGCTCATCGAGTCGGCCTACATGCGTCTCCTAGCCGGATCCATGCGGCATCGGACCGTCGTGGCCGTTCTTTCCATCATAGTCCTGCTGCTCTCGGTCCCGCTCTACGGGATGGTGAAACAGGAACTCGTTCCGTCGGACATCGACGAGGGCGAGTTCGAGATGGGCGTGAACGCCCCGGAAGGCACCAGCATCGATTCGATGAACTCGGCCATGCTCCAGATCGAGGCGGAGGTCCGGTCCATGCCCGTCGTCCAGACGATGCTCGCCACGATCGGCGGCAATTTCCCCGGGGGACCAAACCAGGCCCGCGCCCACATCCGGCTCGTCCCGTTCGAGGATCGCCGGTTCTCGTTCGAGCGCCTGCTCCGGGAAACCGTCCGTCTCCATCCGTGGCGGGCGTTCGAGGGCAACCGCGACCAGCGCTCGGTCATGCAGGAGATCCGCCAACGCCTGAAGCGCTTCGGGCTCCGCACCAGCGTGAGCAACATCTCGTCCTTCAACATCGGCGGATCGCGCTGGGACATCGACTTCGTATTCATGGGCCCGGAGCTGGAAAAACTCGCCGGATATGCCAACTCCTTCCGCGAACGCCAGGCGGAGCTCGGTGTCATCGATGCCGACACCACCCTGCGCCTGGACAAACCCGAGCTGCAGGTCGAGATCGACCGGGACCGGGCCGCCTCACTCAACGTCGCGACCCGCGACATCGCGGACGCGCTCCGCCTCATGGTCGGCGGCGACGAGGAGATGTCGCGCTTCCGCGACGTGAGGATGAACGAGGACTACGACGTGACGCTCCGCCTGGCCGATGGCGGACGGAACGACGCGGAAACCATCTCCAGCCTGTTCGTCCCGGACCAGAAAGGCGGCCTCGTCCGTCTCGACAACGTGGTCCGCATCACCTCGCAGTTCAGCGCGTCGCGCATCGACCGGCTCGACCGCCAACGCCAGGTCAGCCTCCGGGGAGGCGTCGCACCGGGATTCGCCCTCGCGGACCGCATCGAGGCTCTGAACGCGGCCGCCGCCAAGCTCCAGATGCCCGCGGGCTACACGACGCGCGTGGCCGGGCGGGGCCGTGAACTGGACACGACGTTCCACGAGTTCCTGTGGGCTTTCGCGCTGTCGGTGGTGTTCATGTATATGATCCTCGCGGCCCAGTATGAGAGCCTGGTCCATCCGCTCACGATCCTCACCTCGATCCCGCTGTCGGTCCCGTTCGCCCTCTTCTCGCTCTGGATCACGGGCTCGACGCTCAACCTCTATTCGGCCCTTGGCCTGCTTGTCCTCTTCGGCGTGGTGAAGAAGAACGCCATTCTCCAGATCGACCACATGAACACGCTCCGGGCGAAGGGATTTGACCGGATGCAGGCCATCATGGAAGGCAACCGCGACCGCCTTCGCCCCATTCTCATGACCACTCTGGCCCTCGTCGCGGGCATGATGCCGCTCGCCCTGGGCAACGGTCCGGGTGCCGACGAACGCCGTTCCATCGCGATCGTCGTGATCGGAGGACAGTCGCTCTCGCTCGTCCTCACGCTGCTGATCACGCCGGTGGTCTATTCGTGGCTCGATGATTTCGGATCCGCTGTGAAGCGCTTGAGACGGCGACCGTCGGCCGGTGGCCGCGAGGCCCGCACCGACATCATCCTCGGCAAGTGACGGGCCGAGGCGTTGCGCCGGTTACGGAAGCACCTCGGCGACATCCACACCCACCAGACAGATGTCGTCTTCGAACAACTCCTGCGCCATGAAGCCCTTCAGCTCCCGCAGGATCGTGTCGAAAATCTCCGGACATGGTTTGGCAGCGTGCCGGCGAACCAGCTCCAGAAGCATTTCCTGGCTGTAGAGCATCTCGCCCGGGCCCTCGACCTCGAAGACTCCGTCGGTGAACAGCATGATCGAATCCCCGGCCTTCATCGGGATTTCGAAGGTTGGATAGTCCGTGTCCGCGACAAGCCCCAAAGCGGGCCGCCGCTTGCCGTCGGTTTCCTTGATCCGGTCGGCCGTCCGTGTGAGACGATTGATGAGAAACGGCTTCGGGTGGCCGGCATTGCTGAACGAATAGGTCTTTTTCTCGATGTCGACCACGAGGCAGAACGCGGTCGTGAACAGAGGAGAGCCCGTCTGCTTGAGTATGTTCCGGATGTCGCGGTTGATGATCGTCAACAGATGCCCGGGATCGCTTGTGTCCGTCCGCAGTTCTTCCACAAGGGCGCGGATCATCGCTGTGACAAGCGCCGACCGGACTCCATGGCCCATCACGTCGCAGATGAAGACCCCGGCCTTGGACGGGGAAATCTGGAAGACGTTGAAGAAGTCGCCGCCGACGGTGCCGGTGGGCGTGTAGCGGTGGCAGAACCTGAGCAGGCTGTCCGAGGGGGCCACGCCTGCGGGAAACACCGGGAATACCTGCGGCAGCATGGCGAGCTGGATCTCGTTCGCCATCTTGAGGTCCTCCTCCATCATCTCGTTCTTGCGCCTCAGCTCTTCTCGGCTCGTGGCCAACGCCTCATTGGCCAACCGCTCCCGCTCCTCCGCCCGCTTGCGTTCCGTGATGTCCCAGAAGAGCCCCTGGAGTCCGATGATCTGGCCGGTCAAATCCCGCAACGGGGTCTTCAGAACCTGGACGTAACGGGTCTCCCCTTCTGTCGGCTGATACGCCTCGATCGTCTCGAAGTGTTTGCCCGTTGTCAGGACGAAGTTGTCGTCCTTCTGATACTTGGTGGCGAGGTCGGCCGGAAAGAAGTCGAAGTCCGTCTTGCCCAGGATCTCTGCGAGCGGCTTGCCCAACGTGTCGCAGAACCGCTGGTTGCCGAAAGTGAACCGCTCGTTCAAGTCCTTCCGGAAGATGGCCTGCTGGATTGCGTCGACGAGGGAGTGGTAGAGGGCTTCCGACTGCGACAGCTGCATCTCGGCGCGTTTGCGGCCGGTGATATCCTCGACGGTTCCCTCGTAGTAGAGAAGCCGGCCCCGCTGGTCGCGGACCGCGCGGACGTTCTCCGAAATCCATATGACTTCCCCGCCCTTCTTGTAGATCGGCGACTCGAAGGCGTTGACGACGTCGTGCTCCTGCATCGTCCGCACGAATTCCTCACGCCGGCCGGCCTCCACGTAGAGCATGCGGCTGATGTCGCGCACGCTGCTGGTCAGGTCGTCCGGCGAGTCGTATCCGTATATCCGGGCCAGCGCCCTGTTCGCGCTGATGTATTGGCCCTCGGGCGAGGTCTGGAAGATCCCTTCGACCGCGTTTTCGTAGATGCTACGGTAACGCTCCTCCGCCTCCAACAGCTTGGTCTGGGCCTGGGCCCGCTCGATCGCGTAGATGCAGGCGCGCACCAGGACCACGGGTTCGAAACGTGACCGCAGCAGGTAGTCCTGCGCACCGGCGTGGACGATCTCGATGGCAGTTGCCTCATCGTCACGGTCGCCCAGCACGATCACCGGAACGGTCTCCGCCTCGGCAAGCAGCCGCCGAAGGCCGGCCAATCCTCCCTCCGCCGGCTCCGTGACCGCGAGCAAGACCAAGTCGACATGCTCACCTGCCAACCGATTTAGGCTCGCGTCTATCGAACCCTCGATATCCACCCGGAATCGAGCGGTTCGGCTTTCGGTCAGGCAACGGACGATCGAAGCGCCGCCATCGGGGAGGTCGACGATCAGGAGGACATGAAATTCAACGCCATTCATGTGGATTATCTCTCCAGCATCGGGGCGACCCCTTTTCAATGCCAGCCCGTTTCGAGACCGCAGCCTGGGCGCAATGGCACTTTCGGTTTCGGCCCATCGGCGGCGACGCCCCCCGACCGACAGGCCGTCGCGGCATGCTCCATTCATGGTGCGCCCGGGCCATCCCACCGCCGCACCCGGGAAATGCCACCGAGTAAGCGCTTAAGTCGAAGCGGTAAAACCCCGTTCACTATCACGGTGGTCTGGATCCGTCCTAACCGTCGAAGGCTGGACCCGTATTGCCCAGCAAGGCCTAGTTCGCGCCGGATAAAATGCGGCTCATCGAAGAAGGAACGCACCGAAATTGAAACAACTGGAATTTGAGCCCAACGCCGCCCGCGTGAACCGATGAAACAGTGGATCAAGAGACTCTCGATCAAGCACAAGCTGATGCTCATCTGCTTTGTGACGACCGGTCTCGCGATCATGGCCACCACCGTGGTCGTCAACATCTACCAGGCTAGGGAGATGCGGCAGCAGCTCTCCCGCAACCTCGTCAACTTCGCGGACACGACTGCCACTCTCAACGCCACGCGCCTGAGCATGCTGCAGAACGCCCGGGAGACAGACTCGGCGCTCGCCGGTATGTCGGCCGATCCGGACATCCTGTCAGCCGGCCTGTATTCCCAAGCAGGTGTGCTGGTTTCCCAATACCGATCGACCACAGGAAACGCGGCCCTTCCTCCCAGACCTCCATCTGACGGCGTGGAGTTTAACGACGGGGCGATCACCGTCGTGAAGCCCGTCCTCCAGGGAACGGTCAGGGTCGGGACAATTGTCCTCAAAGCCTCGACCCGATCGGTCAACGCCCGCCTGCTGGATTTCACCCTCATGAGCGGTGCCGTGGGCTTGGTCGTCATTCTGCTGGCCATGGTCCTGGCCGCCCGGCTCCAGCAGATCGTCAGCGAACCCGTCGACCGGATCGTCGGAACCATGCGCCGCATCGGGCGCGAAAAGGACTACGGCCTCCGCGCCGTGAAGAGCGCGAACGACGAACTGGGCCTGCTCGTCGACGGCCTCAACGAGATGCTCGCGGAGGTCCAACGCCGCGACGAGGCCCTCCAGAACTCGCAGGCCGACCTCGAAAAGCGCGTCTCGGAACGCACGACGGAACTGCGACGCAAGATCTCCCAGCTCGAGGCGAAGGAGACCGAACTCAAGAAGGCCAAGGACAACGCCGAGGACGCCAACCAGTCGAAAAGCGCGTTCCTCGCCAACATGTCGCACGAGATCCGCACGCCGATGAACGGCGTGATCGGCATGACCAGCCTGCTCCTCGACACGCCACTCACCGCCACCCAGCGGGACTTCGCCCAGACAGCCGCTTCGAGCGCCGAGGCGCTGCTCACGATCATCAACGACATCCTCGATTTCTCCAAGATCGAGGCCCGCAAACTGGAGCTAGAGATCCTCGACTTCGACCTGCGCGAGGCGGTCGAAAGCACGCTCGACGTCGTCGCCCAACGCGCCCAGTCGAAGGGGCTGGAGTTCGCCTGCCTCATCCCGACGGACCTTCCCACACGGCTCCGCGGCGATCCAGGCCGGCTTCGCCAAGTCCTCCTCAATCTCCTGAGCAACGCGATCAAGTTCACCCAGCAGGGCGAAGTCTTCGTTCGGCTTTCTCTGGTTCGCGACCAGGGCAACGAGACCATCATCCGGTTCGACGTGAAGGACACGGGCATCGGCATTGCGCCAGATGTCCTCAAAAAACTTTTCCAGCCCTTCACCCAGGCCGATTCGTCGACGACCCGGAAGTTTGGGGGCACGGGCCTCGGCCTCGTGATCAGCCGCGAGCTCATCCATATCATGGGCGGCGAAGTCCACGCCGAAAGCACGCCCGGGCTCGGGTCCGATTTCTGGTTCACCATCCGTTTCGAGAAGCAGCTGAACCGGAATTCAGTCGCCACTGAACGATGGTTGCGCCCCGGGCTCGCCGTGCTCGTGGTCGACGACAACGACACCAACCGCCGCATCTTTGAAAGCTACCTCAAGGCCTGGCGTTGCGTCCCGACCTGTGTCGAATCCGGCCCGCTCGCCCTCCAGGCGCTGAAGACTGCCCACAACGCGGGCACCCCGTTTCCCGTCGTCATCCTCGACATGCAGATGCCGGAGATGGACGGCCTTCAACTCGCCCGCGCCATCCGATCTGACCCGATGCTCCGGCAACCCGCCATGATCATGGCCAGCTCCCTCGGGTCCCAACTCGCCTCGTCGGCCCACGACGCCGGCATCGAGGTCTGGCTCAGCAAACCCCTCAAACAATCTGCATTGTTCCAAGGAATTGCCGAAGCCATGTCCTCGCCCGACGACGAGATGGGCGATATCAACGGACCCGCGATTCCTGTCGTTCCAGTCAGCAAGCCCACCTCAAATACGACCTACCAAATGCGCCGCGCGGCCGCTGGCGCTAAACCAAGCATCCTGCTGGCGGAGGACAATCTCGTGAACCAGAAGGTGGCCTCGCGCTTCTTCGCCAAGCTCGGGCACACGATCGACATCGCCACCAACGGAGCCGAGGTTCTCGCCGCTTTGGAGCGGAAGGAATACGATCTCGTGTTCATGGACTGCCAGATGCCCGACCTCGATGGCTACGAAACTACCCGGCGCATCCGCGAAATCGGCCGCCAGACGGGCCGCGAATACTACCGCGACGTCCGCATCATCGCCATGACCGCCCATGCGATGCAGGGCGACCGCCAGAAGTGCCTAGATGCAGGGATGAGCGACTATCTCGCCAAGCCGGTGGATCTGATCAATCTCAAGGGTGCTCTGACTCGGAACCTCGCGCCCACCCAGGCCCTGCCCGTCGACTGACCATGCGTCCCTACGCCGTCCGTCACTGGGGTTTGACCGAGAAATCACTGTCGGCGAGCGACCGCAGCACCAGCTCACGCGGAGTGACCCAGTCGTCCATTTCCAATAGCGTTCGCACGGCTTCCGCCACCTGTGCCGCAGAGAGGAACTTCTCCAATGGAGCCGGACGGCTGGCAGCGTCGGACCAAAACCCTGTCGCGACACCGCCGGGCAAAACCGCGATGACTCTGATCCCATGCGGCGCCGCCTCTTCCTGCAGACCTTGGGTGAATCCCCGAACGCCCCACTTGGCCGCGCAATAGACCGTCTCGCTGGGAACACCCCGCAGGCTCGCGGTGGAAATGATGTTCACGATGCTGCCGGCCTTCCGGGGAATCATCCGACGCAACGCCGCCTGTGAGCCGAGGATCGTCCCCTTCAAGTTCACATCCAGCATCAGGTCTATCTCGGCCTCGGTATAGTCGGGAATCCACCGGTGCCTCGCGAGGCCGGCGTTGTTGATCCAAACGTCGATGGGCCCGAACGCGCTGGCTGCTTCCTCCGCCAACCGCTGCATGTCGGCCGCCTTGGAAACGTCGGCCACAACACAGACTGCACCTCCATCAGGCAACCGCTTCACGGCTTCCCGCAACGCGCCTGCGTCGATATCCGAGAGAACCACCCTGGCTCCGCCTGCGATCAGCTTCTCCGCCAGAGCGAACCCAATCCCGCGCGCCGCGCCCGTGACGACGCAGGTCTTTCCGGTCAGTTGCATGTGAAGAGCGTGGACACGCGACTTTGCCAGGGCAAGCCGTCGTGAGAACCGAAAGCCAGCTCCTTAGTCAGAGCGCGATCAATGTCCGCAGCCGTGCCGATTCCGAGCACCGGAGGTTCGGAAGAAAGTAGCCTAGATCGCGAGCTGTGGGCTGAGCTTCCTTATCGGTCAAAGCCCTGAAAGGGCGACAGAAGAGCCTCTGCCGCTCTTCCGGAGCTCCACCCCTTTCTCCAGCTGACCACTGACTCACGCCCGTGGCTAAAGTCTTCCGCTGCTCCGCAGCTGCTTTGAAGATACTCTCTAAGCCGGAACAAGGCAGTCGAGGACCGGCCGCGTAGCGGCTGCGACAAGGTAGGGCAGTGCATCTTGCGTGTCCCAGGCGATCCCGCCTTGGGACCAACCGGTGCGGGCGGATCAAGGCGACTGAAATTCCGGGAACACCGGTCAAAACGGGGCAGGCTAGAAGCCCGCCCTACTCTCCATGGCATGAGTCCGGCCGGGCCAAGGCGGATTCCCGGTTGTCCATCCGGTTGCGCGCGGCATACTCGCGGTAACATTCCGTTGAAGCCGCCGGGCCTGCCGGGCGTCTGAACGGCCGTCGTCCATGAGCTGGAAAAACATCATCACCGCCGCGCTGGGGGCCGCCGCCCACGCCACCGCCATTTCCGTGGCCGCCCAGACCATCGATCCGGCGCAGCTTGAGTTCTTCGAGAAGAAGATCCGGCCCGTGCTGGTCGAGTCCTGCTACAAGTGCCACAGCTCGACCTCCGAGAAGGTCAAGGGCGGTCTCCTGCTCGATTCCAAAGCCTCGACGCTCAAGGGCGGCGACAACGGTGCGGCGCTGGTTCCCGGCAACCCGGACAAGAGCGCGCTCATCCTCGCCATCCGCTACACCGACGAGGAGAAGGCCATGCCGCCGAAGAAGCGGTTGCCGGCGGAGGTGGTCGCGGACTTCGAGACGTGGGTGAAGATGGGTGCGCCCGACCCGCGCGATGGCAAGACGCTCACGGCCGCCCAGGTGGAAACGGAGAAAGCGAAAAAACACTGGGCCTTCCAGCCCGTGACCGCGCCGACGCCACCGGAAGTGAAGAACCGGAAATGGGTCCGCAATCCGGTGGACCAGTTCGTCCTTGCGAAGCAGGAGGCGGCCGGGCTCAAGCCCAGCCCAGTGGCCGACCGACGCACCCTGCTCCGCCGCGCCGCCTACACTTTGACCGGCCTTCCGCCCACGGAGGAGGAGGTAAAAGCCTTCGAGAAGGACAAGTCGCCCGATGCTTTGGGCAAGGTCGTCGACCGCCTGCTGGCCTCGCCGCGTTATGGCGAACGCTGGGCCCGGCATTGGCTCGACGTCGCGCGCTACGCGGACACGAAGGGCTACGTCTTCGAGGAGGAACGCCGCTACCCCTACAGCT
>JBBRDN010000117.1:0-13587 GCA_038203875.1 Verrucomicrobiota bacterium
CACCTACTTCCTGCTCAAGGGCAAGTTCAACCTGGCGCGCCGTGGACTCATCGAGGTCAAGGGCAAGGGCTCCATGACCACGTATCTGTTGCAACCGCGCTGAACCGCTGTTCCGCTGGCGCCAGCAATGTCCGATCAGAAACCTCCCGCCCGTCTCCGTCTCCGCGTCACCGCCCGCGCCGAAACGATCCTCCGTTCCGGACATCCCTGGCTCTACTCGGACAGCATCCGTGAACAGAACCGTCCCGGAACCGCCGGTGAACTCGCCGTCGTCTTCGACCGGGAGGACAAGTTCCTGGCCGTTGGGCTGTTCGAGCCGGAATCACCCATCCGGTTCCGTTGCCTCCACGTCGGCAAGCCGACAAATGTCGACGCGGCTTGGTGGCGGCAGCGCCTACAGGAAACGATCGCCCGGCGCGCCGGGCTTTTCGGTCCGGAGACGACCGGCTACAGGCTGATCCATGGTGAAAGCGACGGCTGGCCCGCCCTCGTGATGGACCGCTATGCGGAGGTCCTTGTGCTCAAGCTCTACAGTCCGGTCTGGATTCCGCACTTCGCCCTGCTGAAGGAGATCCTCGCGGAAGCCTTTCCCGGTCTCAGCCTCGTGCTTCGTCTGAGCCGCAACATGGAATTGGCCGCACGCACTTCGGGCATTCCCGATCTCGTGGATGGAGCTGTGCTATCGGGAAAGATTGCGCCTGGTGGCCGCGTCCAGTTCCTCGAGAGCGGCATCTGGTTCTGCGCCGATGTGCTCAAGGGCCAGAAGACAGGATTCTTCCTCGACCAACGCGAAAACCGTCGCGAAATCGAGTCGCTCGCCCGCGGCCGGAGCGTGCTCAATGCCTTCAGCTTCTCCGGCGGCTTCAGCCTCTACGCCGCGCGCGGCGGCGCCAGTTCCGTCGTCAGTCTCGACATCAGCGAACACGCGTTGCGCGAGGCGAAGGAAAACTTCCAGCTCAACGCCGCCGATCTGTCCATCGCCTCCGTGCCCCACGAAACCATCCAGGCCGATGTCTTCGAGTGGTTCCGCGAACCCCACAAACGCCGCTTCGGACTGGTCATCGTCGACCCGCCGTCGCTGGCTAAGCGCGAGATCGAACGCCAAAAGGCCATCGGGGCCTACCGCCAGTTGAACGTGGCTGCCATCCAGCATCTGGAACCAGACGGCATCCTCTTGGCGGCCTCGTGTTCCGCCCATGTCTCGTCCGAAGAATTCTTCGGAGCAGTGCGTGAAGCGGGTCGGATGAGCGGACGGCGTTTTCGGGAACTTAAGACGGCGGGACATCCTCCCGACCATCGCGCCAATTTTCCCGAAGCCGCCTACTTGAAGGCCATCTTCCTGCGCTTCGACGGGGCCAACGATTCTACTGCGCCCGTCCGAATTTCCGTTCCAGCTCGCGGAAGTTCATTTCGATGAGCGTGGGCCGGCCGTGCGGACAGGTGTAGGGCATCTGGCAACGGCGGAGATCATTCACCAGGTTTTCCAGCTCGGGCCCGGCCAGCGGATCGTTCGCCTTCACACTGTGGCGGCAGACGGTCTTGGCCACGACGTGTTCGCCCAGGCGCAGGCTGTTGACTTTTTCGCCGGCGGCCTTGAGTTCGTCGACGAGTTCCACGACGAAGCGCCGTGGATCGCTCGCCTTCACGAAGGGCGGCAACGCATCGAGCAGGAAGGTGCGTTCGCCGAACTCGCTCAATCCCACGCCGAGCCGCGTCAGGACACCGAGGTGTTCGCGGAGGAACTGTGCGTCACGCACGCCCAGCTCGATGGTCTCGGGCAAAAGCAGCCGTTGCGACGCGGCTGACCCCGCCTCCTCCAAACGACGCATCATCTGTTCGAAGAGGATGCGTTCGTGCGCGGCGTGCTGGTCAAGCAGCACGAGTCCGCGATCGGATTCCAGAACGACATAGAGCCGCCCGACGACCCCGACGACGCGCAGCGGAACGTGGAGAAGTGGAACGGGGGCGGAAGGTTCGGATGCCGGATACCGGATGCCGAATGCCGCCGGGGCGCCTGTAGAGACGGGAGCTTTAACCAATCCGGAATCCGGAATCTGGAATCCGGAATCCGCCACCGGCGCTTTCCCGAACAGCGGCTCGGCTTGGACAGCGAGTGGCGGTTGCGTTGGCGATGAAAGGTGAAGCTGTGTTGCGGCTGGTGCGGTCGCAAAACGCGAAGAGTGATCCGTGGCGGGGATGCCAGGCGTGACCGGCGTAATCCTTTCCGGCATCCGGTATCCGGAATCCGTCATCGCCGCCGGCTGATCCCCGTGGAACGCCAACAATGCCTGCCGGACCGCTTCCGCCACGTTGCGACGCACGCCGCGTTCGTCGTGGAACTTCACCTCGCGTTTGGCGGGATGGATGTTCACGTCGACCAGAGCGGGATCGATTTCAAGAAACAGGCAGCCGACCGGATACCGGCCCTTCATCAGCGCGGTGTGGTAGCCCTCGACCAGCGCTAGGTTCAGACCGCGATGCTCGATGGGGCGGCGGTTGACGAAGAGGTGCTGGTCCTCGCGGGTGGAACGTGAAACGCCCGGCGCACCGATGAGGCCGCGAATCCGCAGCGTGATCCGCGACGGGTTATCCGGGGATGCGGGTTCCGCTTCAGGATCGCGCACCGCACCCAGCTCGCCGGCGAAATCCACTTCGAGCAAGCGCGTCTCGGCCGGGAGCAACGCGCGCCAGCGTTCGCGCAAGGCGACAAGGAATCCTTCGTCAGGTGGGTTCGGCCGCGCTGCGGCCGAACTTCCATCCGTAGGACGGACGGAACCTCCTTCGCCGCGGACGGCGGGCAGTTGCCAAACGGTTTTACCATCGCGGACGAATGTGAAACCGATGCCCGGATGCGCCAGCGCGGCCAGCGTCAGATAGTGGTGGATATGGGCCGACTCCGTCTCGTCCGTGCGGAGGAACTTCCGCCGGGCTGGCACGTTGAAGAAGAGCTGCCGGACTTCGATGGTCGTTCCGGGAGCGGAACCGGCGGCCTTCACCTCGGTGATCTTGCCGCCGTTGATCAGAATCTGCGTGCCTTCCGGTGAATCGGTGTCGCGTTCGCGCGTGGTCAAGCTGAAGCGGCTGACGCTGGCGATGCTCGGAATGGCTTCGCCGCGGAAGCCCATTGTGGCGATGTGCGCGAGGTCGTCGGCGCTGCGGATCTTGCTGGTGGCATGGCGTTCCAAGCAGAGCAGCGCGTCGTCGCGGTTCATGCCGGTGCCGTCGTCGGTGATGCGGATGAGGCTGCGCCCGCCGACGGCGATCTCGACGGTTATTCGCAAGGCTCCGGCGTCGATGGAGTTCTCGACGAGCTCCTTCACCACGCTGGCCGGCCGTTCGACCACTTCGCCCGCGGCGATCTGGTTGGCGACCTGTTCGGAGAGGAGGCGGATGCGGTTCATGCCACGCCCGGATCAGTGATGCACCGGCAACGAAACCACGAAGATCGCGCCGCGGCCCTCTTCACGCCGGGTTGCGATCCGGCCGCCGTGAGCCTCGACGATGCGGCGGCAGATGGACAATCCAAGGCCCGTGCCGGCGACTTTCCCGTGCGTCACGAAAGGCTGGAAGACGGTGATCACGACGTCTTCGGGAATTCCCGGGCCGGTATCCTCGACCTCGGTGATCAGTTCGGTGGCGGTCAGCCGGAATCGCAGTTTGATGGTTCCGCCGTCGGGCATCGCGTCGCGCGAGTTCGTGAAGAGGTTCTGGAAAACGCGCTCCAGCCGGTCGGCGTCGCCCGCGAGGAACGTTTGCGGCGGACGGTTCTCCATCACGATCTCGACATGGCGTTCGGCCAGCGCGGCCTTCGCTTCATCGACCAGCCGGAGGATGAAGTCGGCATACTGCAGGGGCTTCAGGTCGACCCGCGCGTCCTCGCCCCGGGAAAATTCCAGCAGCTCGGTGATCAATCCGTCGACCCGGTGGGCCTGCCGGACGATGCGGTCACGCCAAGCGGCCCGCATCTCGGGCCCGGCCTGCGGATCGGTCGACAGCTCGGCGGCCAGCTCGATCGTCTGCAGCGGCGCCCGGATGTCGTGGACGATCGAGCCCGTGAACCTGCCTACCAGCGCAAGCCGTTCGGCCCGGAGGATCTGCTCGACGTGTTGCCGGCTAAAGTCGCGGAAGCGGTTTGCGATTTGTCGGAGCACCCCGACGGCGATGCGTGGATGCTCCTCGAAAAGGCGCATCAGCTCGACCCGGGGAATGAACATCGCCCTCACCTCGCCCTCGGCGAGAACGGTTGCGGAGCGGGGAAGATTATCCAGCACGGCCATTTCGCCAAACAGCTCCCCGGGACCGAGCCGGTAGAGTTCATGGAGATCCTCGGCGACCGGCTCGAAGCAGATGCGGACGGTTCCCTGTTCGATCAGGAACACGCCGTCGCCCGGCATGCCCTGGCGGCAGATCGGCGAACCGTCGGCGTAGATGCGGGCTTTCGCCGCCTGCCGCATCGCGGCGAGGTCTTCATCGTTCAGGCCAGACAAAAAACGTCCGCGCTCGGAATGGCTCATGTGGGGGAGATGTTACCCAGACATGCCGCTTCGTGCAAAGCGCGGCTTGGTTCCGTGGTAGGGACAGGGATAGTCCCCGTGATCCACTGCTGAAGTCCCGGCCCCGGTCGACGAACGACATTGGGACGAGCGCCAGGGGACGGTGTGTTTTGCGGCTGGATCTCAAGTGTTCCGTTGACCCGCGAAGCGCGATCACGTAGCTACACGGCTAATCCCTGTGAAAACACCGCTTCACGTTTCCATCGCTGAAGCCAACAGTCCGGCGCAGGTGTCCCGGACTCTGGGCAATGTTCTCGTTGTCCTGATCGGTCTCCTCCTCGTGGTCGACGGGAGCACTTCCATTTGTCAGGGCGCAACCGCGGCCACGAACAGTCCCGCGGCCGCTTCGGCCGCTGAGGCGCACCTTCAGCTCATCATCCGTCAGGGCGGGTTTCCCGGAGCCACGACGTGCCAGCCGTGTCATCCGCAGGTCTACCAGGAATGGCGGATGTCCGCCCATGCCTACGCGTCGATCTCGCCGATGTTCCACAAGTTCGAGCAGAAGATAAACGACCTGTCACAGGGGACCATCGGAACGTTCTGTCTGCGGTGCCATGCGAGTGTCGGCACGACGGTCAATGAGCGCCGCGAGTTGCCGCTCTGGGACCGCAGCCCCGTTTCCCGCGAAGGCGTCACCTGCGTCACGTGCCATCGGGTGCGCGAGGAGTATGGCCGTGTGAATGGTGAGCGCCGCATCGAGCGGGGCGCGATGGTCCTGCCCATGTCCGGCAAATCAGACGGCAAGACGATGCAGCAGGTCCTGACCAACCAGTCCTTCTACAAGGTGAAGACCACGCCCGAGGGCCGCGGCCGCGAGATCCATGACGGCGTTTTCCAGATGGTGCAGATGGACAAGTCGGAGTTCTGCGTGAGCTGCCACCAGGTCGCCGTCCATCCGGGCATCAAGCTCGAGGTCGTCTGGGAACAGTTCCGCGCGTCTCCCGCCTTCAAGCAGGGCGTTACCTGCCAGGATTGCCACATGGGCAAGACGCCCGGCAAAGCTGACGGATATCTCAACGCGCCGGCCGCCATAGTCGACGGCAAGCCGATCAATCCCGGCCGCAAGCACAGCTCCCATCTCTTCTCGGGCCCCGGCTACCCGATCGCGCATCCGGGCCTGTTCCCGCACCATCCGGACGCCGGAAACTTTTCCATGCAGGCCTGGCTGAAGTTCGACTACCGG
This sequence comes from Verrucomicrobiota bacterium, assembly GCA_038203875.1. GTDB lineage: Bacteria > Verrucomicrobiota > Verrucomicrobiia > Limisphaerales > CANJSG01 > CANJSG01. The sequence continues at coordinate 5,737 of JBBRDN010000117.1, forward strand.
GCCGGCTGGGGCGCGTCGGAATTCGAGGGCAAGGTCAGCGACGGCAAGCTCAAGGCCAAGTTCCCCAAGGAATGGGAGAACGACATCGACCGCGAAGAGGCGCGTCGGATCGTCGATGAGAACATGAAGCTGATCGTCCAGCGGAAGGAGCTCCGCCGGCAGACCATGGAGAACGGATCCAAGCTCGAAGGACCTTTCTTCAGTGGCGAACCCGCCGCCGGGAAGAAACTGAAATTCCACTACAAGCTGACCAACCTGAATTCCGGCCACAACCTTCCCAGCGGCTCGCTCGGTGCCCAGCCTGAGCTGTGGTTGAACGTCGCGCTCATCAGTCCCGACGGCACCAATCTCTGGGAGTCCGGCTACGTCGACAGCCACGGCGACATGGCCGACCTGCATTCGCTGGACGTAGCCGCCGGAAAAATCTCGAGGGATCCCCAGCTCTTCAACCTCCAGTCGAAGTTTCTCACTACGAACATCAAGGGCACCGACCGCGAGATGTATCTGCCGGTGAACATGGACATCGACCAGATCCCCTTCATCCGTCCGTCGGGCCAGCCGGTATCGGTGATGAACCATCCGCCCTTTATCCGGATGGAGCAACGCAGCCTGCCGCCGCTCGCCAGCCGCGACGCGAACTACACCGTGCCCGCCAAACTGCTCGCCACGCCCGGCAAATACAGGCTCGCCGTCCGGATGCGCAGCCGGGCTGAACCGATCTACTTCATGAAGTTCGTCGGCGCCACGCGCGAGATGGAACAGGCCATGAACGAGTGGACGCTCGACGTGCATCCCTACACCGTGGAGTTCGAGGTGAAATGAAATCCCCGGAAGAAAAATCCAAGACCGAACATCCAAGACCGAACATCCGAGGTGTCCGGCCCCCATCCCCCCTTCGGTTTTGGATGTTGAATGTTCGATGTTCGGTGTTTCCCAGCCTTCTCGTTGCCGGCTTGTCGTCCTTCGCCGCCGATTCAACCGCACCGGTCGGAACGCAATTGATTCCCTACAAGCCGGGGGTCTTCCGGCCCGATCCGGTCTACCCCCCCAACAGCTACGACGCTGACGAGCAGCTCAAGATCTACGGAGACAAGCGGGCCGTTCCCATGTCCCGGCCGTTAATAGAGCTCGGCCGCGAGCTCTATCGCGAAGGCCCGTTCAAGCCCGGCCGGGAGTTCCTCGGGAAGAAGAACCTCGTCTTCGCCAACCTGCTGGCGAGCGGCGACTGGCGGACGGCTGCAGCATGGAACGACACGGGCGCCGCAGACTTCGGCGTCGTCGCCACGCGTCTCAACCTCGACGTCGACCTCCGCATCACCGCGACCGAACGGGTCCACGCATTCTTTCGGCCGCTTGATCGGAAGGGCGAGTTCACCCGGGTCGAGTTCGGCCGAGCCAAGAACAAGGAAGAATTCAAACTGGACGGGAATCCCGAAGCCCTGTTCTTCGAGGGAGACCTTGGGGCGATCGGCTCCGGCATCACCGGACACAACTCGACCTTCGACCTGCCTTTCACCTTCGGGCTCATCCCGCTCATCTTCCAGAACGGCGTCTGGATGGAGGACGCCTTCGTCGGCGGCGCCTTCAGCATTCCCGCGAAGAATTCGGCCCTCTTCGACTGGAGCAACTTCGACCTGACCTTCTTCGCCGGTTTCAACAAACTCACCTCGCCCGCCTTCGTCGACGCCGGACGGCTGTCCGACGACCACGTGCAGATCTTCGGTGCGACGGCGTTCGTCGAGGCCAACCATGGCTACTGGGAGGCCGGCTACGCCTATCTGCGCGACGCGCGCGACGGCAAGGACGCCGGCTACCACAATCTCGCCCTCGGTTTCACCCGCCGTTACTTCGACCGCGTGTCGAACTCCATCCGCGTCATCGGCAACTTCGGGCAGTCCGCGCAGCCGGGCGGACGCACGGCCAACGGCGCCCTGCTCCTGGTGGAGAACTCCCTCGTCACCAGCCTGCCTTCCACGCTGGTGCCGTATGCGAACTTCTTCGCCGGCTTCGACCGGCCCCAGTCCGCCGCGCGCGACGCCGGGGCCGGCGGAGTGCTCAAGAACACGGGCATCCTCTTCGAGACCGACGGCCTCACCGGCTACCCCACGCTCGACTCCTCGGCCAACGACACCTACGGCGCGGCCTTCGGCCTGCAAAACCTCTTCAAGCTCGACCAGCAGATCGTCTTCGAGGCCGCGACGGTCCAGGTCATGGGCGACGCCGTCGGCCGCATCTCCCAGGGCGCGCAATACGGCGTCGGCATCCGCTACCAGCGTCCGCTGAACCACGCTTGGATTTTCCGCGCCGACGCCATGATGGGCTGGCGCGAAAACGACAAGGACATCTCAGGGGTGCGCGTGGAGCTGCGGCTCAAGTTTTGAACCGGCGATGAGAAGGCCTTTCCCCACTTCCGCCAGTCCGCCGTGCGATGCCGATCGACTCTCCCTTTGGCCATAGCCTCTGATGGACCAGCCTTTTCAAATCCTCGCCTGGCTTGCCCTGCTGATGCTGGCCGTCGTTTCGGCGCAGGTGATCGTGAACCAATACAGCCTCTTCCGCGCCGCCCAGTCCACCTCCGCGCTGGAGCGGGACTACCTGCGCGAACGCATCGGCCAGATCGCCGACCAACGCCGGTTCGAGCGCGAGAAGTCCGAGGCGTCATGGAACGGCTTCCGCAAGTTCCGCATTGTCGAAAAAGTGGCCGAGACGTCCGACATCATTTCGTTCCATCTCGCGCCGCATGACGGCAAACCCCTGCCGCCTTTCCTGCCCGGCCAGTATGTCACCTTCCAGCTCAACGTCGCCGGCCAGCCGCGCCCCGTCGTGCGCTGCTACTCGCTTTCTGAACGCCCCGGCGTGCCGGACCGCTACCGCGTCACCATTAAGCGGGTCCCTGGCGGGGTCGGCTCGAACCATTTCCACGACACGCTCAAGGTCGGCGATATCGTCGACGCGAAGGCGCCCGCCGGCGGGTTCTGCCTCGATCTGCAGCGCCATGCACCGGTCGTATTGGTCGGCGGCGGCGTGGGCCTGACGCCCTTGCTCAGCATGTTGAACGCGATCACCGTGACGGACGCCGAACGCGAGGTCTGGCTCTTCTTCGGCGTGCGGAACGGGTCCGAGCATCTCATGCGCGACCATCTTCGCTCGGTCGCCGAGAAGCATCCCAACCTCCATCTCCACGTCTGCTACAGCCAGCCGTCGCCCGAGGACCTGGCCATGGAGCCGCCCGCATTCCAGCACTCGGGGCGCGTCTCCGTCGACCTGTTGAAGCACGAACTGCCGGAGCGGCCGTTCGAGTATTACCTGTGCGGTCCGCCGGCGATGATGGGCGGGCTGGTCGCGGACCTGAAGACCTGGGGTGTGCCGGAGAACCGCATCTTCAACGAGGCGTTCGGCCCTTCCACCGTGCGCGCTCCGGCATTGCAGACCAACAGCACGACCACACCGGCGTTGAAGATCCAGTTCGGTCGCAGTGGCAAGACCTGCGCGTGGAATGCGGAGACGGGCTCCCTCCTGGACTTCGCCCTGAAGAACGGCGTGGCGATTGATTCAGGCTGTCGGGTCGGCAACTGTGGAACGTGCCTCGTGGCCATCAAGTCGGGCGAGGTGACGCACCTGCGCGAACCCGGAGTGACCGTCGAAAAAGGCTCCTGCCTCGCGTGCATCTCCGTTCCGAAGACGGCGTTGGTGTTGGACGCCTAGGCGAAGACCGAAGCCACGAAGGCCAAAGGAAGCTCGAAGCTCGAACGGACTCATAAGGGAGCGCCCTCAAGCCGAGTCTGTCTGATTCCCAGCACCGGAGGCGCTCCTCCGGTGCTCGTCTCCGTCATCGGTTCAACCCCGGGCTCACGACCGGGGCTACGGTCTTCCGCTGCTCGGCAGCTGGTTTGAAGACATGCCGACATTCAGGCTTCCGGATTCACCTTTCCTTCGGACCTTCGCGTTCGACCTTCGTCATTTCCATTTTGCCTGCGGAATTCGCAGATGGGTCACCGCTTCGGTATGGTAGCGATGGCACAGTCGGCAGTCCTGGCTGACCTTCGTCTTCCCGTGGCACTCGGTGCAGGATGCGGCCGTGACGCCGTGGAGAGTGCTCACGGGCGGGGATGACGGGAGGCTGAACTGGCGGTTGTAATCCACGGTCGCATCCATCGCATGGCATTCGATGCAGGTTCGCAGTCCGAGATGGGTGCCATGGGCGAAACGGGTTTGGGCTTTGGTGGTTCGCGGCGCGTAGGTCCACGGGGTGGATTGTGCCGGTCCATCCAGCACGTGGCATTTCGCGCAGCGCCCCGGGCCCTTCTGCGGATGCCGGAGCTCGGCCTTGAATGGGGACGCGGGATCGGCCGCCGTGTGGTCGAGCCACGCGCGGAGCACGGGATCAGCGTGGCCCGCCGGGCGATGCCGCAATTCGGGCGTGAGGTCGTCGAACCAATACCAGCCGCTGACCGGCGCATTCTGCGAAAGACTGGGCGCTTCGCCTTTGAGCCAGGTTTTCAGCGGCGCGGCCAGGAGCTCATGGCTCAGGCCGGCGGTCAGCCGGGCGGCGTTGGTCGATGGAACTGAAGGTGCGGGCAACTCCTTCGGGCCTTTGCCGGCAATGCCGCCGAGCAGGGCGCGCAGGCGTTCGCCGTAGACTTGGTTGGTGGCGGTCAACCGCGTGGCCATGAAGGGCGTTGCATCGGCGGCGTCGAGTTCCTGCGGTTTGGTCGCGGGATCCGGGAGGCGCAGAAGCGTCAGTTCGGTCTGGCGGGTCTGGAGCTCATGGCAGCGGGCGCACGACACGTCGAATCCGGCTGTGGTGACGTTGGGCCGGGATGGAGCCGACTCGTGGCAGGTCGCGCAGGTGACGATGGGACCAGAAGGATTCTCCGGCTTCTGGAAGTGGTCTTTGAAGTGCGATGCGTGGTCGAACTTGATGGTCGCGCGGGAGAGGCGCGGGAAGTTTGTGGGGAACGGAGGATGATCGAGATCGAAGCGTTGGAACTGCTGCTTGTGGCACGTCTGGCATTGGTCACCGGTCAGTCTGGAGATGTCCGCAAGCGATCCCTTGTGTTCCGTGTGGCATTGACGGCAGTCGGTCGTCTGAGGGCCCCGATGCGCGACGAAGGCGGCGTTGTGCGGCGTGGCGGCCGGACCCGCGAAGCTGTGGCAGCCTGAACAGGCTTCGTTGAATCCGTGCGGCTTGATGACGGCCTTAAGCAATCCGGCCACGTCGCGTTCGTGGGCGTCGTGGCATGCGGCGCACCCGGCTTCGGCGGTGAAGGCGGCGTGGCTGGTCGAGAGCGGTCCGGGATCGGCTGAGCGTGGGCGCTTCGATCCCGTCGACCCGAAGTGGAAACCGGCGGCCAGCAGCAACGCGGTGGCGAGCGATGCCCAGACGGTGATCCATCCGCGACGCACGCGCAGGGTGGCACGGGGAACACACGGCAGTTCGCTTTGCGGACACGTGCCGTCCGGGTTGGGTCCTTCCGAACAGGGCGTTCCCCACTCCGCACCGCGTCCGCAACGATGACGGCAGTTCGGCCGTTCATAGCCGTCCGAAGGTGGTTTCGGAGGAGTGCTCATCGTCCGTAGGCGTGGACCAGCAGGACATGCCAGACCACCAGGATCGTCGTCACTGCCGCCAGCGGCAGGTGCACGAGGAGCCAGCGCTTCATGATCGATTGCGCAGCATGGTGAAAATCGATCTGGAGCTTTTCCTCCGCCAACGCGGCGAGGCTCTCAAGCCGCTCTCGTTCCACGGCGCCGAGGTATGGACGCACCACTCCACACTGCTGGCGGACCCATGCCCGGGCGTGTTTGCTACCGAAGAACGCGTGGTTGATGAAGAAACGGGGCCGGCGGAAGAACCAGTGCAACGTCTCCATGTAGTGCCTAGCGAGCGTGTCGTTGCCGGCGTCTCGGGTGGTGTCGAGCACGAGTTGGTCGGCGGCGTTTCGGAGACGGGCGATCTCGGCCGGTATATGTTCGTAGATGATCTCGAGGCCCGTATCGGCGAGTTGCCGGGGATAGGTCCGTTGCAGGAGCCATCCAACGATGCCCGAGGCCGAAAGCAGGTAGAATGCGGCGGCCAGCGCCTGCCGATGGGCGCCGGTCGGCCAGAGCGAACGCGTGTGGAGCCAGAAGAGGGCGATGGCCAGGAAACCACCGGCCACGTGCAGCCGCAGCCAGGCCGAGGCGCGGCCGAGCGGCAGCACGGAAAGTTTCTTGCGGGCGTTGAACGCGCCAAGCAGCACGAAGACGCCGAACAACCACCAGCCCGTGATCACCGCTGGATCGCCGAGCGTGCGCCGGGCCTGGGCTGACCACAGCCAAGGAACGCCAAGGAGCGTCAATGCCCCCACGATCAGCGGCAGCAGATGGATGGCTTTGCCGAAAGGACTCATGACTCCAGTCCTTGGAAGCCCTTCAGCTGCCGGAAGTCGATCCGTTGAAGGGCGTCATGCGGACAGGCCTGCACGCAGGCGGGTCCGGTGGCCTGCTCGGCGCAGAGGTCGCACTTGGTCGCCTTGAGGATGGGTTGGCCGTCGGCCGAATCGCGGTGGACGCCGGCGGAACCGTCGCGGATGGCGACCATGACGATGTTGTCATAGGGGCATGAGTTCGCGCACGTGCTACAGCCGACGCAGGTGCTGTCGTTGATGACCACGGTGCCGTCTTGTGGCGAGCGATGGATCGCGCCGGTGGGGCAGCCAATCAGGCACACCGGATCGACGCAGTGCATGCAGGCGTGCGTGACCTGCCAATGGTCGAAGACTTTTCCCTGACGGGTGAACCGCGGATTGCCGTCGTGGGTCGCGGCGCAGGCGCGGACGCAGTCGTCGCAGCGGGTGCAACGGTCGAGGTCGATGAGCATGGCGCGCGGGCCGTTCATCAGGCGCTCGGCCACGATCCATTCCATGAAGCCGTCCTCGGCCAAAGGACGCGCGGTCTGCGCCGCGAAACGATTCTCCGGCATCGCCATGCCCGGGAACACGTGCTTCTCCAACAGGGCCGTGGGAACGCGGAGGACGTCGACATAGCCGACGGCCTTGAGCGACGTCCCCAACGGCCGGGGCGCGCCGGATTTCCACGCCTCATGGAGTTCCTCCAATCCGTGGTGCTCGCCGACGCCGAGGTAGGTGAGCGTGCGTTCAGCCGAGCCGAGAGTGGAGACGACACGCGCGAAACCGGCACGGACCAGGAGCAGTCCGTCCGTGTGGTCGCCTTGCCGGGCGATGACCGGTTCGTCGGCCGGGGTCTGCTGCCGCTGGAGCTGCTTGTAGGTGACGTGCCAGTCGAACGATCCGTAGGTCTCGAACAGCGTGCCGGCGGCGATGATGGCGAGGGTTGCTTCGTCGAGTTTCGCGAACAACGGCGAGGCCAGCAGATGGGATTGCAGGGCGTTGGCGCGGTAGCGTTCGTCGATCCGCTTCCGCCATCCCTCGTCGTGCCGGCGGATCTCCCGCAATCCCTGCCAGCGGATTTCGAGGAGCTCGATGAGCGTTGCTGCGAACATCGAGGTCGTCCTTGGAACGCGCCCCAGGGCGGCGAGTTCACCGAAGATCGCGCCTTCTTCGAGGACGGCCGTGCGGTGTTTGTCGAGGGCCACCGGAATGTCCTGCACGAACAAACGCGGCTCGAATCCGGTGTCGCCGGACGCCTTGGGCACCGGTCCGCGACGATTGGATCTGAGTTCCGGGATGCGGCGGTTCTGCCACAGCTGCGAAATGGTCTGCCACCAGCCCTTCTGACTCGTCTTGTGGCGGCCGAGGAGTTCGGACGGCAGTCCCGGCGCGAGGACCACCCTGGCTTTGCCGGCCAGGATGACGAAGGCGGAGTTGCCGTAGTCGCCTTCGCGCACGA
>JBBRDN010000118.1:0-13432 GCA_038203875.1 Verrucomicrobiota bacterium
AGGTCGTGCTCGTCGACTTCTGGGCCACCTGGTGCGGACCCTGCATCGCCGAGTTGCCCAACGTCGTCGACGCCTACGGCAAGTTCCACGGCAAGGGACTGGAGATCCTCAGCATCAGCCTCGACCAGGCCGGAGCAGCGCAGAAGGTGTCCACTTTTGCCAAACAGCACGGCATGGCGTGGCAGCACGTCTACGACGGTCGAGGCTGGCAGGCGGAGGTTTCCCAGCTCTACGGCATCCACGCCATCCCCCACATGCTCCTCGTCGACGGCGACACCGGCCTGATCATCGCCGACAAGAACATCCGCGGAGAAAGCCTCGCCCCGGCGATCGGAGGGGCGCTGGCGAAGAAGGCGGGGAAGTGATCTTCCGAGAGTGCCCTACGCTGCTGAACTGATTTCCGCGCCACTTCCCAGGCGATGCACCGCGAGAAGCAGAATATGACCAAGAGCAACCTGCCTCTTTTGATTTTGATGGGCGGCTTCCTGGTTATTTTTCTCGGCGTTGTCCTGGGACCTGGCGTTCCGTTTCAAGATGCGACCCCTGAGATGCGGGCGATTGAGGCAAAACAGGAGAAACGATCTCTTTGGTTGGCGGGTTCGGGGCTCTGCCTTTTCGCAGGCGGCATTTTCTGGTGCTCCTCCCGTTGGATAAGGCGACGTCTTGGTCAGAATCCAGGATCATCGAACTAGCCGCGGAGTTTGATGACACCTGTTTGGCGTCCGCGCGTGTGCCGACTTGATCCGTCTCGCCGTTTTGCCCGAAACATTGCCGCGTGATACCCAAGCATTACCTCCGTCTTGCAGCATTCCTCTGCCTGTGGGCCGAGTTGCAAACACGTGTGGCCGCCGCCGACTGGGCCCAGTGGCTCGGGGCGGAACGGGATTCCGTCTGGCGCGAGTCCGGCATCGTCGAACGGTTTCCGACCAACGGCCTCCCCATCGCGTGGCGCGTGAAGGTCGGGGCCGGTTATAGCGCGCCATCGGTGGCCGATGGCCGTGTCTACCTCACCGACCGCGTCGCCGGGTTGCCGCAGAACCAGCCGAAGAATCCCTACATGGACCGGACGAGCATTCCCGGCGTGGAGCGCGTGCTCTGCCTCGATGAACGGACTGGAAAGCTTCTGTGGCAGCACGAATACGACTGTCCCTACAACCTTTCCTATCCCTCCGGCCCGCGCGCGATGCCGCAGGTGAGCGCGGGCCGCGTCTACACGGTCGGAGCCGACGGGCACCTGCGTTGCCTCGACGCCAAGTCGGGCAAGCTGCTCTGGAGCCGCCATTATCCGACCGATTTCCACGCGCCGACCCAGACGTGGGGCGTGGCGTCGTCGCCCTTGATCGAAGGCGACCGGCTCTTCTGCTTGGTCGGCGGCGAAGGCACGTCCGTCATGGCCTTCGACAAACGCACGGGCAAGGAACTCTGGCGCGCTCTCACGACCAAGGAGCCGGGTTACTCCTCGCCCATCCTCATCAAATCCGGCGGCCGCGAGCAGTTGATTGTGTGGGATTCGCTGGCGGTGACCTCGCTCGACCCGAGCGCGGGCACGCTTTTATGGATGCAGCGGTTTCCGACGAAGATGGCCCACGCCATCGGCACTCCGCGGCGGTTGGGTGATAAGCTGTTCGTTTCGTCGTTCTTCGATGGTTCCATGATGCTGAAGCTGGATGCGAACGAGCCCGATGCGTCGGTCGTGTGGAAGATCAAGGGGAAGAACGAAAACAATCCCGAGAGCCTCCAGAGCCTCATGAGCACACCTTTCATGGAAGGCGGCTACATCTATGGCGTGTGTGGCTATGGACAGTTGCGCTGCATCAGGGCCGACACCGGCGAACGCGTCTGGGAAACGCTCGTGCCGACGACGCCGGATCTGAAGCCCGCCCGCTGGGGCACCGCCTTCCTTGTGAAGAACGGCGACCGCTTCTTCATCTGGAACGAGAAGGGCGACCTGATCCTCGCGAAGCTGTCGCCCGCCGGCTACGAGGAGATCAGCCGCCAGCATCTGCTCGATCCGACGAATCTCGCTGGCAGCCGACCGGTCGTCTGGTCGCATCCGGCGTTCGCCAACGGACATGTCCTGGTGCGGAACGATCAGGAATTGGTGAGGGTGGATTTGAGGAAGAGACGGTGAGAAATGAGCCTCACCGTCTTCGTATTCCTCTCCGGCCTCTGGAAACAGAAGACGAGGAATGAAGGTTTGGACTACCGGTTCACGGTAACTGGATCGCCCGTCTTCACACCCGTCGCCTTGGCCGCATTGTCCCAGTTTTTCGATATGAAGACGAATCCCTCCGCGTCGACGAACGCCACCCATTCCCCCTTGGGCACGTCGCCGAAGTCGGAGCCATAGAGGACGCTCACGGTCTGGGCGCCAAGCGTCAGGTTGAAACGCGAACTCGCCTTCACGCCGGCGCTCTCCAGGTCGGCGGCTAGGAGGCTTGTCGTCAGATTGCCATAGAACGGATTGACCTTCGTGATCGAACCCTCCGCCCGGCGACCCAGGATCCGCTTGGCTGTCGAGGCGCCCGGCTTCGGCGGAACGGTCGCGACTGCCGCCGGGGACGGGCGCTTCCCCGCGGCCCATCCGACCAGCGCCGTGAGAGCTTGGGCGCGTTCGGCCGAATTCACATTCACATGGCCGTCCCGGTCCACACGCCAGACGACGGGTTTCGGCTCCTCTGCGACTTTCGTGCTGTAAGCTGAGGGACCGTCGACTTCGCTGCGGTTGCTGAGGAAGAGCAGTGGAACACGGGGCTGGCCGGAGGGTTTCAGCGGGTTCCCTGGATCTTCCGCTTCGAGGGCCGCGCCGATGGCGAGGAAACCGGCGTAGCGGCCCGGGGAGCGCTCCGCCATCAGCGTCGAGATGGTCCCGCCCATCGACTCCCCTTGGACGAAGACCTGTTTCGGTTGGCCGTGGACTTTAGCGATATGGTCGCGGAGTTGATCGAGGTCGTCGATGGCGTCGGGGATGATCATGCCGTTCCGCCGGAAGCTGGTGCTTGCGACGAGCCATCCGGATTCTCGCAGGGCGGCGAACTGCGGGTTGGATTCTTCGAGATCCGCGAGCAGCGGAGCGCCGTCAGGTCGGAAGCCGTGGGCCAGCAGCAAGACCGAGCCGTTCCAGTTCGTAGCGGGTAAGGAGATGGTGAATCTGGAAGCTCCGATTTGACCTGCGGTCACTGCGGCTCCGGAAAGATTCCACCCGGCGCACAGCAGCACGCAACCGACGAGGATCCTCGCCCGAAAACTCGCCGCATGGGTCCCGCTGGATAAGATAGCCACGACCAAAAGATGGGACCACCCGAGCGGTCCGGCAACGCCGCGTCCGGGGTTGTCTCAAGGACCGGACTGTTTCCCGATTCTCCTGCATTGACACGGAAGCCAGAATGTCTGAAGTTTCTGTCGTGACAGAAACAAAGAAAATGTCGCCCGTCGAAGAGAAGTTCATCCTCCACTGGGGAGAGATGGGTGTCCGCTGGGGCATCAACCGCACTGTCGCCCAGATCCATGCCCTTCTGTTCATCGCGCCGAAGCCGATGAACGCCGAGGAGATCTGCGAGGAACTGGGGGTCGCCCGCTCGAACGTCAGCAACAGCCTGAAGGAGCTCCAGAACTGGAAGATCGTAAAGATCGTCCACGTGATGGGGGATCGCCGCGACCATTTCGAGAGCATGAAGGACGTCTGGGAGCTCTTCCGCGTCGTGCTCGACGAGCGCAAGCGCCGCGAGATCGATCCCACGCTGGAGATCCTCCGCGAGTGCATCGACCAGGCGGAGAAGGACAAGGAGACCTCCGAATACACCGAGCAGCGCCTACGGGAATTGCAGGGTTTTTTCGAGACGACGAACGCGTGGTATGAGCAGGTCCGCAAGCTGCCGGTGTCGGCTCTGACCCGTTTCCTCAAGCTCGGTGACAAGGCCGTGAAGCTCCTCGGCCTCGGCGGGTGAATTTTTTTGAGAAAGAATTTCTGTGAATACAGAAACAACTGACAATAACGGTGGTGAAGGATTCGTCGGCTGGGTTGGCTACGACCGTGACTGCGGCTTCTGCTGCAACCTTGTTCGGCGCTGGCACGGCGTCTTCGAGAAGCGGGGCTTCACCTTCGTGCCGCTCCAGAACCATTGGCTGGCCGGGCGGCTCGGCGTCACGGAGATGCCCGACGAGATGAAGCTCCTCATGGCCGACGGCCGCGTGCTCGGAGGCGCCGCGGCCATCGCCGCCATGGCCCGGGCCGTTTGGTATTTCGCCCCGGCTGGATGGTTCATGGGTCTTCCGGGCATCCGTTTCCTCGTCGACCGCGCCTACAAGTGGGTGGCCCGGAACCGCCACCAGCTTGGCGTCTGCAAGGTTCCCGAACGCATCGCCGCCCACAATCAACACGGCCACGCGGCCTTCTTCGAGATGCCATGAACACCATGACGACCAGCGTGCAAATGCGCGGCGCGGGTATCCGGTGGGTCCGGATTCTGCCGCTGCTCCTTGCGCTGGCCGTCGTCGCATTCGTCCGGTGCGAACCCCGATGGCAGCAGATGTGGATCGCGGCTGGCCTGATCTGGCTGGGGTGCAAATGGGCCATGGCGGAAAGTGATCTGGCCTTCGCGAAAGCCCCTTGGGTCGCGCGTCTTCTCTGGTGGGCGTGGCCGGGGATGGATACGAAGCCGTTTCGTGGATGGGCAAAGGCTGGTCCGGTTCACGTGGCCGACATCGTGCAGGGACTCGGCTGGATGTTTGTCGGCGTGATGCTTTTTCTTGGAGTGGTTCCCCGGTTGGCGACGGACCATGACCTCGCGTCCGGATGGATCGCATGGGGCGCAATCATTCTCGCGCTCCACTTTGGGCTCTTCCACATCATGGCCGCGTTGCTTGGCAGAGCCGGCATCGCGGTTGAGCCCATCATGCGGAATCCGTTGGCGGCGGAATCTCTCGCTGAGTTCTGGGGCCGGAGATGGAATCACGCATTTCAACAGGTCGCGCATCGGCTTCTGTTCCGACCGCTGGCCGGCGTGACTGGCGGGGCTTGTGCCGTCCTTGGGGTTTTCGGCGTCTCTGGCTTGGTCCACGAACTGGTCATCACCATTCCCGCCGGTGGCGGCTACGGACTGCCGACCCTCTACTTTCTCATCCAGGCACTCGCCCTGATCCTGGAGAAGACTCCGCTCGCTCGCGCGGCGGGTCTTGGAAGCGGCTGGAAGGGCCGGGCCTTCACCGTGGTCGCCGTGTTGGCGCCGGTGCCGGCTTTGTTTCCGCCGCAATTCTTTCGGACGGTGATAGTCCCCTTTGTCGCCGCGGTTTCGTCTCTCCTCTCCTGAGGTCGGGACGAAGCACCGGCCGTCCGGATAAGAAAGAAAGGAATCCCATGAACACCATCCTGCTCGCATATGCCGCTTACGCCGCCGTCAGCATCGCCATGACCGTCTGGGTCGCCCGGACGCTCTACCGGAACGGCCGCATCTTTCTCGTCGACGCCTTCGGCGGAAACACTGAGATGGCCGGATCGGTCAACCACCTCCTCGTCGTCGGGTTCTACCTCATCAACCTCGGGTTCATCCTGCTCTTCCTGAAGATTGGGACCCATCCGGACACCGTGGTGGAAGGCGTCGAATACCTCGCGTCGAAGCTGGGCGTCGTCATGCTCGTGCTCGGAGCCATGCACTTCTTCAACATGATCAATTTTAACAATATGAGGCGCAAAGGCGCGGCCAAGATGGCGCAGCTCCACCCGCCCGCATTGCCTGTGCGCTGAACGAGGAAGGATTGCCCGTGAAACTTGAACTCATTCTGCAACTCGCCGGCTTGCTCCAACTGAGCCTGATCATCCCGGGCTCCCTGATGCCGGGGGCCGTGGGTCTCAGGAAACACGTGGCCGTTCTGCCGCCGTTCATCAGGAATCTGTTCTGGGTCTACTACGGCTTCATCGGCTTTTGCCTGCTCAGCTTGGGATTGATCACAACGCTGAACGCCCACGAATTGGCGGCCGGTAGCGGGTTGGCGCGGGGCTTCTGCTGGTTCCTCGCCGTCTTCTGGATGCTCCGGCTCTACGTTGCGGCGTTCGTCTTCGATGTCCGACCGTATCTGACGAATTGGGTCTACCGCGTGGGCTACCAGATCACCAACGTCGTCTTCGCCATTCTCCCGTTCGTGTTCATCTGGGCGGCTTGGAAGGGAGGCAAGCAGTGAACTTGTTGCCAAACGCCGTGATCGCCGGGCGGATCGTCCGGAGGATCCTTGTCAACTTCCGGGTGCGGCCGGAGGCGCTGGAGCCTTTTGTGCCCGCGCCGTTTCGTGTGAAACGGATCCGAGGACACGCCATCGCGGGTATCTGTCTGATCCGTCTCGACCAGGTTCGTCCCCGTGGCTTGCCAGCCTGGTGCGGCTTGGCCTCGGAGAATGCCGCCCATCGTATCGCGGTCGAGTGGGATGAAGCCGGGCAAACCCGGAGCGGCGTGTTCATTCCGCGTCGAGACACGGATTCCTGGATCAACCGGCTGGCCGGTGGCCGGGTGTTCCCCGGGCATCACGGAGCGGCCCGGTTCGAAGCCCGCGAAAACGCGGGGCTCATCTCGATGGAGGTGACGGGGGTCCGAAGCCAAGTGGGTGTTCGCGTGAGCGGCACCGAGACCGACGTGATGCCGGCCGACTCGATCTTTGGAACGATGGACGAGGCCAACGCGTTCTTCCAAGCCGGCTCGATCGGTTGGTCGGCCACGCCTCGCGGCGACGTCGTCGACGGCATGGAACTCCGGTGCAAGACGTGGCGGATGCGGCCTCTCGCCGTGGATGAAGTCCGTTCGGATTTCATGACACGCCTTGGCACCGCGGCCGAGTTCGACAGCGCGTTTCTGATGCGCGACATCGAGCACGAGTGGCACTCCCAGGGCATCAAGCAGGTCAACCCGTCGATGGCGAAGCTCGGCGGCTAGTTCGTAGGAATGGGCTGCCGGCAGCCTCGAAGCCGGCGATGGAACGGAGACACGATGAACAGGACTCCAACAAAACAAAGGACGGGTCGGGCTGGTGATGGTGCAATGTGCGCCGAGTGCAGATCGCCGTCGGCCGAAGCCAAAGCGCGGATGGAGCGGACGGATGGCGAACCGCTTCTCCTCGCTGATTGGACCGCTGTGTTGATGGCGCACTTCGAGGTGGATCCGGCGCGCCTGCAGCGGCTGACTCCGTTCGCGCTCGACCTGTTTCAAGGGCGCGCTTTCGTGTCGCTGGTAGTCTTCCATATGGACCGGATGCGCCTGCGGATTCTTCCAGGCCCCACCGAACCTCTCTTCGCGCCCGTCACGCGCAGCTGGTTTCTCAACCTTCGCACCTATGTGCGTGATGGCGACGAGGCCGGCATCCAGTTCCTCGTCGAATGGCTGTCGAACCGGTTGAGTGTCCTGTTGGGCGGGCCTGTTTATGGGCTGCCGTATCGGGCGGGTAAATTTGATCTGAGCCAGGATTCTGGTGTGCGACAGATCTGCGTGAGACCCCGTCGGGGCGACGGCCGGTTCGAAGGCGAGTTTGAAGCGGTCGGCCACGATCAGCCGTGCGAATCGGGATCGGAGACCGAGTTCCTGATGGAGCGTTACACGGCGTTCACGGATCGCGGCGGTCGTCGTCGCCGGTTCCGCATCTGGCATCCGCCATGGCAGCAGCGCCGCTGCCGCGTGCTGAGGTGCGAGACGTCGATCCTCGGCGCGACATTTCCCGATCTCTCCGAGGCCCGGCTCACCAGCGTCACTTGTTCCGACGGCGTGGGTGATGTGTGGATGGGCGGGCCGGAACGTGTTAACTGAAAGGACCAGGGATGAATCAACCAACTGTTTTCAAAGCTCGACCGCGTCGGATCGTCATTGCCGCTGCGGGCGGATTTCTCGGGGGCAGCCTTGTGCGATGGTTCCGCGCGCAAGGCGACGAGGTGGTCGTGCTTGTCCGACGGCCGATGCCTGGGCTCGACGCAAAACAAGTTCTCTGGGACGGTGAAACGGCCGGTGAGTGGACCACCGAGCTCGAGGGGGCGGACGCGTTGATCAACCTCGCCGGGCGCAGCGTGGATTGCCGCTATAACGCGGAAAACCGTCGGTTGATCCTGGAGTCGCGCCTCAAGTCGACACGGGTTCTGGGACAGGTGATCGGACGATGCGCACGGCCCCCGGTCGTCTGGCTCAATTCGGCATCCGCCACCATTTACAGGCACGCCGAAGACCGTCCGATGGACGAAGCCACGGGTGAGATCGGCACAGGATTTTCCGTCGATGTCTGCCGCGCCTGGGAGGGTGAGATGGAAGCCGCCGTCACACCGAAGACACGCAAGGTGATGCTCCGCATCGCCATGGTGCTTGGTCGTGACGGCGGCGTATTCGTGCCGTTCCGCATGTTGGCGCGTCTCGGTCTCGGCGGGACGCTTGCGGGTGGGCGGCAATACATGAGCTGGCTGCACGAGGCGGATCTGATCGGCGCGATCGAGTTCCTGATTCGCCGTCCAGACATTGCCGGCGCGGTGAATCTTTCGGCGCCCAACCCCGTGACGAACGCCGAGTGGATGCGCGAGTTCCGGCGGCGTTACGGTCCCGGTTTCGGGTTTCCCGCTGCGAAGTGGATGTTGGAGGTGGGCGCATTCTTCCTGCGGACCGAGACGGAGCTGCTGCTGAAGAGCCGTCGTGTCGTTCCCGGCCGCCTCCTTGAGGCCGGCTACTGCTTCCAGTTTCCTGACGTGGGATTGGCTCTGGATGATTTGTCCGGGCCAGGGCGTGGCCCATTGGCAACACAGGTTGCCTGAGCTTTCGGTTGGGCCGTCGGATACAGATCGGGACGCAGTGGGTTCCGTGCGGGGCTTCGTTGTGTGAAGATCCAACTCCGTTTCGCGACTTCACTGCGTGGTTCCGTCCCGGGTTGCGCGCAACCATTTCATGGCAAGGAGTGTAGGGATGGGCCAGGGATGTCCCAATCCATGTCGACGATGTCCGTTGGGTGGAAGTTGTGGTGTTGGGGCGGCCGTATGGTGCGGTCGGTCCTAGGGATAATCTTGTCGGCTGCGCCACTGGTGCAGTCGATCAAACAAGGCTGAGCCTGGGGTCCTGAGCCCCTTTGCGGGGCCCTCCCAAACCAAACCACAAACATGAAGAAATCAAACAAATCCATCGCATTGGCCGCTGCGATGGCCTCCCTCCTCGGAGTTGTTGAGGCCAAGGCCCAGTTCACCTACTTGGACAACGACCTGCTTCTCAACTTCCGGCAGACGGACGGCGGAGCCAGTGACCTGAACCTGACGGTGAATCTCGGTAGCGTCCTCACCTTCCGTAACCTCGCAGGCACTACCCAGATCACCCAGTTCACGGCGAGCCAGCTGACGACTGCATTCACCGATTTCAACAACCTCGCCTTTTCCGTCGTTGCGACTGAGAAGTCGGCACCCGTCACGTCTCCCTACGTCAACAACAGCTACTGGGCGACGGTTGGTCGGGCGGTCAACGGAGTGCAGAACACGGCTCCGACCCGCGGGTCGAGTCTGTCCCAAGGAAGTGAGTCCGCGTTGATCGCCTCCATTGGCAGCGGCGCCCAGGACGGTGGCACCGACCTGAGCAATACGGCTGCGACAACCGTCGACGGTTCGGCGTTCAGCTATCACTCCTTCGTCGGGAGCGGCACCTTCGGCGGCAACATCTCCTACAACGTCGAGAAGACCACCGGGTCCGGATTTACGGGACTGGTTCAGGCCGACCTTTTCGAAGTCATTCCCGGTTCCGGCGACAGCACCTATCTCGGCTACTTCGAGTTCAGGGATACGGGCGCCATGTCATTCGTCTCCGTCGTCACGCCGGTCCCAGAACCCACTACTGCGGGCCTTGTGAGTGCTTCCGCAATATTCCTCCTCGCACTCCGTCGCAAATTGGGCGGCCACAAATCCTGATCCATCGCCGAACGACCCGAACCATCCACCATCAATCTATCCATCAACCGTAAACATACATGAAACTCAACCAAGTCCTGACCGCCTCGCTTCTCTTCGCGGGAGTGGTCTCCTCCGTAAACGCCGCCGACATCGAGGTCCGCCTGACCGGCGCCACCGCGTTCCGGCTGCAGGTATACAACTCCCTCGTCGCAATGGGCCTGGCCCCCGGCGCCGGGTTCACCAGTGGAATGAACCACTTCAACTTCACCGGGACGTTGTCCAGCAAGTCGGTCAACGTCCTCTGCTCCTGGTCGGGATCCGTTGAGGGCATCCGCGATCTTACTCTGAACAACGACGTGGCGTTCACAAACGGCGTCAGCTCCGGAACTGCAACTTTGGACAAGGCCAACTACGCCTTTTCCGATGCATTCCAGTCCTCGACTATCTACACGACCCCCACCCTGGTCGGTATCCAGGCCGTGAGCGGCAAGCCCGGCATAGCGGTGCAGCCGTTCACCTGGGCGGCAAACCAGAATGCGTGGAGCGTCGGAGTCAGCAACGTGACCAGCAAGATCACCGACGGCCTGCTCGCAAACGGCATCTGGCCATTGTCGTTCTGGACCGGCAAGGCTTCGGATGTGAACACCCTGGTCAATGTGTCGGGACGGAACGCCCTTTCCGGCACCCGCGTGATCACTCTTGCCGAGACTGGATACGGCATCTTCGCCAACGTCCAACAGCGCAGGATCGTGAGCAATGTCTGGACGGATTTCGCGTTCAATGACGGCCATGCTTCCGGCAGTTCGGTCAGGGGGGACCTCAACAACACTGCTTCCGGTGAACCCGGTATCGGCTACATGGGCCTCGGAGATGCCTCGTCCCTTGGCGTTACGACGGGCAAAGCCATCGCGTGGAATGGCGTCAACATCTGGAAGGGTCCGCTAGCTGCTGACTTCGATTTGAATCTCGTCAAGAACGGCACCTACACGTTCTGGGGCTACGAGCACATGTATAGGAAGACCACCTTGAGCGGTGACATTGTGGCGATCTTCCAGCCCGCGTTTGTGTCCGCCATGCAAACCCAGCTCTCCACCTCGACCACCGCGCTCAAGATCGCCGACATGCAGGTATTCCGCAACGAGGACGGCGGCCCGATCCAGCCGAACTGAGCGATGGTCCGATCGTTTCCTTTTTAAGGGAATACTCCCGCCTCGACAGGTGCGGACTCGAAAGGGTCCGCGCCTTTTTCATTTGAGCGGGGCTGATGGTTCTCCTTTGGCGCAGGTTGCGATCCATCGTTCCGTGTGAAGATCGGGTGGCAGAATCCTCATGGAGAGCGGGTGCCAGCGCGGGATCTCGCAAATCCATTGGAATACCCGGTCGCAACGGTCGGGATCCGATGTCCTAAAACTGTTGGCCGAGGTCCTCGGGCAGGAGGTCCGACCGGTTGAGGGGTTCTAGGTTTGAACTCCGGAGCGCCCGACTAGCCGTCCGAACAAAACACACAAAGGTCCGATGATATCTTTAATGACACCGCTCGTTGGCTCACCCGTTCGATTTGGCCGAGGATTGATGGTGATGCTCAGTCTGCTGTGGTCGATGTCCGCGTCTGCCATCAACTATTCCAACCTGAATCTGGTTCTCGTCTTCAGCACCGACGGGGGTAGCAGCGAAATGGCGGTAGACTTGGGGCCCGCCGCTCAATTCTACAACGCGACTCCGGGTTCCACGCTCGCGATCAACCGGTTTACCGGGACGAGCCTGTCGACGGCTTTCTCCAGCTTGGACGGTCTGAAGTGGTCCGTCTTCGGGTCGGTGGTCGGCACAAACGGAACGGTTCAAAAACCCAAGAACACGGTTTGGTCCACCCGGCCTCGCGCAGATTTGCTTCGCCGTTCCGATCCTTGGAATCGGGTAAGCTCGCTCGCGATGGGCGGGACGGCGGTGAAGGTGGAGTCGGTCGGGTCGGGCGCGAAAAACTACGGCGAGACGTTTGGCGGTGCTTCAAACGGGGTCTCCAACAGCGGGACAACGCTGATACTTCCGGCGGGCGACGCTCTCGCCCCCTCGGCGTTCCTGGGGGCCGGGACGTTTGGCGGCTCCTGGCAGGGCTCCGTGATCAATACGACGCCACCAGGATTTGTTTTTGCCAAAGGCACGACCTGCTCCGATTTGTTTGAGACGATCCCGACGCCCCCGAACGGCCCCGCAAACTATCTCGGTTTCTTCAGATTCGGCTGGGATGGCTTGATGACCTTCACGGCCGCTACTCCGGCTCCGGGCTTGGTCCAGGGAAGTCCGGCGTCTGGGCCAGTGGGTGGCGGAACTCTCGTGACGCTGACCGGCTCCAACTTCGTCAATGGCGCGACGGTTTCGTTCGGTTCGACAACCTCGAGCACGGTTACGGTTGTCGGCCCGACGTCGGTGACGGCAACCGCGCCGGTGGGACTGGCGGGAGTGGTTGACGTGACAATCGTCAACCCGGACGGCCAGTTCGCCACGCTTGCGAACGGATTCACCTATCAGGCCGGCTCTGTTCAGCCGCCGGCTCCGCAGATCCTCGGCATCGCGATCGGGGGAACCGACGTGGTGATCCGTTCGGCCGGGGCCACCAATGCCAGTCTCCGGATCTTGTCGTCATCGAACGTGGCCGCCCCGGTTGGCGACTGGACTCCGGTGGCCACCAATTCCGTGGGACTGAACGGTCTCTCGACCAACCGCCTGCCGATTGCCCCGGGGCCTGGTCAGAGGTTCTTCCGCCTGGCCATCCCTTGAACGGACCGGGCTGATCCCTCTGTCCCCCCCGGGCTGCCGCGCCGCTCGTCGCAGTGGCGTCTGCATTATTGCGGAAAGGTCATCGGTTCGTCTTGGGATCGTCACATTGGCGGGAAGAATGTCCGTCTCGCCGCGAAGGGCCTTCGGATTGGATGGAAACCTCGCCGGCCATTGTTGGAATGATTCGATTCACAAATAGCCGGTTGAGCATCGGTGCGCACGACGGAGTCGCGGGATTCGTCTTCGCCCTTGTTGCCGGAGCGGTCTGCCTTGCGACAGATGGGCGGCTGTCTGCCCAGGAGCAGCTTGCCCCGGCTCCAAAACTGGCGGTTCACCGCTATGAGGTCCGAGGAAACACGGTCCTGACCGCGTCGGTTCTGGAAGGATTGTTCCGGGCTCACACCGGAACCAATCTCGGCATCTCCGAAATCGTCCAGGCCGCCTCTGATCTCCAGATGGAATACCGGCGGCGCGGATTTCCCACCATCAGCGTGGCTCTGCCTCCGCAGCAGATCACCAACGGGGTCGTTCAGGTTCATGTGACCGAAGGGCAGCTCGCCAAGATCCAGGTGAAGGGAAACCGGCACTTCTCCTCCAACAATGTGGCCAGGGCGTTGCCGAGTCTCCGCACGAACACGCTGTTGAACAGCCATGTGTTCCAGGCCGAATTGGACCGGGCGAATGGAAGCCGTGACCGCCAGATATTTCCCCAGATCGAGCCGGGACCAGAAACCAACACGTCGGCGATCGTGCTGGAGGTGAAAGACCGTTTTCCAC
>JBBRDN010000119.1:0-13263 GCA_038203875.1 Verrucomicrobiota bacterium
CGATCGTCCCGGCGCAAGCGTCGGCTGCCCCGGCTGGTTCGAATGAATCCTTGGCCGCAACGTCTCACTCGTTGTGGGGCATCCGGAACAGCCGCGGCAGTTGACACAAGCCCGGCCGCTTCGGTTTAGTCTCACAAACAAACCATGCGCACATTGCTTGGAATACTGGCCGTCGGAATCGCGGCCCAAAATGCTGTTTCACTTCAGGCCGCCGACGCTGCGGCCGACCTTTTCCCGAAGGCCAAGATCATTCTCGAATCTTCCTGCATCTCTTGCCACGGCGGGGAGCATCACAAGGGCGAGCTCAAACTCGACACCTTGGCCGCAACCTTGAAGGGCGGCGAGAACGGCACCGCCCTCGTGGCGGGCAACGCCGACAAGAGCCCGCTCTACGGCACGACGATTCTGCCCAAGGACAACGATCACGTCATGCCGCCCAAGGGCGAGGTCCTGGGCAGGCCCCAGACTGACGCGCTCAAGCAATGGGTCCTCGCCGGCGCGCCGTGGCCGGAGAAGGAACCGCTGAAAGCTATTCGCCGGATCAGCTTTGAGAAGGACGTGAAGCCGATACTCGAACTCAACTGCGTCGCCTGCCACCGGGCGGACTTTGCCAAAGGCAAGTTCCGCCTCGACGTCCGAGAAGAGGCGTTCAAGCACGAAGGTGCGATCGTTCCTTTCAAAGCGGACAAAAGCGATGTCTACACCTCCACCATCGTTCCCAAGGACGATGAAAATCTCATGCCGCCGGCCAACAAGGGCGGCCCTTTGCCGAAGGAAGCCACCGACATCCTCAAGGAATGGATCAACCAGGGCGCCATCTGGCCCGACGGCATGGTCCTCGCCCCGAAGAAGGCCGATGAAGTCACCGGTGACGAAACCAAGAAGAGCGAGGAGATCTACAAACTGATCGTCGCCGCTAACAAACAGGTCGCCTCCTCCGAGATGGCCCGCCTTACCAACCTGATTCCCGGGACCCGCGTGAAGTTCGTCACGGTTCCGATCCCGGCCGGAGAATTCCTGCTGGGTTCACCCCCGACGGAACCAGGCCGGACGCCGGATGAAGGGCCGCAGATCAAGGTCAAGATCGAGCCCTTCTGGATGGGTATCCACGAGGTCACCTGGGACGAATACGAGATGTTCATGTATCAGGACCAGGAGCGGAAATTCCAGAGCGAGATCAAGACGGACGCCGCCGTGGACAAGATCTCCGATGCTGTCAGCCGTCCGACAAAACCCTACGTCGAGATGAGTTTCGGCATGGGCAAGGACGGCTACCCTGCGATCAGCATGACCCACCATTCGGCCCTGAAGTATTGCCAATGGCTCAGCGCCAAGACCGGCCAGTTTTACCGCCTGCCGACCGAAGCCGAGTGGGAATACGCCGCCCGCGCCGGAACGACCACGATGTATTCGTGGGGCGATGATCCGTCCAAGGCTTCCGAGTATGCGTGGTTCGAGAAGAACAGCGACTTCAAGTATCAGAAGGTCGGCAAGAAGAAGCCCAACCCCTGGGGCCTGCACGACATGCACGGCAACGTGGCGGAATGGGTCATGGACCAGGACACCGGCAGCTACGAGGCGCTCAAGGCTCTCGGCGCGATGGGTTCGCTCTACACCCCGTCGAAGACGCCTTATGGGCATGTCGCCCGCGGTGGTTCATGGGATGACAAGATCGACAAGCTCCGCAGCTCCGCCCGACGTGCTTCCGACAAGTCATGGAAACAGCAGGATCCGCAGATCCCCAAGAGCATCTGGTATCTGACCGACGCCCAGTTCCTCGGTTGCCGTATCGTGCGTCCTCTCAAGATGCCGACGCTCGAAGAAGCGCATAAAGCGTGGAACAACGGCGTCGAGAAAGAATAGCTCTCCGCCGCGCCAACAGTTCAACGGCCGTTCGTCCTTCGACGAACGGCCGTTTTGTTTTCAACCGGTTCCAGTAAGAGACTGCTCGCGCGATTGATCAAAAGCTGCCGCGCAGGCCGAGGGTTGCCCCACGACCCGCTTGGGGGGCGATGTCCTTGAGGAACGACGAGTGGCCCCGGATTTCTTCGTCAAGCAGGTTGCTTCCTTTGGCAAAGGCTTCCCAACGGACCCGTCCCGTTCCGAAGCCGTAACTCAGGCCGAGGTTCAGGAGGGTGTGCCCGTCCGTCGGCAACTCGTTCACGGCCACACGGCCCTGGTAGTCGGAGCGCAATGCCTCCAGCCGGGCTCGGAACGAACCTTCCTTGAAGATGAGCGCACCGCCGAAGCGCACCGGGGCGATGCGGGGCAGGGGTTCGCCCGTCTCGCGGTTGGAGGCTTCGAGCCAGTCACCGCGCAGTTCGAGATGGAGCTGCCGCGGCTTTGTCTCGATGAGATGGAAGAGGACTTCGGCCTCCGCCCCGTAGAACTCCGCGGGCACTTCGCCGTAGGTGAAGATCGGGAGGTTGTTCACCGGGTCGAGCCCGCCGGTCGGACTCAATGCGATGAAGTTGCGGAAGCGGTTGTAGAATCCTCCGACACTGCCGGTGACGAAGCCGGTGCGCTTGCGGACCGACAGATCGAGGCCGAGGGAATGCTCGCGGCCAAGCGTGGCCTCGCCCACCTCGAACGCGTCGGTCGCGAGATGCGGTCCGTTGGCGAAGAGTTCCTGGTAGTTCGGCGCCCTCTGCGTGTAGGCAAGCGACAGCGCGGTCGACCAGGCCTCCGTCGGCGTGTAGACGATGCCCGCTGATCCGCTGCCGGTGGTGAAATCACGCGACTGGCCGGGACCGAAGTTGGGATCGTCCGACGAGGTGACGTTCTGATGATCCATGCGCGCGCCGAATTCGAAGCGGAATTTTCCGAGCTTCACCTCTTCGAACAGGAACCCGGAGTTCACCAACGTCTCGGTGGGCGGGAGGAACGCCTCATCCCCGAGCGCGGAGAAGTTCGAGAGCTGCGACTGGAAACCAACCACGCCCTCGAACGGGCCCAGGGCGGCGTGGGTGGCTTCGAGGCGTCCATCGTAGCCGTTGTTCTTGAAGACCGTGCCGACGTCGGGGCCCTCGTATTCGGTGTGCTTGTAGTCGGACAGGCCGAGCTTGAAACGGATCGCCTTGATCTTCTCAAAGGGCTCCGTCACTTCGCCGGCAAAATCGACCCGGCGCTGGTGCAGGCGGATGGTCACGTCCGGTTCGGCAACGGTTCCGTAGCGGTTGTTGAATCCCGATACGGATGCGCCGAGCCAGCCCTTCTCGCCGACATAGGATCCGCCAAACGCTCCGCCGTCGGCTTTGCCCGCACTGTTCGGCAGGCGGTTCTCCGCCTCGACGGGCTGGGGATCCAACGCACGGAGCCGCTCGGACCTCGCGAAGCCGGGGATGCGAAGGTCCTCGGATTCACGGACGAACCCGTCGAGGTGGTAGTTCCAGCCTTTGTGCCCCCCTTCGACCACGGCGCCTCCGGATCGGAGGGAATCGGCGGATCCATAACGGCCTTCCACCCTGCCGGTGACGGGGGACGCGAGGCGGACATCGGGAATGCGGTTGTCAATGACGTTGACCACGCCGCCGACGGCCGAAGAGCCGTAGAGAAGCGAGGCCGGTCCCCGAACCACTTCGACGCTCTTGATCGTCAATGGATCCGACGAGACGGCGTGGTCCACGCTGGTCCCGGAGGCGTCAAGCGTGCCGACGCCGTTCTGGAGGATGCGGATGCGGTCGCCGTCGAGACCGCGGATGACGGGGCGGCTGGCATTGGGGCCGAAGTAGGTCGAGGTGATGCCCGGTTGGAGCGCGAGGGTTTCCCCGATGGTCGATTGCTGGCGGAAGGCTAGATCCTCATCGGCCAGGACGGTGACAGGTGCGGCGAGCTCGAAGAGCGTCCGTCCCAGCGGACTGGCCGTGATGACGACACGGTCGAGATGAACGACATCCTCGACGTGGACATGGTTGGTCGTGCTTCCCGATGCTGGAGGCGCCTGCTGGGCCACTGCGGCGGAAGCACCGTGGATGGAAAGAAACAGGATCGGCACACGCCACACGGCGGGCCGGACGGACGAGACGAAATGATTCATGGATTCTCCGAATGTGCCCGGGTCTCCAACAGGAAAACTCGGACGGTGACAGATGGGAACAGCGGCTGATCAATCGCACAAAACAGGGCGACCATCTCGTCCGCCGTGGACGAGATGAGATGGTGCAGGTGGGGGAAACGGTCAGCCGAGGAAAGGAGGACCGCGTTCGGAGAAGACTTTCGGAGGAGAACGGAGGACGGGAATCCGCTGCACGGTGGACCCGCGGGGAGTCTCAACGAGAGCGGGCAGGGGAAGGAATGTGACCGGCGTCTCGGCGTTCAGCAGGCCATCCGCATACGCAGTGACGAGGCAGGTGTGGTTTTCCGAACCGGCGTCGGAATGGACATGCGCGTGCAGCACGGGCGCCATGGCCGCGGCAAAGACCCCGAGCCATGAGAGCAGGACCAGGAACGCACCTCCACGCATCCACCAATTCGATGAGGAGCGCGGGGTGTTGTTTTCGCATCCGACCACGGACTTTCCATCGGCTCTCCGATAGGCGGCTGAAGGGGATGGCTGGTTCGCTTGCGTCACTTCACGAAACCTTGCAGACGGAGCCAATTCAAGCAGGCAGTGGTCCAAGGATGCAGTTTCGCAGGATCGCCGTCGCGCGTTCCGAGGCCGATGCCGTGCGGGCCTTTTTGGTAGGTATGAAGCTCGAACGGCACGTTGACCCTGTTCAACGCCTGCACGAAGGAGATGGCGTTCTCGATCTTGACGCCCTTGTCCTCGAAGGTGTGCCAGACAAAGGCGGGTGGCGTGTTCGACTTCACCTGCAGTTCGCTGGAAAGAAGGGTGACCAGTTCCGGAGAAGGGTTGTCACCGAGGAGATTCTTCTTCGAACCCGCGTGCGTGTTCTGGCCCATCGAGATCACCGGATAGCAGAGGATTCCCAGATCCGGTCGGCTGCTGATGCGCTCAACGGGATCAGCGGAGTCGGCTTGGCCCAAATCCCAATGGGTCATCAAAGTCGAGGCGAGATGTCCGCCGGCGGAAGAGCCGATGATGCCGATACGTTTGGTGTCGATCTTCCACTCTTCCGCACGGCTCCGGACGATGCGTAGGGCCCGCGAAGCGTCGTTCAACATCGCCGGGTGCCGATAGCCGGCGGAGCCCAGTCGATACTTCAGAACGAAGGCGGCTACCCCGTTTGCGTTGAGCCATTTCGCATAGGCCGACCCTTCGTGGTCGGCCAACCCGCCGTAGCCGCCTCCAGGGCAGACGACGATGGCGGCGCCGGAAGCCTTGGCTGGATCGGGCAGGAATGCTGTAAGCGTGGGAATGTCCTTCGGCTCGGTTCCCTTCGCGCCCGGAGCGCCGTCCTTCCAGAGCGGTAAAGCATTCAACTGCGTCTGGGCGGACGCGCTCATGGCCAAGCATGCGGAAGCGATAGCGGCGAACAGGGCTTTCATGGCCGAGAGAAGTAGCGTGAGGAAAGTCCGAGGGCCAGCGGTTAATCGCTCAGCTTTCAAACGGACGGGTGGCGAGGTCGCGAAACCGGGTTTCCAATTGGGGCTTCGCCCAGCCGTAGGCGATCACCGTTAAACCGGCCGTATGGAGAAACAGAAAGATCTTCAGTTGAAGGTGAGTCGTCGCTCCAATCCAAAAGAAACCTACGGATAACGTCAGAATGAACGCCGCGATCAGCATGAACGCAGCGACACCGTAGGACAGGGAACTTTTCCAGAAGGTCGTCCGAGGGCGGCTGTAGATCCTCCGGCAGCGAAACAGCACTGCGACCCAAGCCAACGGAGTCAGGCCGAGGATCACCCATAGTATTAGTGGATTACCCTGGTAGGAAACCTGGAAAGCTCTCCCCATCCGCCACTGATCAAGCAGGATCATCACGCCGCTCCAGACGATTGCCGGCAACGCCATCAGCACGAGCGCGCGAATCATTCCGGCGGTGACGGACTTGGAGGAAAGTCCGAGCCAGGGGCCAACCCAACGCAACGAACCGAAGCATGCGGCCAGATAGATGATCGGTGTCCACGCCCACCACTCCTCGTTTTCCGACGGAGGGATGAGCTGACTTAGGGCCAACGCTGCCGCTGCGAGAACGAGACCGGCGGCGAGAAAGATCCTCAGCATCGACCGCTGCATTCCACGGATGATCTCCGGGCCTTGCATGGGGGTCGTGACCACAAGTTCGAGCGCACCGGCGTGGCGATCTTCGTTCAGGCGGACAATGGGCTCCGCGACCATCCAGATGAGCAGGAGAAACGATACGATGTAGAAAAACGGCACGACCAAACCGAAATCCAGGCGGGTATCGGTGGTCGACAGGAACACGATCGGCAGGGTCAACAAGGCCACGGTGACGATTGCGGCCATCAGCCGTTTGTCGGCGAACCGTTCTCCCAGCCACATGTAGGGATGGAGATTCATCAGCGGTCGCTGCTTCGCGGCGTAGCGCCGTTTCCATTGGTCGATCATCGACTTGAAAGTGGCGCTCGTCGCGGTCGGTCGTTGATCCCGTGGTAGTCCATCCGCGGATCGCAACGATTTCGTCTTCTTGCGCGCCTCCAACAGTTCCGGGCTCCAGCTGTGAGGGAGATGGCGAGCGGCGTTGAGGACGGCGAGAGCGCTGATGAGGAAGGTGAACCCAAGCGAATAGAGCCACAAATACTTCGGCCACGGCGGTGCTCCTGCTCCTCCCTGCGTGATGATCTGCACATGGATCAAACCCATCAGGGGACTGACGACCCCGTAGATCCAGCTGTCCTTGGCCTGTCCTTTGAAAACTTCTTCGGAAAGCGCGGCGGCTAACACCGGGCCGACCAAGTAGACGAAAAGCAATCCGAAGGTCAGGACCATGGCACGCCGTTCGTTGGTGCTGCGGGAGGAAACCCAGAGGCCGATGCTGAGCGAGACGAGGCTGGTGGCGATCAGCATGACCGACGTCAGGACCACACGCTCCAAGCGGACCCCGCCCAGCAGGAGCGGCATGGCCAGCAGTGGAATCATTGAGAGCAGCCCGTAGAAGGCGTTGGTCGCCTTGGCCGCGAGTTTGCCCGCAACCACGTCGCCGCCGGAAAGGTCGGTCAGGAAAAGCAGTCCAAGTGTTCCCTCCCGCTTCTCCCACCCGAAGGCGTCGGCTGTGGCATGGATGCCGACGGTCGCGGCGTAGAACACAAGGCATGTGGCGATGACATCGAAGAGCTGTTCGCCTTGGCGGGCCGGCGAGCTGTTGCCGCTGTTAATCGTCACGAACGCCGCGATCCCGAGCATCGTCACGAAGAAGAGGGTTCGTCGGATCCAGGTTCCCCGCTTGCGGGCGGCGGAGACGAGTTCGCGATGTGCGATCGGGAGAAAGGACATCCTTTAGTGAGGAAAGGGCCGGTCTAAATGCGACGCAAGCGCGGACTTGCCGGCTCCCCATTCAATCTGCCGACAACCGGCGGACGATGGCCGCATGGACGGTGTCGGGCTGGATGGCGGCGATGCCGGAGGGATGACGTATCAGATCGAAACGTTCGCTCCGTGGCCGCCAGACGGCTTCGTTCGTCGGGCCCCAGAGGAGGATCCCGCGAAGGCCGAGGGCGGCGGCGAGATGGCTGATCCCGGAATCGTGTCCGACGAAGAGACTGGCAGATTGGAGTTCCCGCGCGACCGGCAGCAGAGGCTTCTGGAAGAGCACGGTGGTGCGATCCGGCGGCAACACTTGGGCGACCGACCGCAGGCGCTTTTGGTCGGCCTCACCGCCGACGAGCAGGAAACGAAGCCGGCTGTCGCTGGCCAACGCTTCGGCGAGGATGACCCATCGGTTCAGCGGCCAGTTCTTCGATTCGCTTCCGCTGCCGGGATGAAGCGCGATGACGGTTTCCTGGGCGGGCTTGGTCCCGCCGGCACCCGCTTCCTCGAAGCGCAGTTCGGGAGAGCCGTCGGCGTCGAAGATGGCCACTGCTTCCAAGGTCTTGAGGAGTTGGTCGGAGGCGTGGGTCGTGACCGTGTCGATCGGACGGTGGATGCCTTGGATGAACTGCATCGCACCGGACTTGAGGACGTTGCTCTGGAAGGTGCCGTCGTAGTCGTAGAGGTAGGAAATGACGACGGCGAAGCGGTTGAAATACATCCGCCAGTCGGCGTCGAGCTGGCCGGTTGGCGCGAAGAACGGCGCGAGACCGCGTGCTTCGAGCGGGCGGAACTCGTCGGCATGGCCCGAGGCCACCGCGAGTTCACCGACCCGTTGGGCACAGAGCACCTCGACACCCGTGCTCGGGAACATCGTCCTCAGGGCCTTCAACACCGGCAGGGTGACGATGAAGTCGCCGATCGCTCCGCCGCGGATGACGAGGATCTTTCCGCTTCTGGCCATGGTCCGGATCAGTTGAGTTTCGAGTAGGCGGTCAGCCCGAGCCAAACCAGGAATCCGCCGAAGCCCAGCCAGGCTCCAGCAGTGATCTTCAGGCGAGCGGGAGACGCGACGATCCAGTCCTGCCAATCGCGGAGACGGTAGGGCGAAATCGTGAGCCACATCCCGGCCACGATGAGGACGTAGGCGAGGTATTGGTTCACCAACACCAACTGCGTTGCACCTAGATGCGGCCTGCCGGCATCGACCATGATCTTTGCGACTAGGAGAAGCAGGACAGCCAGGGCGCGCACTGGAAGGAAGTCGCGGACGAAGACGCAGGTCGCGATCCCGACGAGTCCGAAGACGCCGAGGATGATCGGTTTGATGTTCTCGAAATCGGCGAACGACTCGGCCTGCGCGATCGCGAGGAACCAACCGGTGGCGACGAGCATGAGCACGACGCCGAGGGCGGTGCTGCGCGGGAAACCTTGGGCGAGCTTTGTGAAGGCTTTCGGCGACGCAAAGGCAAAGGCGCCTTTCAGCAGAAGGAGCGCACCAAGCGCGAGGGAGACATTGGCGAGGGAGGGTTGCATTTCAGTTCGGTCTTCCAGGGAACCTAGTCCATCAGGATGGCGGGATCGCCATAGAGCGTGAATGAGCCGGTGCGGGTGATGTCGAGTTCCATGATTTGGCCGCGATGGCGGTCGTCGCCGTCGAACAGGACGATCTTATTGCAGCGGGTGCGTCCGGTCATCCGGCGGTCGTTCTTCTTGCTGGGACGTTCGACGAGGATCTCGGTGCGGCGTCCCACAAAGGCGGAATACTTGTCCGCTCCGATGGCGTTGATGCGTTCGAACAGCCGGGCGTGGCGTTCCTCAATGACTTCCTGGGGGATCTGGTCCGGCATGTCGGCGGCGGGTGTGCCGCGACGAGGGCTGTATTTGAAAATATAGGCGTTGTCGAACTGGGCCGCGTCCGCGAGCGACAAGGTTTCCGCGAAGTCCTCCTCGGTCTCGCCGGGGAAACCCACGATGATGTCGGTCGTGATTCCCATGCTGGGTTTCACGGCACGTAGTTTGTCGAGTATGCCGAGGAAGCGCTCTCGGGTGTAGCCGCGGTGCATGAGTTTCAGCAGCCGGTTGCTGCCCCTCGGGGACGGGATGTGCGCGCTTTCGACGAGCTTGGGCAGGCGGCCGTAGGCCTCGGCCAAGTCGTCGCCGTAACCTTTCGGATGAGGCGACGTGAAACGGATGCGCTCCAGTCCTTCGATTTCATGGACCGCTTCGAGCAGTTGGACGAAGGCGGATTTGCCGTCGGTGATCGGATAGTCGCGTTTGCCGAAACTGGTGACGATCTGGCCGAGGAGCGTGATCTCCTTAACGCCGCGAGCGACGAGTTCGCGGCATTCAGAAACGATGTCGGGAATCGTGCGGCTGCGTTCCTCGCCTCGGGTGAACGGGACGATGCAAAAGGTGCAGTGCTGGTTGCAGCCCTGCATGATGCTGACGAAGGCGGTGACCGCCTGTTGTCCTCCTTTGCCGCCGTCCAGGATATGCTCGCGGATCGTGGCCTGGCTGCCGGCTTCTTCGTCGGTATCGACGATCTTGTCGCGGCGACCGGCGAGAAGTTCGTCGAGGTATTCGGCCGCGCGGTGGAACTTCTGCGTGCCGAGCACGAGGTCTACGTCGGGGAGGCGGTCAATCAGCTCGCGGCCCCGGCTCTGGGCCATGCAGCCCATGAAGCCGAAGACCTGGTCCGGGCGTTCGCGGCGGGCGACGCCGACCATGTTCCGCATTTTCTGGATGGCTTTCTGCTCCGCAAGATCACGGACAGAGCATGTGTTCAGGAGCACCACGTCCGCCGAGGTCTCCGAGCCCGCGAGGGAATAGCCTTTCGAGACGAGCTGGGCGGCGACGGCTTCGCTGTCGCGCTCGTTCATCTGGCAACCGTAGGTCTTGATGTAGACGCTGGGCATTCGGGGACCGTCGGCGAAACGGAAGCGGATAGATAACGGCGTCGGACTCTTCGTTCCAAGCCGCAAAATGGTTCAATGCAGATGGAAGCTGCAAATGCTCCGGCTCCGCAAGGGAACTGCGGTTCAAGCGGGTGGCCTACGATGCCAGTGGACGAGCAGGAGGACGAAAAAGCCCGGGTTCGATTGTTCGAAACCCGGGCGTGAAAGAATTGAACGGTGCCCGCCTAGTCTTCGATGAACTTGAGCTTGCGGGATTTCTCCGAGCGTTTGCGGGCGGTTTCGTCGAGCACCTTTTTGCGGAGGCGAAGGTTCTTCGGCGTGGCCTCGACGTATTCGTCCACGTCAATGTATTCGATGGCGCGCTCGAGACTGAGTTTCAACGGTGGCGCGAGCTGGATGCCCTTGCCGTCGCCACCAGAGCGCATGTTGTTGAGCCTCTTTTCCCGCACCGGGTTGACCATGATGTCGTCCTCGCGGGTGTTCTCGCCGACGATCATGCCGACGTAGATCGGGTCGCCGGCCTCGATCATCAGGCGGCCGCGTTCCTGCACCATGTTGAGCGCGTAGCTGGTGGCGACGCCGTTGTCCATGGAGACGAGCGAGCCGTTCTTCCGGGCGGCGATCTCACCGCGGTCCTCGCCGTATTCGTGGAACAGATGGCTCATGACGCCCATGCCCTTGGTGGAGTTCACAAGGTCGGTCTCGAAGCCGATGAGGCCGCGCGTAGGGGCGAGGGCCTCGAGGGAGACTAGATTGCCGACATGGTTCATGTTCGTGATCTGGGCCTTCCTGGTGGAGAGGTTTTCCATGATCGCGCCGAGGTTTTCGCTCGGGACTTCGACGTAGAGCTTCTCGATGGGTTCCAGCGCATTGCCGTTCGCGTCCTTTTTCCAGAGCACCTCAGGACGGGACACGAGGACTTCGAATCCTTCCCGGCGCATCTGCTCGACGAGGATCGCGATCTGCATCTCGCCGCGGCCCGCGACGGCGAAGATCTTCGCATCGCTCGTCTGGGCCACGCGAAGGGCGACGTTGGTTCGGATTTCCTTGGTGAGGCGGTCCCAGATGTTGCGGGCCGTCACGAGCTTGCCCTCCTGGCCGGCGAGCGGGCCGTCATTGACGGCGAACTCCATCTGGATCGTCGGCGGATCGGTGGGGATGTAGGGCAGGGCAGGGCGGACATCCGAGTCGCAGATGCTCTCGCCGATAAAGACGTCTTCGAAGCCGGTCAGCCCGACGATGTCGCCGGCTCCCGCTTCCTGGACCTCGATGCGCTTCATGCCCTCGAAGTGGTAGATCGCGGTGATCTTGCCCTTCGTGATCCGGCCCTTGCCGTGACGGCAGATCGCGGGATCGCCCACCTTGACCTTGCCTTCATGGATCTTGCCGAAGGCGATCCGGCCGAGGTAGTCGCTGTAATCCAGATTGGCGACGAGGAGCTGGAAGCCCTCGCCAGCGTGCGCCCGGGGCGGTGGGATGTGCTTCACGATCGCGTCGAAGAGCGGCTCCATGGTGCCGGAAACATGGTCGAGCTCGGCCTTGGCGTAGCCCTGCTTGGCGGAGCAGTAGATGAACGGGAAGTCGAGCTGCTCGTCCGTCGCATTGAGCGACATGAAGAGCTCGAAAACCTGGTCGAGCACCTTTTTCGGAGTGGCGTTGTCGCGGTCGATCTTGTTGATGACGACGATGGGCTTGGCACCGGCTTCGAGCGCCTTGCGCAGCACAAAACGGGTCTGAGCCTGCGGGCCATCCGTCGAGTCGACGACGAGCAGCACACCGTCGATCATGTTCATGATGCGCTCCACCTCGCCGCCGAAGTCGGCGTGGCCGGGGGTGTCGACGATGTTGATGTGGAAGTTCTTGTATTTGAAGGCGGCGTTCTTGGCGCGGATCGTAATGCCCTTTTCCTTCTCAAGGTCCATCGAGTCCATGAGGCGCTCCTCGGAGGATTCGTGCTGGTTGGCGCGGAAGGTTCCCGACTGTTTGAGGAGGCAGTCGACCAACGTCGTCTTGCCGTGATCGACGTGTGCGATGATCGCGATGTTGCGGATATGCTGCATAAAAAGCTGGATAGTGTCTTGTTCCCGGTCCGAACCGGGAGCCGCGGAGTGTGCCAGCGAAACGCCGGAGGGCAAGCCCCTTGGCGAGGCTGTTTTTGAACATTCCGGTGACGGCACAGACAAATGCCCCGTCCCGTGCCGCTCTTCGGGTGGATAGATTGGAACAAAGTCCCCGTGCTAGTTCATCCCCAAGCCGAGGTCTGGGACGGTTGGCTGGAGGCAAACGCCTCGCGGCTCCTCGTGTATGCCCGGCAGCAAACCCGGTGCGCGGCGGACGCCGAGGACGTGCTCCAGGAAGCACTCGTCGAAGCGTGGGAACGCTCGGGCGGGCAAGCGCCGCCAATCGCTCTGGTCGTCGCCACTATCCGGCGACGAGCCATCGATCTTGCCCGCAGCTTGGACCGGCGAGCGCGACGGGAAGACACGGTTGTGGCGGACTTGGGAGCGGAACCGTGGTTCGAGCCGGACCTCGCCGATGGCGAATCCCGGCGAATGCTGGAGGACGCCGTGAAGCGGCTCCCGGCAGCCCAGCAGGAAGTGGTGACATTGAAAACGTGGAGCGGCCTCACGTTTCAGGAAATTGCCGACGTGACCGGAGCCCCGCTGAACACAGTTACCTCCCGTTACCGCTACGGACTGGAGACTTTGAAGAGACTTTTGAATGAGGTGATGAAATGAACGACCACGATTCAGACCTGTTGCAACGAGAGCTGGAGCGGTTGCAACCGTCCGCCCCGAAAGCAGCACTGATGCAAAGGCTTCGCGCCGCTCGTTTGCAGGTTCGGGTCGCCGTCGTCCAGAGAGAGTCGACCCTGGGCGATCGGCTCTCCCGGTGGTTCGCCGAATGGTGGTGCCTGCCTGCCGGAGCGACGGCTGTGGCGGTCGGTGGATTGAT